>PKDJ01000130.1 GCA_002862545.1 Pseudomonadota bacterium
GCCTACGTCTACCGCGACGACGTGATGCTGAACATCGAGCTCCCCTGGAACTGGCGCTTCGGCATCGCAGGTCGGCCCATCCAGAACCTCGAGATCGAGTTCGCCCTCGGCTACCAGACGTGGTCCTCCCTCCAGGACATCGAGGTCACCGAGATCGACATCACGGTCAAGAGCCCACTGCTGGAGCTGACGGGCGACAACAAGCTGCCCAACAAGCTGGGGCTTCCGGCGGGACTGCAGAACGTGTGGAGCTACCGGCTCGGAGCCGAGTGGCGCGCGATGGATGAGCTCGAGGTGCGGGTCGGCGGCTTCTACGAGCCGAGCTCCGTGCCCGAGCAGGAGCTCACGGTCGCCCTGATGGACCCGGACAAGTGGCAGCTCGGTGGAGGTGCGAGCGTCTTCCTCCTGGACGAGAGGCTTCGCTTCGATGCCGCTTTTGCGTGGCTCTTCTTCCCTGACCTCCAGATTCGAGACTCGACGGTCACTCAGATCGACGCGGGCGTGCTGCCAGACATCCAGCCCGCCGTGATCGGCAACGGCAACCTCTCGGGCAGCGGCTGGATCCTGGGCCTGCAGTCGCAGGTCAGCTTTGGCAAGAAGAAGGGGGAGAGCTGATGTCCTCGTGGCCCTGGCCCATCGCTCTGACCATCGCCGGCTCCGACTCGGGAGGCGGGGCGGGCATCCAGGCCGACCTCAAGACCTTCCTCGACCATGGGGTGTTCGGCACGTCCGCACTGGTCGCGATCACTGCACAGCACACGCGAGGCGTCGTGCGCGTCGACCCCGTGCCGGCAGCTGGCGTGCGAGCGCAGATCGAGGCCGTGCTCGGCGACATGAGGATCTCCGCTATCAAGATCGGCATGCTCGGCACTGCCGAGCTGGCACACACCGTCGCCGACACCCTCGACTCGGTGGGCTGGACCGGCCCACTCGTGCTGGATCCGGTGATGGTCGCGTCGACCGGTCATCGCCTGCTGGACGACGACGCCGTCGCTGTGCTCCGGGAGCGCCTGCTCCCAAGGTGCACCGTCGCCACCCCCAACCTCGATGAGGCGAGAGTCTTCGCTGGGGACCTCGATCGTCAGGGCCTCGAAGACTGGGCTCTCGGCGCCCCCTGTCCAGTCCTCCTCACCGGAGGTGACGTCGTAGGGGACGCGATCATCGACACCCTCGTCACCCCGAGCGGGGTGCGCCAGTGGTCTGGACCGCGCGTCGGGGATGCCTCCTTTCACGGGACGGGCTGTACGCTGTCGAGCGCCATCGCGGCCCGCCTGGCTCATGGCGACGCTCTCGACACGGCCGTCGACCACGCCATCCGCTATGTCCGAAGCCTGATCGTCCGGTCGGCAGGCAGCGTGGGCCGCGGCAACCCCGTGCTCCCCCACGGACTCACCTGACCAGGTTCAAGCCGTAGATCGTCCCTCCGGCCTGGTTCCCCAGCGGGATCTCCCGCACGATCCTCCGCTCCACGAGATCGATCTCAAGCACTCGGGTCGGGAGCTTCCGGCCCGCCTCACCGCGCAGCAGCATTCGCGCGACCTCGCGGTGGGCTGTGCGACGCAGCATGGTCATGCCCACATAGAGTCGATCGCCGAGCACATCGACACCGCGGCACCACCCCAGCATCCTCTCGGTGCCCGACATCGCACGCAGATCGATGTGCACCTCGACTTCGTAGCTGTGCGCGTTCACACCGAGGACGTGCCCATCCACCCGTGTGAACCAGAGCCGTCCCTCGCGGAGTCGGCCATCGTGCGGAATGCCTCCGAGCTCGATCGTCTGGCCGTTCAGCGCCGTGCAGGCCCGCGATTCGAAGCCCGTGATCCACACCGAGCCCGCGTGATGAATGGCATGGTTGGGATGGACCGCATGAGGTTTGTAGGCGTCATGATGCGCTCTGCGGTGATCGACCATCGGCCGGTCGCCTCCCAGACGGTGGGCCGCGAGCAGCTCGCCCGACTCCGACAGCTCGAGCACACTGTCTGTGCCCGCGCAGGTGACGGTGACCCCGCCGCCCGGTCGCGGGACGGCAGAGTGCACCGAGTGCAGCTCGGGGTGGCTCATGACGTGGACCACCGACAGGTGCCGCGTGTCGACCCACAAGACCTCGGTCAACGTGGGCTGCAGCAGTGTGTCGGCGTCGAGTGGGGCCGCACAGGTCATCTCCTGGTCCGCATCGGGACCACTGCGCCAGTGCAGCGGCGTGACATGTCGCAGCGTGCGTCGCGCCCGACCCGTGCTGAGATCGAGCTCGACGAGATGGGCGGCGAGCGGCGTACGCGGGCGCCCATCGGGCCGAAGACCCATCGACACCATCAAGCGCACGCGCGACCTCCACACCTCAGTTGACGGGCACCGTCGGCACCGCTAAGAGCGCCGGGTCGTAACATCTCGATCGAGGACCCCATGAAGGTCGCAAACTCCCTCCGTAGCTTGAAGTCGCGCCACAAGGACTGCCAGGTCGTCCGTCGTCGTGGTCGCGTCTACGTGATCAACAAGACGAACCCCCGGTTCAAGGCTCGTCAGGGCTCGTCGAAGAAGAAGTAGCCATCCTGCGTGATCGTATGGCGAGCGGCGCCGTGTAGACTGCCGCCATGCCAAACACGTTCATGCAGCTCGCGCCCGAGTTCGGCGGCACCCGCTTTGGTCCCTACCCGGGGATCATTCACGTTGGCAGCGACGGAAAGCGCTGCCAGCTTCAGCTCAGCCCGAACATGGGAATCCTGCCGCACCACGCGTCGGTGATGCCACAGCCTGACGGCAGCTACGTCGTCGGGCCCGTGTCGGCGAGTGCGGGTGTCTTCCTGATCCAGGCCGGCACCGCACAGGTCTGGCCCGTGAAGGCGATGGTGCAGGCCAAGGTGGGCGACCAGGTGGTCTTCGGCACACCGAGCGGCCCCCGATTTCAGCTCCAGACCGACGGCCCGACCAGCTCGGCACCCGGCATTAGTGGCCCGCAGGGCGCAGCGAGCGCCGCCAGCAGCGGACAAGCAGGAAGTACACTCGCAACCGGCATTGCCAACGAGGTCCAGCGGCGAGCCATGGCTCGGTTGCTCACCACCAGCCCGTTCCGCGACATCTACTACTTCTGGGGCCGCTACAAGGTCGGAACCTTCAGCAACCCGTACTACATCGTCGGAGCCGCCGGCGCAGTGGTCAGCGCAATCGCAGTTGGCGGCCTCTCCTGCAGCGGCATCCTCGCCGCAGTCTGGGCCTCGATGCGGTACTGACCGGAAGCCGTTACGCGCGACCACCTCGTGCAGAGCCGACGGGAGGTCGCATGGAGCGAAGCCAGCTCGCCATCATCGGTGCCCTCAGCAGTCTCCTCCTTCTCGCGTTCGCCGGCGGGACGATCTTCAACGGCACGTCGACGCCAGAAGTCGCCCCTCCGGTTCCCGCGCCCGCACCTCCGCCGGAGACCGAAGCCAAGGCCAAGGCGCCCGCAGAGTCCCCGCCGAAGCGAGACCTCCCCGCCCGGACCGAGGTGAGCGCGGACGACTACACGACGACCGCGAGTGGGCTCCAGTACTTCGACATCGTCGAAGGTGAAGGTAAGCAGCCGATGAATGGAGGCGACATCGTCGTCGACTACAGCGGCTGGCTCGAGGACGGCACCCTCTTCGATTCCTCCTTCAAGCGTGCCGATCCGTACCGGTTCCCCTTCGGCAAGGGCAAGTCACTCGACGGCTGGTTCGAGGGCGTCGCCACGATGAAGACGGGCGGCAAGCGCCAGCTGCGAATCCCACCCAACCTCGGCTACGGCGACAAGGGGGCGCCTCCTGCCATCCCGCCGGGCGCTGTGCTGATCTTCGACGTCGAGCTGAAGGACGTCTTCGAGCCCGAGCTGCCACCCGAGGTACCCGAGGACGCCTGGGTCACGACCGAGAGCGGACTGAAGCTCGCCACCCTTCAGAAGGGAGAGGGAGCGACACCCCAGAAGGGCGCCGTGGTGTCGGTCAACTACACAGGCTGGCTGCCGGACCAGACGGTCTTCGACACGTCCAAGAGACGCGGCAAGCCCCTGCAGTTCCCCGCAGGCACAGGAATGGTGATCCCCGGCTGGGACGAGGGTGTCCTCACCATGAGCGTCGGAGACACCGTGCTCATGCAGATCCCCCCCGAGCTCGCCTACGGAGAGTTTGGCTTTCCTCCAATGATCCCACCGAAGAGCGAGCTCGTCTTCAAGGTGGAACTCCTGTCGATCGACACCCCTGCCCCCGCAGCGCCCAGCCCCTGACGCTCCCACGCGTCAGGGGATTCGGCAGAGCCGCTCATCGACGAGGTACTGCGCGCCGAGCGCCCAGAGCGGCTCTGGCTGCGCTCGGAGCTGACGGATGCGCCGTCGGGTGCGGTCGAGCGTGTCGGCGATGGAGCCGGTGTCGAAGCCCAAGTGCTTTGCAAGATGGACGAAGAGCCGGAAGCAGCGATGGTCGTCAGGCAGGACGCCGACCACGGCGGCCGACACCCGCAGGACATCGAACAGCGACGGCCTGTGATGCGGACCTGGCGTCTCTGCCGGAAGACTCGCGCCCCCCAGTCGACGATGCACCTCGGCCGCATCGACCGCAGCCCGCAGCGGTGTTGCATCGAACTCCAGCATCTCCCGCAGCCCCATGAGGTCGCGATGGCTCGTCCACGTGCTCTCGAGCGGTCGGATCAGCTCCTCCCCGAGAGGTGCGCTGTGGGCCCACACGACAGCCTCGAGCACATCTCCTTCGACCGCTCGCTCCCGCTGATTCACGACGGTGCCGAGAGGAACACCCCAGTTCCGGGCCTCCCACGACACACCGATCCGCAGACCACGCAGCATGTAGGACAGAGACCGCGCGTCTCGCGCGTCGATCACGAGGCGCACCAGCGGGCCGGAGAAGCCGAAGGCCACCAAGGTCGCACCCTGTCTTGCCGCGCAGCGACGCAGTCTCGTGAGCAGGCCGTACCGGTACATCGCCGAGCGGAGCCAGGCGTGCTCATCCTCGGTTCCCCAAGTCACGCAGAACCACATTCTCACCTCCCATGGCCTGGGAGAGCAAGAGTGGAGCCAGCCGACTGTTGGCCTTCGACCGTCGAGCGTCAGGCGCTAGCCGACGGACGTCCGTCGGACTTCCGTCACTTCCGACACCCGCTGAACATCCGAGCAGTCAGCTGGCGTCCAGCCCGCCAGAGGCCACCCACCGACCATCGGCGTAGCCGATGTGGCGGGCGAGACCCGGGATCGCCTCTTCGGGATGCTCGGCGTGCCCCGGCAAGAGCAGCTCCATTCCTCCGTCCGTGAAGCGCATCACCGGCATGATTGGCCGATGTGGCCTGGCGCGAGCGGCTGCGAGCACTGCCTCGGCGCTGCCATGCTGGGCAAGCTCCCGCAGGGTCCACCACGTGGGCGGAGCGAGCGGAAACTCGGACATGGCCTTCGCGCACAGCTCGCCCGGGCTGAACCAGCCACTGGCGACGGTCTCTGACTCGTCGTGCCGGCCGACACGCTCCGCGATCTGGGCAACGAGGAAGCGGGTGTCATAGCGCCGCGGCTCGGCTTCCGGAGTGATCCACCACGACCAGAGCTCGACCCGCGACAGATCAAGCGCCGCACCGTGTGTCTCGAGGAGTCCGGCGAGCTGACACTCGCCACGCGCGAGCGGGCCCCTCGAGGCCTCCGGGATGCTCCCCTCACCCAGCCAGACACCGGACTCTTCGAAGGTCTCCCGCACGCCTGCCACGAGGTGAGCCCGCGCATCGGCCTCCGACAGACCCATCCGACGGACGAGCGCCTCCCCGCCCACGACACGGGCGACGTCGTAGTCCGCGCGGTCGACTCGCCCGCCGGGGAACACCCAGGCGTTGGGGAGAAAGCCACTTCGTCGATGTCGCTGCACGAGGAAGACCTCGAGCCCTGCATCACCGTCTCGCACCAGGATGATGGTCGTTGCTCGACGCAAGCTCATCTGCTCTCCCAGGCCAGTCCGGCCACGACGCGCCAGTCCGGCGCTCCGATTCCTCGGGACACTCCTGCACCCCCACCCAGTCGCCAGCGCAGCGGACCCGACCGGGCCGACACGCTCGTGAGAAGCTCGGTGGGGCGCGCGCCCGGCACGGCGCCAGCAGTCAGCCAGCGCTCTCCCTCGAGCTCGACCGACAGGCCGACGCCCGCTGACGTGGCGACAGAGACGCCGCTTCCCCACGTGAGGGCCGGACCGACGGGGATGCTGCCGACGAGGCTTCCCGCGCCCGTGCGTAGACCCGTCGTCACCGAGAGCAGGGCCGGACCGAGGGCCACCGAGCCGAGCGCCGCTCCACCGACCCGCACGCGCCCCGCGCCAACATGACGCTCCGGGGCGCCCGTCGGAACGCGCAGGTCCGAGGCCGCTCCGACATTGACAGGACCGATGGGGGCGCTGGTGCGCACCGCCAAGGTGGCGTCTCCCATCACTGGGCCCGTCGACGGAGAGAGCCCGACCACGCCGATGTGCACCGGAAGGGTGGTCCCCGCCCACACCGGACCGAGGCGGCCCCAGGCCGCGAGCCGCGCTGTCGTCACGCGTGAGACGACCGGCAGCTCGTCGCCGCCTCGACCCCGGTAGACGAGCGGCTCATCAGCCGCGTCGAGCCACAGCTCCGCTCCACCGACAGCCTCCGGGAGACGCGCCTCGTGAACCGTCAGCAGGCCGCTACCCGGGCTTGGGACGAAGCGCTGCACATCCACGTCCTGTGCCAAGGCGGCCGTCGGGAGCCCGAGCGCCACCACCACGGCCCTGCGCCGTCGCATCACGAGCGCGAGCAGGACCACACCGAGCCAGCCACTCGTACCCGACGCCGTGCTGCACGCGCCACCGGTGAACGAGCCCCCAGAGAGACCTGGTCCACCGTCGGTACGCCCCTGGCCCCAGCGGCCGGTGTCCACTGCCGGAGTGGGCTGGCCGTCGTCACAGAAGTCCGACTCGTCGTCCGCGTCGCGCCAGTCGGGCAGCCCATCGCAGTCCACGTCGCCGGTGCCCTCCTCGACATCAGGATCACCATCGCCGTCGCTGTCGCTGTCGCGAAAGTCGGGAACACCGTCACCATCGGTGTCGACCTCACCCTCTAGGCTGTCGAGCAGCCCGTCACCATCGCTGTCGAGGTCGAGGAAGTCGGAGACACCATCACCGTCTGTGTCGACCTCACCCTCCAGTGCGTCGAGCAGCCCATCACCGTCACTGTCGTCGTCCCGCAGCGCCGGCACACCGTCGCCATCTGGGTCCGAGAGCCCCTCGGTCACGTCCGGAATGCCATCGCCGTCCGAGTCGTCGTCGAGATGATCCGGCACCTGATCGCCGTCCGTGTCGTAGGGCGCGCAGTCACTCTCGTCGGCGTCCGACACGTCGTCGCCGTCGCTGTCGTCGTCACGCCGGTCGGGCGTGCCGTCGCCATCCGTGTCTGCGAGGCCTTCCACGTCGTCCCCGAGGCAGTCGTCGTCGCTGTCGGCGTCGGTGAAGTCGGGCCAGCCGTCCCCGTCCGTGTCTGCCCAGCCCTCGTCTGAGTCGAGGATGCCGTCGCCGTCGCTGTCCTCGTCGTCGATCACCCCATCCGCGGCAGCCATCTCGATCGCGTCGGGGACACCGTCCGCGTCGCTGTCCGCATCGTCGTCCGGGTCTGTGGGGTCCAGCTCCCACGGCGGGTCGTAGACGCCGTCCCGATCGACGTCCTCGACCCCGTCCGCCAGCCCGCCGCCATCCGAGTCGACCACGGTGGGGTCCGTGACCGAGGTGGCGTCGCGGTCAGGAACGAAGCACCCAGACGGGTCGGTGTCGCGGTGCCGATCGACCGAGCGGACTCCCGCCTCCAGGCCGTCGACGAGGCCGTCACCGTCTGCATCGCACTGTAGCGCGTCCGGGACGCCGTCTCCGTCGGCATCCCCTGCCCCCTCGTCGCCATCGAGCCGCCCGTCATCATCGCTGTCGGCGTCGACGGTCGAGGTCCCGAGCAGGGACTCAGTGGGGTCTGTCAGCCCGTCGAGGTCACCGTCGATGAACAGGCGCTCGGAAGCCGCCTCCGAGAGCGTCTCGCAGAAGCCTACGCAGCCCGTGCTGTCGGTCCAGGCACCGCGGCCCGTAGCCACGATGTCAGCCATGACGCCCGCGACCACGGCCACATACAGAGGCCGCGCGTCTTCGCCCAGCGCGCCGAGATCAGCACCTCGGAAGGCCGTCAGCTCGACGGCTCCGTCTACGGCCGCCCATCCGTCTGGTCGTGCGCTGGCGACGACGAGCTCCCCACCGGCAAGCCCCGGCGTGCCGTCGTTGCGCAGCACCACCAGGCCATCCTCCGCGACGAGCGCAACGTCCCAGAGCTCGGGCGAGGCGCCGACGAGCACCGCGACGTCTCCGAGCACCGCATCGACGGCGACCGGCACCCGAAACGAGACCTCCCGAGCATCGGCCTGCCACGAGATCTCACCGGCGAGATCAGCCCCGGGCGCGTCTCCCGATGCATCTTCGAGCACGCCGGCTCGCGAGGGCAGCGCGACCCATGCCTCGGGATCAGGAGCTGCGTGGGAGGCAGGGATGAGGCCGAGCATCGTCAACAAGGCGAGCATCGGCCACGGTTAACATGACGTGACCGCTTCCCGTGTCCTCGATGACGGCACGGAAATGGGGGTAGTGTCGGCGCATGAGCACACTCCTGATCACCGCCGCCCTCGCCTCTGCAGCCCCGGCGACCGTGCTGAGGCACGACGTGGACTGGACCCTCGGCTCGGGAGAGCGCCTGACGACCGAGGTGACCTGGGAGGTCCGCATCGACGACCCAGCGGCCTGCGTCGCCGGTCTCCGCGCCCCGCTCGGCCTCGACGGAGCCAGCGACGGTGGAGCCCTCGTGATGGAGGATCTACTCCTGGTTCCGCCCACCGCAGCAGCCGGCGACGTGTTCACGCTCACCGCGACCTCGCAGACCCAGACCTGGCAGCGCAGCGGTGCCTTCGCAACCGCACCCGACCTCCCCGTCATCGACGCGCGCGTCTCGGTGCGCGTGCCGCGCGGCACACCCCTGACGCTGTGGCACGACGACGACGCGTGGGTCGAGAGCGCCACGGCGACCTCCGCCGAGCTCTCGTGGACGAACCGCGCAGCCGACCAGCCAGCAGCGATGGCCTGGTCGAGCTGGGAGGACTGGCTGGCCGCCGGCGACCGTCTTCTCGAGGTGACAGACGACCTCCTCGGCAGCCGGGAGGGCCTCGGACGCGAGCTGGCAGGCGGACTGGCCGCCATCGACATCGGAACGATCACGGAGCGCGTGACGCGCGAGATCGAGCTGGAGCCTGGCGGGGAGTGGCAGACCGCTCGCGCCGCGACTCGGACGGTGGCGAGCGGTCGAGGCACGGCCGCCGAGCGCGGTGTCGTGCTGATCAACCTGCTCCGCTTAGCCGGCTATGAGGCCTGGCCCGGTGCGTACGCGCTCACGGGAGGGGTCCCCGCACTCACCGTGCCCGCCCCCGCACTGCTCCAGCGCCCCCTCGTGGCCGTCGAGCGAAGAGGAGAGATCTCCTGGATTGACCCTGCGGCCGACAACGCGTCCGCGCCCGCTCTTCCAGCGTCGCTCTACGGCAGCACAGCCTGGCATGCTCGTGATGTTCCCGTGCAGGTCGGTGGCACGACGATCGCGGACGGGGAGGTCAAGCTCGTGACCGAGTCCAGGGTGTCGAGGAGCGGCGATCTCTCCTGGCGCACCGATCTGACAGCTCGCGGTGCCGCCCGGCAGCATCTACGAGACCTGCTCGTCCCCTTGACCGTCGACGGGCGCCGGGAAGCCATCCACACGCTCTTGAAGGTCGCCCGCCCGCAGATCGCACGTCTCGACATCGACCTGGGAGGGGTCGAGCGCCCGTCGGACGAGCTGCGCATCACCGTCTCGGGCATGGACACGGAGCGCTTCGCGAGCGTCGCTGGTGGTCTTCGCGGCGAGGTGCCGCCCGTCCTGGCGCCGGCGCTCGCACGCTGGCTACCCTCGAACGTGTCGATCGAGGAGCGCGTCGCCGTCTCCGGTCCCCCAGACCTCACCGTCCTCACGACGACAGAGCTCCCTTCCGAGTATCGGGCGTCAGCGCACGTGAGTCGGGTCGGCAGCTTCGACTCGCGCAGGGCAGTCTTCGTGACGGAGGTGCTGCGACCCTATCGCCACTCGTCTGCGGCCCTCGAGATCGCGGCCACCGAGTTCCTCGACGAGGAGGCAGCACACGGCCCCGAGGTCTGGCTCTACCCACGGATCACGTCCAACGTCGTGAAGACCGTGCGGACGACACCCGAGCTTCCAGCCGCCGAGCAGGTGACCCTCCAAGCCTTGCTTCACCTGGCAGACGGCGATGCGGCGTCTGCCGCTCGGGCTGTGAAAAAGGCTTCGAAGTCCGTCCCACTGCGCGACCTGGTCCGAAGCCTCCGAAGCACCCGACACACCGAGCTGGCCGAGCTGTGGAGCCTCTTGGCCGAGCTTCCGGAGCAGCCTGAGGACCAGCTCGCGCTCGCCACCGCCCTGCACGAGGCAGGACGAAGCCGAGACGCCTGGCTCGGAGCCTACAGCGTTCACGATGCCGCCGACCCAGCCCTTCGCCGGGAGGCGCTGCTGCTGATGCTGTCCAATCAAGTGGACACCCAGCCGGACGCAGCCGAGGATCCCGTTGGCCACGAGGCGTGGCGGGCGCCCAAATACATCGTTCAGTGGCTCGAGGAAGTCGCTCCAGCCGATCCTCGCCTCGTGCGTGTCCGAGCGCTCGAGGCGCTCGACTCGGATGCCGTCGCGACGGCCGAGCTACTCCTCGAGCGGCATCTCGAGGGGGGACCGGATGCCGCAGCAGAGGTGTTGCTGGCGCAAGCCAAGGCGCGAGCGGGCCTTCCGCTGCACGAGGTGGTCGAGCGTGTCGAGCGTGCCGTCGCCGAGGCACCACTCGACGAGCGCATCGCCAGCGATGCAGCGGCGACCCTCACCCTGGTGGGAGCCACGGAGCGCGCCCTTCCCCACGCTCTCACCGCGGCCCGCTTCGGCCATGACGACCTCGACCTGTGGTGGTCCGCGCTAGAGACTGCGCTGGAGGTCGGAAACCTTCCCGCCGCCCTCTATGCTGCCCGGCGCGCCTCGGACATCGCACCGGAGAGCCCTGAAGCATCCTCCAAGCTGCTCGAGATGGCAACGCTGGCCGGCGACGAGGCCAGCGCGCGCCTCGCGCGAGAGCGAGGTCGCAACTTCGGCGAAGCGGGTCGGGACTGGCCCGTCCCGGTCGAGGTCCTCCTCGAGGAGACCGGACCCGAGAATGTCTTCGCCCTGCTCCTGGCCCGCGATGCCGAGGTCGTAGCGAGCGCGACCCTCCTCGAGAGGCGAGCCCGCCTTCGACTCGCCAAGGGACTCCTCGACGGTGCCGCTCGGGACGGACTGCTGCTGGATCGACGGCATGGCAACGCGGCGGGCCATGCCATCGCGTTCGCCGCCATTGCCGGCAGGCAGCAGTCGTCCAGCAGCGCGAGCGCACTCTACCGGGCAGCCGAGCGCTCGAAAGTAGCCGCCCTCGTTGCCCTCGAGCTCGACCTGGTGATCGGTGCCCGGGACGTCGAGGCGCGTGCCGCAGCCATCGACGACGACCGGGCCAGGCGGATCGCTGCTGCCCTCGCATCCCCCGGCTCCGATCCGGCAAGTGACTGGCCAACCGAGCTGTCGGAGCCGAGTCGCGCCCCCACGGGCATGACGCCCAACGAGGCCCTCAGCGGTGCCGCCGGAGTCAGCGCGTGGTCCGACCCCGTGCGGCGGATCGCTGTCGTGCAGGTGGGGGGAATTACGGGCCTCCTTCCTCCACCTCTAAGCACTCTGTACACACCCGATCCTGCTCCGCTCGTGCGCCTCCCCGATGGCGGTCAGGTCTGGGCGCTCCGCGACGGCGCTCTGACGCTGTACGCTGCGCAGACGACTCGCGATGGCCAGGAGCTGTTCGTGCTTGGATTCACTCCGGGTGCCGCGACCCGCGCTCTCATGCAGCTGCCCTAGCCTCCGAGATCCGCCCCGCGCCGGGTGTAAGAACGCACCTGGTCCGCCGTCTGTCGTGGAACCCATTGCTCGAGAGATTGTCGGAGTGGTCATGCGCTGGGTCACACGCATGGACGACGGGCTCGCCTTCTCCAGGCCTGGCTGGCTCTGGGTAGGGCAGCTCGCTCTGGTGGTGCTCGGAACACACCGTGGAGCAGAGCGACTGGCGGGCTACCTCGCGCGGTGGCTCGCCATGCTGCCCGCGCCGTGGCCCGACCCCGATCTCCCGCTCACGCTCGCCGCAGTGAGTGCCACGGGCATCGAGCTCTGCCTGGGTCTGTTTGCCATTGGCTGGCTTGCAGTCTGCACTCGGCAGCCCTCAGTTGGACACCAAGCCTGGCTTCGTCAGGCCTCCATCCGAGCCTTCACGGTGCCCATCTACTGGGCGGCGACCACACTGGCAGGGACCTGGACCGTCGCACTCGGCGCCGCTGACTTGGTGGGAGGAACGAGCACGATGCTCCCCGCATTCATCGCGGTCGTCGTGCTCTGGCGAGTTGGCCTGCCTGGCTGTCTCAAGATGGCGAGACAGCTGCCACCAGCACCGAGGACCAAGGGCCTCGTTCTCGCACCTGCGCTGCTTCTCGTGAGTGGTCTCGCCCTTCGTCACGGCCTGCCGGTCTGGGGCTGGCTGTGAGACGCGGCGGACTGCTCGACGCCGGCATCGTGCTCGGCATCTTGGTCCTCGCAGCGGGGAGCACCCCCGTCGGAGCCCTCGGAGTCTGGGGCATTGACGCACTCCGGGGGGTCGAGCGTCCCATGCCGCAGCTCGTCGGCTTCTTCAGCTTCTCTACCCGCTCCCACCTGACAGCTGCCGTGCTGCTTCCGGTTCGCGCTCCGAGCGACAGTCCCCTCCCCGGGGCGCTCGAGGTCGCCGTCGAGCGAGTCGTCCGCACCTCGGGTCCTCCGCAGCACTACTCCACGCCCGAGGCCGCCGTCGAGGGGCTTCGACAGAGCTGGCATGAAGACCATGACCTCGCCCTCGAGCGCTGGGCGCTCGGCCGAGATGTCGTCGAGCGCGCCGCATCGCGAGCACGCTCGGCAGGCTCGAGCGACCCAACGCGCTGGGTCGAGCTCCGCCGCTGGCTTCCCGCACATACTGCCGCCGAGGGGGACCGACTGGTGCAGGGGCCACGAGCGCTCGCGACGGTCCTCGAGCTTGCCTGGCCGATCCAGGCCCCCCATCACGTCACAAGCGGCTACGGCTGGCGCATTCACCCGACGCTTGGCACGAAGCGCTTTCACAATGGGATCGACCTCGGAGTCCCCATCGGAACGACCGTGTTCGCGGCCCAGAGCGGACGCATCGCGGTCGTTGGAGAGAATGCAGTCAGCGGACGCTTCGTCGTCATCGACCACGATCACGATGTGCGGACGGCGTACTGCCACCTCGACCAAGCCAACGTCACCGCCGGGGAGCATGTCGAGCGTGGCGCGCCCATTGGCGCCTCGGGCAACTCGGGGCGGTCCACAGGACCCCACTTGCACTTCATGGTCCGACTCGCAGGAGAGACGCTCGACCCCCACCCCCTGCGACCTGAGGACGACCAGACCAGCCCCGGAGCCCTCCACGGGCCACCGGTGCCCTGAGGAAGGAAGCCGCATGGCCGCCGCGGGTTAAGTAGCCAGCCGCTCCTCCGGACTCCGTCATGCTGCTGTCGCTCCTCACCGGGCTCGCCATCGCTGCTCCGCCGACCGTAGAGCCGGCCCCGCCTAAGTCGCCCGACACGGGCGAGTACTTTCGGCTGTCGCAGGAGATCGAGAAGCTCTCGTCCCGAAACGCCTGGAGCGGCGTGACCCGCCTGTGGCCTGAGCTGCAGGCCACGGGAGTCGAGCTGTCATTGCACGACTGGATCGCCGGGGCGCATGCAGCGCGGGCGGTGGGCAACGCCGCCGAGTGTCGCTCTCGACTCGACAACGCTCGCGATCTCGTCGAAGACGCCGATACCGAGCGCGAGATCATCGAGTGGCTGGCCGAGATCGATACCCACTATGGCAAGGTCTCTCTCAAGTGCGACCTCGCTAAGAAGCCCGCTGTGCTCGAGGTGGGCACCATGCCCTTCAAGCCAGACATGCAGCAGGCCATCGGCTTCGCGATCGAGCGCGTCACGAAGGAGTGCGACTTCGACGGCATGCTGCCAGCCGGCACGTACACGTTCGTCGTCGGTGACAAGCGCACCGACCTACAGGTCTCGCCGAAGGTCAGCTCGGTTCAGATCGACCTTCGCCGTCACGACCGGAAGAAGAAGAAGTAGCCTCGGCGAGAGCCCACCGAAGCACCCTCGACGCCTGAACGGCAGCCCGCTGGTAGACGAGCATGATCGCCAGGACCAGCAAGGCCGCGAGGGGTCCTGACAGCTCGGCTTCTCGGCGGGCAGCGCCGAGGACGGCCAGCCACATCGCCCCGACCAGTGGTGTCATGGGCGGCGCCCAGCGGACCTGTACATGCACGCCGCCCCGTGAGCGCGCGAGATAGGCGACGCCGTGCAGACCCGCTGGAATGCCTCCCGCCCGCGATGCCCACCAGACGATGACCCCGTCCTCCATGCGCTGCCAGGTCAAGCCGCCTGCCTGCCCTCCGTCGCCCGCCGGCGGCTCCGCGATCGGCAGGAGCTCGACATGAAGAGGCAGCGTGAAGGAGAACCAGGCCCGAGCGCGCAGAGCGACAGCGAGGCGCTCGACAGCCAGTGAGCCACCGAGCACGAGCAGTGTCAGCCCGACGGTACCGAGGCTGCCATCGGCGCCAAACCAGTCCATGTCTCCCACGTACCCTAGCGAGCCTCGACAGACAGGTCCGTGCTAGCCAGAGACATGAATACTCCGCTTCATGACCTCGACACCCTCGTCTCGGTCGCCGAGACCGCTGACGGTCCCGCACGCGACTGGGCCGCGTGTCTGGCGGGCCTGCGAGACCCCACTCGTCTTCCGCACCTACCGACGCTGGCTCCGTTTGCAGCCGTCACGGCCTCCCGCGGCGGACCGCGCGTCGAGCCCCTGCTGCTGCAGGCTCTCGAGAGCTCGGACGACGTCGGCGCCCTCGCCACAGCACTGCACGCCGCGCGGCATGGCACCCTGGCGAGAGCCGACGTCCTAGCCGAGCACTGCGTGACACACCCCCTCGAGGGTCCCGGAGCGCTGCCGCGAGCTCTGCTCCTGCAGATGCTCGACCGCCCCACACCCGCGGCCTTGCGCTGCATCGCCTCCAACCAGGACCTCCCCGAGGCCGTCGACTGTCTTCCCGCGATGGCGCTCCAGCTCTGCCCACCAGAGGACCTCGACAGCACGGCGGAAGCCATCGCCGAGGCTCTGACCCCGCAGCTCCAGCAGGATCCCTCCAGCCTCTGGCGAGTCCTCTTCGCCCTCGGGGTCCCTCCCCTGCATGAAGATCCCGGTGATGTCCTAGAGCGGCGCATCGAGCGAGGAGCCACGCTTGCAGGGGGCGCCGTCGGCCACTTCTCGGCCGGACGAGGCAGCAAGCGCTCTCGCGCCGCCCGCTGGATCAGCACCGCACTGGAGGGCATTCCCAGTCCTAGCGCCGCGCTCCTACGAGCCCTGGCCAGCCGTCGTCTGCCTGGCTTCGACCGCGTCGAGACAGCCGCCTGGCTCGTCACCTTCTCGCCCACCGATCCGGTCACCGACGTACTGCGGGGAGCCGGTGCACACGCCCCGACGCTCGGCCGCGCCCGACAAGCGATCACCCTCGAGGACGTCGACAGGGTGGCCGAGGTCGACACCGTGGGTGCCGACGACCTGCTCCTCCCCCTACTGGCAGAGGACGGTGTCGCCGAGACCTTGCTGGCACGTGTGCTGTCTGGCGTCGACGATGGCGGGAGCGAGACCCGGCTACAGGCGGCGGCGCCTCAGCTCGCGTCGCTCGTGCCGGAGCTCCTGAGCGATCGTGAGAGCCGCCCACTGGGCCTGACGATCGCGCCCTTCGCTCCCACCGAGTCCACGCTAGCCGCGCTGCTGCAGATGCCCGTTCCGCATACACCCGAGCTTCGCGCGGCCCTCGCCTTCGGTCTCGCCTCCATGGGTGATCACGCGGCCCTGCCCGCCTTGGCCGACCTGCGCTCCCTCGACCGCACCAGCCCCGGACTGCGCACTGCGATTGCCCTCGCAGAGTCAATCCTGCAGACCACTGTGTGACCGCCGCCCACGACCGGAGTAAGCCGAGCGCCTGACAGCAGGAGGCGCCATGCCCGCAGGCTCGACTCGCCGCCAACGGATCTGCGACCTACTCAACACGGCAGCTGATCAGCAGCCCGTGACCGTCACGGGCTGGGTGAAGACCTCGCGCTTCTCGAAGAACGTCAGCTTCGTGCATGTGTTCGATGGCAGCACCCCACAGACCATCCAGGTCGTCCTGAAGGACGATGCCGACGACGCCCTCAAGAAGCGGCTCGGCGTGGGAGCGGCCGTGCGCGTCCGGGGGCACTGGGTTCCCTCCAGGGGCGGTAAGCAGGACTGGGAGGTCGTCGCCGACGGCGTCGAGATCATCGGCGACAGCGACCCGTCCAAGTACCCCCTCCAGCGCAAGCGCACGTCGATGGAGCACCTCCGCACCATCGCCCACCTGCGGCCCCGCACCAACACCCATCAAGCGATGCTTCGCGTGCGCAACGCCCTGTCCTGGCAGATCCACAAGTTCTTCCAGGATCGCGGCTTCCTGTGGATCCACACGCCCATCCTCGCCACCTCGGACGCCGAGGGTGCAGGAGAGATGTTCCAGGTGACCCACGGCGCCGACGCGACCTCGTTCTTCGGGCAGCCGATGAACCTGACCGTCTCGGGACAGCTTCATGTCGAGTGCTTCGCTCAGAGCCACACCGACGTGTACACCTTCGGCCCCACTTTCCGAGCGGAGAACTCGAACACAGCGCGCCACGCCTGCGAGTTCTGGATGATCGAGCCCGAGATCGCCTTCGCCGATCTCGACGACGTGATCGCGCTCGCGGAGGAGTTCATCAAGGAGGTCGGGCTCGCGACGATGGAGCAGTGCGCAGCCGACTTCGACTTCTTCGACCGCTTCGTCGCGAAGGGCGGGGTGCAGGAGGTGCGCGAGGCTCTCGCCAAGCCCTTTGCCCGGGTCACGTACACCGAGGCGCAGGAGATCCTCGCCGCCAGCGGTCGGCAGTTCGACTACCCCATCGGCTGGGGCAGCTCCATGCAGGCCGAGCACGAGCGCTTCCTTGCTGAAGAGCACTTCAAGTGCCCAGTCTTCGTCACGGACTACCCGACAGACCAGAAGGCCTTCTACATGCGCCTCTCGGATGACGGGCGGACCGTGGCGGCGACGGATCTGCTGGTGCCGCGCCTCGGAGAGATCATCGGGGGCTCGCAGCGCGAGGAACGACTCGACGTGCTCCAGGCGGAGCTCAGCCGTCGCGGCATGGATGCCTCGTCTCTCTGGTGGTACCTCGAGCTCCGTCAGTGGGGCACGACGCCGCACGGCGGCTTCGGGCTCGGATTCGAGCGCATGCTGATGTGGATGACCGGCATCAGCAACATCCGAGATGCCATTCCATTCCCGCGTACGCCCGGCAACGCGGCCTTCTGAGGAGTCTCCCGTGGCGCGTCAGTTCATTTTCCAGATGCGGGACCTCCGCAAGGTGCTCGACAACGGCACAGAGGTGCTCAAGGGCATCAACCTGTCCTTCTACCCGGGCGCCAAGATCGGCGTCATCGGTCCGAACGGCGCCGGCAAGTCCACGCTGCTCCGGATCATGGCCGGGGTCGACACCGACTTCCAGGGTCACACCTGGCGCGATCCCGACGCGGACGTGGGCTACCTCGAGCAGGAGCCGCAGCTCGACCCCAACAAGAATGTGCGGGAGAACATCGAGCTCGGTGTCGCCCCGCTTCGTGACCTCCTCGACCGGTACGAGAAGCTCAACGAGCGCTTCGAAGAGGAGCTGTCCGACGACGAGATGGATGCTCTGCTCGAGGAGCAGGGCAAGCTGACGGACGAGATCGACGCCGCCAACGCCTGGGAGATCGACCGCATGGTCGAGATCGCCATGGATGCCCTGCGTGTGCCCGATCCGGACGCCGACGTGACGGTGCTCTCCGGGGGTGAGCGCCGCCGTGTCGCGCTGTGCCGGCTGATGCTCGCCAAGCCACGGATGCTGCTGCTCGACGAGCCCACCAACCACCTCGACGCCGAGTCGGTAGCCTGGCTCGAGAAGGCACTCGTGGACTACGAAGGCACGGTCATCATCATCACCCACGACCGGTACTTCCTCGACAACGTCACGCGGTGGATCCTCGAGATGGAGGGTGGCCGAGGGATTCCGTGGGAGGGCAACTACTCTGAGTGGCTCGAGCAGAAGCAGGACGAGCTGCGCAAAAAGCAGAAGTCTGCGGCGCGCCAGAAGACGCTCGCCAAGGAGCTCGAGTGGGTACGCCTCGGCCAGGGCGCCCGTCGGGCCCGCACGAAGGCACGCCTCGCCCAGTACGAGCGCCTGCTGCAGGACATGGAGTCCGGAGACCGAGGAAGCGCACTCGAGATCATGCTGCCGCCGGCCCCTCGACTGGGTGATGTCGTGGTCAGCGCTCGAGATCTGTCGATGGCGTACGGTGATCGACTGCTCTTTGGCGACCTCTCCTTCGACCTGCCACCCGGCGGCATTGTCGGAATCGTCGGCCCCAACGGAGCCGGCAAGACCACGCTCTTCAAGCTCATCACCGGCCAAGAGACGCCGGTGGGAGGCAGCCTCCAGATCGGTGAGACCGTCCAGCTCGCCTACGTCGACCAACACCGTGACGACCTGACCGACGAGCAGAGCGTCTGGGAGAACATCACGGGCGGTCATCACGTGCTGCGCTTCGGCCAGCGCGAGATGAACAGCCGTGCCTATGTCTCCGCATTCGGACTGCGGGGAACCAAGCAGAACCAGCCGGTGGGCTCTCTGTCGGGCGGCGAGCGCAACCGCGTACACCTCGCGAAGCTCCTCCAGGAGGGGGGCAACCTGCTGCTCCTCGACGAGCCCTCGAATGACCTCGACGTGGCGACGCTGCGCGCCCTCGAGGAGGCGCTCCTGGGCTTCGCGGGCTGCGCCGTCGTCATCAGCCACGATCGCTGGTTCCTGGACCGGATCGCGACGCACATCCTCGCCTTCGAGGGCAACTCCGAAGTAGTTTGGTTTGAGGGCAACTATGCCGACTACGAGCGCGACCGGCGCAAGCGCCTCGGCCAGGATGCCGACCAGCCACGACGGATCAAGTACCGGCCCGTACACCGCTGACGCGGCGCGACTGGCGGGGGGCTCCTTCGAGAGGCGCCGCGAAGGGTCCCCCCGTTGACGTTCGCCCTGCTATTGTGTGTGTCCAATCCGCAGGAGACTCATGCGGCCCCCTAGGATCCACCGCGGTACGCGCGCGTTCCCCCTTGCCATCCTGTTCTTCGTCCCATCGGCCCAGGCCGGCGTGATCGAGTACGTCGCCCCCGGAGGCTCGATCCAGGCGGCGATCGATCGGGTGGAGAACGACGGCACAGTCCACGTCGCCGCCGGCGAGTACGACGAGTGCCTCACCATTCCTCGCGGCCGACTAGTGACGGTGCTGGCTCTCGACGGCGCAGACGAGACCACCATCCGCTGCAGCTTCGGTGATCGGGCAGTCTCCGTCGAGGGCAGTCTCTCCATGCGAGGCTTCACCCTCACGCACACGGGCTTTGGTGGCGGCGGCATCAATGTCGAGGGCACCTTCGTCGGACAGGACCTCGTCTTCGCCGACATGCTCGACTCGACGGCACCAGGTGCTGGCATCCGCGTCTTCGACGGCATCGCCACGCTGATCGATGCGACCTTCGACCAGCTGAACACGACCGCAGATGGCGGAGCGATGGCTGTCGACGAGGACGGCATCCTGACGGTGCTCGGCGCGACCGTCACTCGCACCTCGGCGGCTGGCAATGGCGGGGCCGTGTATGTGCGCGACGGTCGCTTCACGGCCGTCGGCCTCGACATCGACGGCACGCTCTCTCCCATCTCGGCACGCTACGGTGGCGGGCTGTACGCAGCGACGACCGCAGACGTGTC
Organism: Pseudomonadota bacterium; assembly: GCA_002862545.1. Lineage (GTDB taxonomy): Bacteria > Myxococcota_A > UBA796 > UBA796. Next base: position 20,070 of record PKDJ01000130.1, read on the forward strand.
GCTGTTCGACTCCTCGATCGAGGGCGCTACCGCAAGCCTCGACGGCGGCGGCCTCTACATCGAGGAGCGCTCGGGCACCGTCACGGGAACCGCACTACGGCTGGAGGGCAACTCGGCCGTGCGCGATGGCGGAGGCGGCTACGTGGCTGGCCCGCTGGTCCTCCGCAACTCCGTCGTCACCCTCAACGATGCCGCCGAAGGCGGCGGTGGACTCACGGTCGAGGGCGGCTCAGCCACCCTCTACGCCACTGAGATCAGCGACAACACGGCCGGCGGCGAGCCCTCGGCTGGCGGCTGGCCCTCGGGTGCTGGCCTGTACGTCGACGGCGGCGACCTTGCGACCGCCGACTGCACGATCATCGACAACGTCGCGACCTCAGGCGACGCCCTGGGCGGCGGCGCCTACGTCGTGGACCGTGCCGAGTGGTCGTCAGTCGGCGACATCATCTCTGGCAACGTCGCCAGAGACGGAGGCGGCGCCTACATCGATGGGGTCTCGGCTCTCGCGATTCTCCAGTCGGTGATCTCCGAGAACTCCGCCATCGGCGGCAGCGGCGGCGGGCTCTACATCGACGGTGGTGAGTCCATCAACGAGCTGGAGAACACTCTCATCGAGGCCAACACGGCCGACACCGGAGGGGGGCTCTACGTCGTCGACGACACGACCCTGATCGTCGAGGGCTGGAATGTCGTCGGCAACGAAGCCGTGGTCGGTGACGGCGGTGGGCTCTGGCTCGGCGATGGTGTGACCTTCGACTGCGAGCGATGCCGCATCACCGGCAACACCAGCCTCAGCGGCTCGGGCGGTGGCATTCGCTACGCGGGCACTGACGAGCAAGGCGGGCTGCAGCTCCTGTACACGCACGTGGCAGACAACGTCGCGCTCGGTGGAGCCGATCCTTCCAGCGGCACCGGCGGTGGCATCTCCATGTCCGAGGGCACGCTCAGCGTGACCGCATCCTGGGTCTACGACAACAGCTCGGAAGACGAAGGCGGCGGCATCTACGTCACCCGCGGCCACGACACCCAGATGTACCAGACCGTGTTGTGCGGCAACGAGGGAAGTCGCGGCGGCGGACTCTTCCTCGACGAGTCCTTCGGCACTCGTCGCCTGGCGAACATGGCCGTTCACAGCAACCGGGCTCGGGAGTCGGGTGGCGCGGTCTTCGACGGCGGGTACTCCGAGGGCGCGGAATCACGCGAGACGTCGATCCAGTTCTCGACCATCGTGAGCAACGAGGCGGCTGACAACGCCAGCTTCGCCGGGGTCGTCGTCGACACCAGCGCTGAGCTCGACAACGACTCCGAGATCGTGATCGAAGACTCCGTCTTCAGCGCCAATGGCGCGCATCACCTCGCCGGCGATGGCGACAGGGCCGCGCGCGTCGACACCGTGGGAAGCGTGTTCTACGATTCCATCGGAGCCGCCTTCAACGTCGAGTCAGCCATCATCGGCGTCGACGGCAATGTCTTTGCGGATCCTGGGATCGCCGACGGCTCACTGGGGGTTCCGGACTGTCTCGCGGACGACCTGCGCTCGCTCAACAGCACCTCCGACGGAGGCCGCAGCCTCTCTGGAAGTGGCTTCGGGGTCGGCGCGGGCGTCTCGAGAGCCCCCAGCGCGATCGGGAGCATCTTCGCGGAGCTCGACGGCGACGGCGTTCAGCTGGCCCAGGGTGACTGCGACCCGGACGAGCGCCTCGTGGGTCCTGACGTGGCCGAGACACCCGCCAACGGCATCGACGACGACTGCGACCTCGGCGACGACTACGACCGCGACGGTGACGGCTACCTCGACAGCATCGGCGACTACCCCGGCTCCGACTGCGCGCCGGTCGACCCAGACGCCAACCCTGGTGCGGACGAGGTCTGGGGCGCCGGCGGTGATCAGGACTGCGACGGTCGCGACGACAACGACGAAGACGGTGACGGCTACGACGACGGAGACGACTGCGACGACCGCTCCGCCGCACTGAGCCCGCTGGCCATCGACATTCCCTACGACGGCATCGACCAGAACTGCGACGGCGCCAACGACTCCGACGCTGACGGGGACGGCTCCCCCATCGACGCAGGAGACTGCGACGACCGCAACCCCGACATCAACGGCGGGGCTGATGAGATCTGGTACGACGGCATCGACCAAGACTGCCTGGGCGATGACGACTTCGACCAAGATGCAGACGGCTTCGCCTCGAGTGCCTTCGGTGGCACCGACTGCGATGACCTGCTGGCCGAGATCAACCCGAGCGCACCCGAGATTGCCTACGACGGGATCGACCAGGACTGCTCCGGCGGCGACCTCGTCGATGTCGACGGTGACGGCTTCGCGTCCGACGTGGTGGGAGGCCTCGACTGCGACGACACGCGCGACGACGTGTACCCGGGCGCAGAGGAGCTCCTCGACGGGGACGACAACGACTGCGACGGCCTCGGCGACCCGGACTCTGATGGCGACGGGCTGCTGGACTACTACGAAGACCTCCAGGGCACCGACAAGTTCGAGGCTGACAGCGACGGTGACTTCATCGACGACCCCACCGAGTGGGGCGCCGACATCAACAACCCGATCGACACCGACGGCGACGGCATCATCGATGCCCTCGACGAAGACTCCGACAACGACACGCTCGAGGACGGCGTCGAGACCGACCTCGACGCCGACGGCGATGGCATTCCGAACTACCGGGATCCGGACGACGACAACGACGGCCTGAGCACGCAAGCCGAGTACAACGGCGGCGTCGACAGCGACGGCGACACGACGCCCGACTACCTCGACAGCGACAGCGACAACGACGGTGTCGCCGACGGCTCCGATCCTTCTCCGACCGATGCGGGCGGCTCGGGCGAAGACCCGAACGTCGGCACCTACACGCCAGAAAAGTATGGCTTCGGCTGCACGACGAGCGGCGGAGGAACCGGCTCGAGCTGGCTCGCCCTCGGCCTCGGCCTCCTGCTGCTGCGCCGACGCGACTGAATCCGAAGCCTAGACCGTCGCGAGCGCAGGCCGCCCGGGCCCGCGCTACAGGATGACGTTCAGGAGAAAGGTGACGCCGAGCACCATGACAGCGACGAGCCCGGCCCCCCACACCCACGCTGGCGTCGCTGGGGAGTCGTGCGACTCCTCCTGCTCCGAGGGAGGCTCGACCGTGGTGTCCCAGACTTCCGGGCCCGCTGGACCGAGGGGGGTCGTGCCCGTCGCCTCGGTCCGCTCCATGGCCTCGTCCGGCTCGTAGCCGACGTCAGCCTGACGCTCACGAGGCTTCTCGTCCCGCTGCTCACGCCACTCTGCACGGGCCTCATCGACCTCCGTGGCGAGCTCTGCCTCCAGGTCCTCGACATCGAGCTCGACGCCGAGGTCATCGAGCCTGGCCCGTACCTCGAGCGCCAGCTCGCGACAGGTCTGGAAGCGCTCGGCAGGGTCGAGTGCCAAACACCCTGCCACCAGCGCCTTCAGGTCGGTCCGATGGTCCACGAGCGCCGTCATGGACAGAGGCTTCTCCAGCACCTCCAGCGCCTCCTGGGTGTCTCGCGCGGGGCTCGCGTGACGCCCCGACAGGAGGAAGTGAAGCAGGAGTCCCAGTGCGAAGATGTCGGAGCGGGGCTCGATTCGGTCGACCCCCCAGAGGTGCTCGGGTGTGGCGTACCGGGGTGTCGCGACCACCGCGACCTGGCCGTCGATGATCACGGGCGAGGCGATCAGTCCGACCGTGCCGAAGTCGGTCACGCGCGGCCTCCAGGCCTCTGGATCTCGCAGGGGCCCCTCGAGGAGGATGTTGGCGGGCTTCAGGTCACCGTGAACGACGCCCTTGCCGTGGAGGTACTCGACCCCCTCGACGATGGCACGAAACACCTTGAGGGCTGCGTTCGGAGGCATCCCCTGAGGCCAATCGCGCGCGATGACCTTGCTGAGCGTCTGTCCGCCCCGCACGAGATCGAGGACGAGCGCCACGCGCTTTTCGTGCACGACAAGCTCACGTGCAGACAGGATGTAGGGATGCTTCAGCCGCTCGCCGACGACACCCTCGTGGTTGAACCGGCGCTGCCAGTCCGGATCCCTGTGGAACCTCTCATGGAGGACCTTGAGGGCGACCGCCGTTCCGTAGACACGGTTGCGGGCTGCGTACACGGCACCCATACCGCCCGTGGCGATCAGCCCCTCGATCGTGTAGTCGCCAAATGCGTCGCCGCTCGACAGGCCCGCCATCCTCGCCTCCGCGGCTCAACTTGGCGCGGGTCGGGCTTCAGATCAAGGCCTCATCTCGACGACTGGGCGTTCTCCCAGGCGGCCAGTGCGGATGGGGGTAGCCGGGGCCGGTCACTCGGATGCCCCCCCGCCGTCCCCAGCCCCGCAACCGGGACGTTCGACACGCTCTCATACGCGTAGACCGTGCCCGCGAGCCCCAGCCCCACGAGACCCGTGGTGAGCAGCCGAGCGGTCAGTCCACGTGCCCATGCGACGTCCAGAGGCCCCTCCTCTCGGAGGGCAGTACGGATCCATCGATCGGTCCACCACCCCATCGGAGCCCCGAGCAAGCACAGCCGGGGGAGCCAGCCAATGGCAGCTAGGGTCAGCCCAGCGATGACGCCGGCACCGATGCACGCCCGCGCCACCTGTACCGTGACGAGCGGCCCGTGCGTGACGACCAGCGTGCGGTAGCCGCGGTCTCGGTCCTCCTCGTACTGAAAGGCCTGGGCCGCGAAGTAGCAGCCCAGGACGGTGACCGAGACCACCCCCCAGACGACGACCGTTCGCAGGTTGGGGTCGACCCCCACGACGGCCCAGCCCGCATACGGGGTCGCGAGACCGTACCCCAGCCAGTTCGTGAGGGGACCCGCGACAGGGTGGGCCTTCCACAGCAGGCCGCGATGAGAGTACGCGACCGCGAGAGCGACACAGATCAGGATGGCCGGTCCGACCCCGGCGACGGTGCCGAGGAAGAGAGCCAGCACGAGGGCTGCGCCAGCCTCCCGCTCGATGCCCTCTGGAACGGAGACCACGTCGCCGAAGAGGACGTCACCCTCGTCCTGATCGACCGCTGCATTCAGCCAGAGGGTGCCCGCGTGCAGCAACAGCCAGGCGAAGAGCACGCCGAGCAGCTCTGCTGCCCCTCGCATCCGCAGAGCGCGATCCCAGTGTGCCCAGCCAAAACCCGCGAGCACCAGCAGCCACACGTAGGGAATCATGGGCGGGCGAGCGAGGCCGATCAGGGCGTGCCAGCGGCTCACTCCGCCCCCGGCAGCTCGAGGGCCCGTCCTGCAGGGGACTCGGCGTTCCAGCTCGCGAGCTCGTCAGCCGTGAAGGGATGGTCGCTGTACTGGACGACACCGCGGCAGAAGGACTCCACGACCTCTCGAATCTCCTCACCCCAGGTGGTGTCCGTCCGGGTGGCCCAGAAGTCGAAGATCGCCCGCCGACGCTGCGCCATGCCCACGAGCTGCGGGGCATCGTCCTCGAGCGGCGTCCCATGCTCCCACAGCGCCTCGAGCTGGTCCGGCAAGGTCGACGCCTTGCGCTCCACCGCGAGGTCCGAGATTCGCCCGGCCCAGTGGGCGACGTCGTCCTGGGCCAGCTGGGCCGCCGTCGTCTCGACGCCCTGGTGTCGACGCTTGTTCTGCAGCTGGCCGGCAGGACGAACACACAGCGGCAGCCACAGCACACACCCCGCCCAGGCCAGAGCGCTGTTGCGCTCAGCCCAGGGCATCTCTCGACCCTCGATGCGCACAGGCTGCCGCTTCACCCGCATGAAGCCGTCTTCTTCGTGGACGACCACCTCCCCGCGATACGGCTGGATGTGCCGGTAGATCGTCTTGTCACCACGTGACTTCACAAGGGTGAAGCCTGCCTCTCGAAGCTCCGCGTCCACGCGGCGTCGCGCCTCGACGACCAGCAGCTCCCCGTAGACGATCACCTCCTCGGCGACATCGCCCGCGGGCTCGGCGGTGTCTTGAGCCAAGGCGAGCGCAGCAGCCAGGAAGAGACTCACCACGGTTCTGTGGCGATCGGCGGACTGCCGAGCTCGGCACGCGCTGCACGCGCCTGCTCCTCGGTCACGTACACTCTGAAGTCGAGCCGCGGATGCTCGCCGAGCAAGGTCGGGGAGGTGCAGAGCACCAGCTGGACGAAGCCCGAGTCCCGATCGCGCGCGAGGAGGAAGGTCCAGCCGTGAGCGTGGTCACCCGGATTCCGGGTCCAGGCGTCGCGTGACCAGTTGGGCGCAAACCGCCAGAACCCCTCTCGATCCGGGAGGAAGACGGCCCCTGGCCCCGCGTGTGCGAGGGCCTCGTCGAATGGCGAGCAGAACATGGCCTAGGAGTATCCGGTCACGACTCCTGCTGGTTGAGCGACCAGTCGTAGTCCTGCCACCCCGCTCCTTCAGCAGCCGCTCTCAGCCGCGCGGCCTCCGCCTCGTCGACAAAGCGCACCAGAAACCCGACGGCCCCAGCGAGCTTGGGAGCCACGCTGCCCTCCAGCCGGTAGTCCGTAAAGTCCTCTGCATACCAGTCGAAGATCTTCGAGACACGCAGCTGGCCGTCGACCCATGAGTACGCGTTGCTGCCCGCCCACAGTCGCGCAGCCGTGTCGAGCTGCTGGTCGAGTGTGGCCGCCTCGAGGGCCGCAGGAGGCAGTGGAGGGCAGCCCTTCGAGGCACAGTTGACGGCGGCGTGTACGCGGCCGTCACCGAGTGGTCGGGCCCTCTGGTGCTCCATGGCATCGAGCGTCAGGACCTCGCCAGCGACCGTGAAGGTTCGCCGCTTCCAGACCTCCCCGTCATCGATCTCGAGGATGCTCTTCGGTGGACCCGCGTCGATGACCACCGCCAGAGTGTGAGCATTGTAGGCGTTGATCCATAGCGCAAGCTGCTCGGGCTTCGACAGCGATGACACCTCCACAGCCTCCAGCGACTGCACGTAGGCTCCGAGCGCCTCGCGACGCTCACGGAGCCGCTCGTACGACACCCCCGCCCCCGACACGGCGCCCTCCAGGATGGCACTCAGAGGCTTGTGATCGACATTCTGCGCAGCAAGCGCCACACCGACTGCGAGCGTCCACATCTGCCCTCCACTTCCCTCGACCCGTCGGGGTCCAGACGTCATCCATTGGCGCAGAATCGTAACGCCGCGCAGCGTTGACCTGGATCCTGACCAGCGATAGCTCCGGCGCCACTCTGGGAGGAACCCATGTCGACCATCTACCAAGTGACGGGGCGCGCCATCCTCGACAGCCGAGGCAACCCGACCGTCGAGGTCGAGATCCTGACCGACGAGGGTGTCCTCTCCCGAGCGGCAGTGCCCTCGGGAGCCTCGACGGGCGAGCACGAGGCCGTGGAGCTGCGTGATGGCGGTGACAGCTGGGTAGGAAAGGGCGTCGACACCGCCGTCGGCCACGTGAACGGCCCCATCGCCGACCAGCTCATCGGACTGGACTGCCGCGACCAGGTCGCCATCGACGAGCTGCTCTGCGAGCTCGACGGCACCCCCAACAAGGGACGCCTCGGTGCCAACGCCATCCTCGGGGCCTCACTGGCCGTGGCAAAGGCCGGCGCGCTGAGCTCCGAGCTCCCGCTCTACCGCTACGTCGGCGGTCCCTCTGCTCGGGTGCTCCCCGTCCCCCTCATGAACATCCTCAACGGTGGCTCGCATGCCGACAACAACGTCGACGTGCAGGAGTTCATGGTGCTGCCGGTGGGTGCGCCCACGTTCCGTGAGTCCATCCGCTGGGGGGCCGAGATCTACCACCAGCTCAAGAAGGTCCTGAAGGGCCGCAAGCTGGCCACCGCCGTCGGTGACGAGGGCGGCTTCGCCCCCGATCTCGGCTCCAACGCCGAGGCGCTCGACCTCATCTGCGATGCCATCTCCGCGGCCGGCTACACCCCTGGCGAGCAGGTGGTGCTCGCGCTCGACGTGGCTGCCTCCGAGTTCTACCGCGACGGCGCCTACCACCTCGAGGGTGAGGGCAAGGTCCTGTCGTCCGAGGAGATGGTGGCCTTCTACGCCGACCTCGTCTCAAAGTACCCGCTGGTCTCCATCGAGGACGGGCTGCACGAGGACGACTGGGCGGGCTGGGCAGCACTCACCACCGCCCTCGGCGGCAAGGCCCAGCTGGTCGGCGACGACCTCTTCGTCACCAACACGGAGCGCCTGTCGCGAGGCATCCGCGAGGGCGTCGCGAACTCCATCCTCGTCAAGGTGAACCAGATCGGCTCCCTCACGGAGACCCTGGCCGCCGTCGAGATGGCCCACCGCGCCGGCTACACCTCGGTGATGTCGCACCGCTCGGGCGAGACCGAAGACGTGACGATCGCGGATCTCTCGGTCGCCTGCGGCTGTGGGCAGATCAAGACAGGCGCCCCCTGCCGCACCGACCGCGTCGCCAAGTACAACCAGCTCCTGCGCATCGAAGAGCAGCTCGGCGAGGCCGCTCGCTACGCTGGGAAGTCCATCCTGCGCGGATGACGACCCTTCGCCCCGGCATCATCGCGGACGTACCCGCCGTGCTGGACCTCTGGACCGACCTGATGAGGGCCGGCGAGGAGGTCGATGCACGCTACGTCCTCGCCGACGGGGCGCGTGACGCCGCCCGCTCGTGGATTCGCAACGACTGGCTCTCGGGACGCTACCCCTTCCCTGCCCTCTGGGTCGCCGAGGAAGAGGCCATCGTGGCCTTCCTCTCGATCACGGTGAGCCCGAGTAGCCCCGTGGTCGCTACCACCCCGACCGCCTGCATCCAAGATCTGTTCGTGCATCCGGAGCACCGACGACGCGGGCTCGCGACTCAGCTCGTGCGGCGGGCCCGCGAGGCCGCGACCGCGGCCGGCTACTCGCGCCACCAAGTGGGCACCTTGGGGCGCGACACCCGAGCGGTCGCCTTCTGGCAACGACAGGGCTTTGACCCCATGTTCGTGCAGATGATCGCGAGCTGAGAGACTACTCCGACAGCTCCCAGACCTCGCCGTCGCTCTCGATTCGCCACGGCTCGAGCAGGACCATGTCGTCCGTGAAGAAGTACTCGGAGCGCTTGCCCAGGTCGATCTCTGTGGAGAACGGAACTTTCTCCGGAGTGATCATGCTCACATAGCCCTCGACGGTCATGTACTCGAAGCTGACGAGGTCGTCGGGGGGTCGAGGCGCACGGACGAGCACGCGGATGCCCCGGCTGGTGGTGTCGTGCGCCTCGTAGAGAGGCCAGAGCCAGTAGGTGCGCTCCTCCATCAGGAGATTTCCCGGCTCGGTCTGCTTGATGATCACCGGGTAGTGCGCCATGCCCTTGACACGGACGAATGGGGTCGACAGATCGATGTCGCCCACCGGCAATTCGACAGCCTCTCCCCTGGGAATCCCCCCGTTTAGGTCGAGCCAGATCCGAGCGCCGACTCCTGCACCCACGATGGTGACGAACGGAACGAAGAACACGAGATAGCGCTTCATCAGACACCGGGGAACGACGTGGCGACCAGACGGGGGTAACCTGACGACGGGGAGCGAACGGATGACCCAGCAGACAGCGTCCATCCTCGCGTGGTTCGGCCAGTTCGGGATCGACGAGGCGGTGATCCGCCAGATCCTCGAAGCGGCGACCCGCGACGGTGTCGACGACGCAGACCTCTACTTCGAGCACAGCATCAGCACCGCAGTCGGACTCTCCGACGGCGCCGTGAATCGCGCACACACCTCCATCGACCTCGGGGTCGGAGTTCGGGTCGTCGTGGGTGATCAGGTCGGCTACGCCTACACCGAGGACCTCTCTCGGACCTCGATGCTCCGAGCCGCACGCACAGCCGCCTCGGTGGCGCGCAGTGGGGGGGCGCCGACGCCCATCGCGACCCCCTACAGCGCCGGGTCGGACCACTACCCCGTGCACCGCTACTGGTCGGACGTGGATCTCTCGGAGCGCGTGCCCCTGGTCCGGGCTTGGGAGAGCGCGGCCTTTGCACGCAGCGACGAGATCATCCGAGTCCAGGCTAGCTTCGGCGACACCGACAAGCGCGTGCTCATCGCGCGGGCGGATGGCAGCGTGAGCGGCGACTACCGGCCGATGACTCAGGCCCACGTCTCGTGCACGGCCGAGCGGGCTGGTCAGCGCGAGACGGGCTCCTACAACGTCGCGGGCCGGGAGGACCTCTCCTACTACGACGCCGCGCGGCAGCAGCGGCTCGTCGAGAACGCCGTCGATCGGGCGCTGCGATCCCTCGAGGCCGGCAAGCCGCCGGCAGGCGAGATGCCCGTGGTCCTCGCGGCAGGCTCCTCCGGCATCCTGCTCCACGAGGCCATCGGGCATGGCATGGAGGCCGACTTCAACCGCAAGGGCATCTCGATCTACGCCAACCAGATGGGCAAGCGCATCGCACCCGACGAGGTCACCATCGTCGACGACGCGACGCTCCCCGGAGCACGGGGCTCACTCAACGTCGACGACGAGGGGAGCAAGACCGAGCGAACGGTCCTCGTCGAGCAGGGCACTCTTCGGTCCTACCTCCACGACCGCATCAGCGCGCGGCACTACGGAGTCGCCCCGACAGGCTCCGGGCGCCGTGAGAGCTTCCGCCACCCGGTCTTGCCCCGCATGCGCTCGACCTACATGGACGCCGGCCCGCACGACCCGCAGGCCATCATCGCCTCGGTCGAGCGGGGGCTGTACTGCGAGACGTTCGCCAACGGCTCAGTTCAGATCGGCGCGGGTGACTTCGCCTTCTATGTGCGCCACGGCTACCTCATCGAGAACGGCAAGCTCACCCGACCCGTGAAGGACGTGAACCTGATCGGCAGCGGTCCGAAGGTCCTCGAGAGCATCGAGATGGTGGGCAACGACCTCGAGATCGACGAGGGCGGCTGGACCTGCGGCAAGGAAGGCCAAGGTGTCCCCGTGAGTCAAGGGATGCCGACCGTGAAGGTCCGCAACCTGTCCGTCGGCGGAGGTCGCTGATGAGCGAGCTGATCGACTTTGCTGCGAGTGCCGTCACACGAGCGCTCGCTCTCGGAGCCGAGGAAGCCCAGGCCCGGGCCAGTCAGGGCAGCCACGTGCAGATCACGCGACGCGGTGGCCGGGTCGAGCAAGCGACGGAGGCCACCACACGCGGGCTGGTGCTGTCGGTCCTCGCGGGCGGACGCTTCACGAGCAACAGCACGTCCGACCTTCGGCCCGAGGCTCTCGACGCCTTCATCCGCCGCTGTGTCGAGGCCGCCTCGTACATCGAGCCCGACCCCGAGCGCGCACTGCCAGCCCCAGAGGAGTGTGGCCGTGGGGTCTCGCAGGCAGCGCTCGACCAAGATGACCCGGCGTGGCGCGAGCGAACGGCCGCCGAGCGGAACACTCAGGCGGAGGCCCTCGAGCAAGCGATGGCCTCTCACGCCGACGAGTCGACCATCAGCTCCTCGGTCTGGGTAGCTGACGGTCGCCAGTCTGTCGCGCGCGTGATGTCCAATGGCTTCGCCGATCAGAACGAGGGGGCGTGGTTCGTCGCTGGCGCCGACACCACGCTTCGTGACGGGGAGAAGCGCCCCGAATCCGGTGCCTCGTACGCCGCCCGGCACCTGTCCGACCTGCCCGACGTACAGACCATCGCGCGGGAGGCCGACCAGCGCGCGCGGGAGCGCGTGGGAGCCGCTCCCATCGAGAGCGGGTCCTACCCCCTCGTCCTGGCCAACCGGGCCGCCGGCCGCATCCTCGGCATCCTCGCCGGTCCGCTCTCGGGCGCCTCGCTCCACCAGCGACGCTCCTGCCTGGCAGAGCGTGTCGACACCCGGATCGCCTCTCCCGTCCTCACCCTGATCGACGACCCGACCATTCCGAGAGGACTCGCGAGTCAGCCATGGGACGGGGACGGCCGCATCGCGCAGCGCAGGACCATCATCGACTCCGGGGTGCTGCAGCAGTACTACGTGGGCACCTACCACTCTCGAAAGCTGGGGATGCCGGCGACCTCTACCGGACGCTCCAACTGGGTCGTCCCACCCGGAGAGCGGTCATGGCAGGACGTAGCCACAGCCTGGCCTCGCGCCATCTACGTGACCAGCTTCTTAGGCGGCAACAGCAACGCAGCGAGCGGTGACTTCTCGTTCGGCATCCGTGGGCGCCTCGTCGAGAACGGCGTCCTGACCTCATCCCTTGGGGAGATGAACGTCTCCGGCAACCTGCTGGAGCTGCTCGAGCGACTCGTGGCCGTCGGCGACGATCCCTGGACCTGGTCCAGCGTGGTCTCTCCGACACTCCTGTTCGACGGTGTCTCGTTCAGCGGGACGTGAGCACCGTCAGGGCTGCGCCAGGCGGTCGCTGAATCCGGCAGCGCGGAGAAGCTCCCGGTGCACGGGAGTCTCCACGCCGTGACGGGCTGCCTGCCTCTGGAACCACCCATCGCGCCAGTCCCAGGCCTTGACCGAGGCTCGCCACTCCGGGACCGAGCGGCTGTAGTCGACGAGCTTGTCCCGCAGGTACTCCGGGTCGACATCCACACCATGCGCGCAGCGTCCAATCACGCCGAGCTCCCTAGAGAGAGCCAGCAAGGTGTCTGCGTGACGCTCAGCGACCTCGCCCACCGTGCAGTCGTGCACGGTGCAGAGCAGACCGTGCGCAACGAGCCAGCTCACCTTCTCCAGCTCGTAGAAGGAGAAGCGAGCCCAGTCCACGTCGCGACTGACGAGTCCCATCGTCCCGAGCCAGCGCGCGACAGCCAGTCCGTGCGGCCCGGAGAACCAAGACGTTCGCCCAGGCTGAACCGGAGCGCCGCGCGAGGGAACAGCGAAGTAGAGAAGTCCTCGCGTCGCTCGGGCGACGCCGAGCTCGGCCAGGGTCTCGCGGATCATGCCGTTCTGGAGAAACACCAGATCGTCGCGCCGGTGCTGGGGGGTCGCACGGACCACGTCGGCAAGGTCGGGATTGCGGACTGCGACCACGATCGGATCGCCCTGGGGCCCCGAGAGGGCGTCCCAGCCCGACTCCCGGTCGATGAGAGTGCACGAGAGCCCATGCTCGGGCGCTCGAGCGGCAAGCGCTGTTCCGACCCGTCCGGCTCCGATCACAATCATGGCGTTCCTCCGGGCCGGTGCCTTATCCGGAGTGGCGTGGAGGCCGCATGCCACTCGCGCCTGGAATTGCACGAGCCCTCATCGAGGCAGGTGTCACCGTTCAGGATGACGCCCCCCTCGCAAAGCGCACCTGGTGGCGCACCGGGGGCACGGCCGATGGCTTCGCGACGCTCCGCACCGACGCGGAGCTGCGAGCAGCCAGTGACGTCTGCGCCTCCCTCGGAGTGCCGCTCTTTCCCCTCGGCAATGCATCCAACCTCCTGGTCTCGGACCGCGGTGTTCGAGGCCTGGTCGTGCGCCTCGCTGGTGAGCTTGCACACGTCGAGCGCACGTCCACGGGCCTGCGACTCGGCGGCGGCGTGAAGCTCGTCGGACTGGTCCGACGATCCGTGAAGGAGTGCTGGACCGGGCTCGAGATGCTCGCGGGCGTGCCTGGAACCGTCGGTGGTGCGGTCACCATGAACGCCGGCACGCGACTGGGCGAGATCTCCGACATCCTGGAGCGCGTGCGCCTCGTGCACGCGGGCACGTCCCGATGGGTCGAGGCATCCGAGCTACGGCTCGCCTACCGCAGCTCCGACATCGGACCCGAGGGGACCGTGATTGCGGAGGTCGAGGTGAGGCTGACGCATGCAGACCCGAGCGCAAGTGCAGAGGCCATCGACGAGCACCTCGCCTACCGCGCACGCACCCAGCCCGTCGACGTGCCGACCATCGGCTCGACCTTTCGCAACCCACCGGGAGATCACGCTGGTCGACTCATCGACGCTGCCGGACTGAAGGGCACGCGCATCGGGGCAGCCGAGGTATCGACAAAGCACGCGAACTTCCTCATCAACACCGGAGGCGCAACCGCGGATGACCTCCGAAGGCTGATCGAGCACGTCCAAGAGGTCGTCAACGAACATCACGGCGTGCGTCTACAGCGTGAGGTTCACTACGCAGGAGACTGGTCACACTGGGAGACGTGAGCCCCCCCCTTGCGGCTGCTGGCAGGTGCCGTCAAACTGATGGTGCGGGCCATGCCGTCCGCGTGCCCTCGGGGAGACGATGCTCACGCTCATGATGTTGCTTGCGCCGGCGCTGGCTCACGATGCGTCGACCGAGGGCTGCCCCCAGTGCCTCTACGAACAGCTCGCGACTCAGGGTGCCGCCGAGCGACCCGAGCGCGGACCCGACACCACCTGGGACCTGTTCGGCGCTGCGGGCATGATCTACTTCGGTGAAGACGTAGCTTCGCCCTGGGCGACGATGGGTATCGAGGGCTGGCGAGGTCTCTACGTACGCGGCGAGGGGCGCGCCCATCCCGACCGCAAGTGGATGGGCCGCGTCGCGGCGGGCTTCGACTTCTTGCCTCGTCAAGAGGGTCTCGACGTCACGCTCGGCGCCTACGCGGGCAACGCGGCCGTGTGGAACTCGCTGGAGAGCCAGACCACCCAGGTTGGCACCGAGGTTGGCCTCGCCGTGCACGTCGACCGGACCCACGCGCGCGTGCGCCTCCTCGGTGGCCCCAACTCGGCAACGGGCACACTGCGGCGGGAGGCCGTGTGGAGCCTTGGCTATCGACTGCTGCCGATCCTCGAGCTCCAGGCCCAGGCAGTCGTGCTCAACCCGGGCACACCAGCGGCACGCGAGACAACGGGTGTAGGCCTCTCGGGAGCCATCGTCTTCTGAGGCCTCCGAGCCGCGCTGGATGCCCTCCCGTCCCTGCAGCAGGTGGTGGCATCGAAACAAGTTCTCGCTTCCAGCGGTTGACCTTCGCCGCGTCGTGAGCAATTTGGCCACTGAATGAGTGCTCATTCAAGGAGGCATTGCCATGTTCGGCGTACTCAATGACAAGCTCGACCTCGGAAGCCTGGGCCCCGCGAAGATTCGCGAGCGCGTTCAGCAAGCACGACACGATGCCCACGTCGCCAAGACCTCCGGCACGGTTCGGCTGTTCACGCTCTCCGTCGACGGTCTCGAGCGCGCCCGCGATCTTCTCGAGCGGGTGCCGAAGCCTGTGGCCCAGCCGCTCCGGCGGGCGGTGGACGGTGGTCTCGAGCAGTTCACGCGGCTTCCGATCGAAAGCTACGACGAGCTGAACGTCAAGCGGGTCAGCGAGGCCATCGTCGGACTCTCCGTGGTCGACCTCGAGCGGGTCGAGCGGTACGAGCGGGCGAACAAGGCCCGCAAGACCGTCTTCAAGGCGCTCGAGAAGGAGCGTGAGCGCCTGCTCGAGCAGCCTGCAGCGGCCTAGGCTGCTCCGACTCCCCGGCTGGGGTCCGCGCCTCGCTGCGCGGTCCCTGAACCAGGCCGGTCACAACATCGCCCAGCATGGGTCCCTCGCCGGTTAAACCTACAGACCGAATCGGCGGGAGACAGCTCGCGTGGTGAAAGGCAAGCTCCCGTCCAGTCGTGGCCTGACCGAAGCGAACTCGCTCCTCGTGCGGCGGGTCCGCTCTGCTGCCGTCGTGTTCGGCTTCACCTTTCTCGTCGGTGGAGTCGGCTACAGCGTCATCGGTGGTGGCCGCTGGAGCCTGGCCGAGTGCTTCTACATGACGATCGTGACCCTCTCGACCGTCGGCTTCAGCGAGACCCTACCCGGCATGGACCAGAGCACTGCCGCCCGAGCGTGGACGGTGCTGCTCATCTTGCTCGGCAGCGGTACGCTGCTGTACTTCGCGTCCACACTCACCGCCTTCCTCGTCGAGGGCGACCTCCAAGGCGCCCTGCGGAGGCAACGCATGACTCGCCTGCTCGACTCTGTGCACGACCACATCATCGTGTGTGGCGCTGGAGCCACCGGCTCTCACGTCGTCTCCGAGCTGCTCGCCACCCACACACCCTTCGTGGTGGTCGATAAGGACCCAGAGCGCCTCGAGCGTCTCGCTGACGAAGCCGGACCGACATTCCTGTTCGTGCGTGGCGACGCCGCCGATGACCACACACTGGAGGAGGCCGGAATCCGTCGCGCGTCCGGCCTGGTCGCGGCCCTCACCGAGGATCGCGACAACGTCTTCGTCTGCGTGACTGCCCGCGCACTGAACGAGAGCCTGCGGATCGTCGCCAAGGGCGTCAATCAGGAGAACGTGCAGAAGCTCCGCCGCGCCGGCGCAGACGAGGTCGTCGCGCCCGCGTTCATCGGTGGCCTTCGCCTCGCCAGCGTGATGCTGCGTCCTACCGTGGTGAGTTTTCTGGACACCATGATTCGAGATCGCAACTTTCCACGTCGCATCGAAGAGATCACCGTACCGGCGACCAGCTCCCTCGTCGGGAGCACGCTCGGCGCGACCAACTTTCGGCAGGTCAGTGATGCCCTCGTGATCGCTGTGCGGGACGACGCCGGAGAGCACCACTACAACCCGGGACCCGACACGGTGCTCGAGGCTGGGTCCACCCTGATCGTCATGGTCCGCACCGACCACCTGCAGCAGCTGCGCCGCATCGTCTACGAAGGCGCCGCATGAGCCTCGCAGACCAGGCGCTCGCGAACCTGGTCGACCAGTTCGCTCGCCCGCTCGACTTCCTGCGTGAGCTCGCACAGAACGCCATCGACGCTGGCTCTCCTCGCATCGAGGTCTCGGTGGAGCACGAGCCCGGAGAGGATGGCAAGGGAGTCACCACCATCGTCGTCCGCGACTTCGGCGATGGCATGGACGAGGCCATCATCGACCAGCAGCTGACGCGTCTCTTCGCCTCCACGAAAGAAGACGATCTCACCAAGATCGGCAAGTTCGGAATCGGCTTCACGTCTGTCTTCGCCATCCGCCCAGAGGCTGTCTTGGTGCGGACCGGACGACACGGTGAGAGCTGGGAGCTCCTGTTCCACGCAGACCGCACGTTCGACAAGGTCCGCCTCGACAAGCCAGTCGTCGGCACCACCATCACGGTGTTCAAGCGAATGCCGCAGGAACGATTTCGCTCCTTCGTCGAGGAGTGCCGGTCAAACCTCACGTTCTGGTGCGAGCACAGCGACACGCCCATCGCCTTCGGGGAGGCGGATGCGGGGCCCGTCAGCGCGCCCGATCCCGACGACCCCTTCGCGGCCTTCGCCGAGCCCGAGGCCGCCGAGTCCCGGACCATCAATCGCCCCCTCGACCTCGACGTTGCGCTGCGCGTGCGTCACAGCGAGGCAGGCATCGAGGCCGTCCTCGGCGCTGGTGGCCCCCCGCGGTTCGGCTTCTACTCCGGTGGCCTGACGCTCCTGTCGACGACCAACACCGATGCCCTGGGGAGGTACGCGGAGACACTCGGACACCTCACCTTCAAGCTCAAGTCCGACCGGCTGGAGCACACGCTCACGCGCGACAACGTGATCCAGGACGAGGCCTGGGAGCGGGCGATGGAGGTGGTGCTCACTGCTCGCACCGCGCTTCGAGCCGCCCTCGTCGATCGCCTCGAGGCCGCCGTGGACACGAACGCGCCCGATGTCGACACGTGGCAGCGACTGGTCGCGCGAGAGCTGGGGACGCCTGATGGACGCGCCTGGTTCGAGCGAAAGCACCTCGAGCGGAATCTGTTCGTCGACGTGCGGGGTCGCCCCCTCACGCCCAAGGCCATCCTCGACACCCGCACCCCCGACGTGCTGCTAGCCAAGACCCGTGATGCGCTGGTCGAGGCGGTCGACGCGCTCTCGATCCCCGTCGTGCGCGATCAGCCCGGCGCCCGAGAGTTCCTCGAGCACCTCACCGAGAAGTCACGACGCTCGCTTCGCGATGTCGGCGATGTGTTCGTGCTGCCGCAGCTCGTGCCCCACCCCGAGCTCTCCTCCCTGGAGCAACAGCTGATCACGCGCGTCCAGGATCTCCTGAGAGCCGCGGTCGGCCTTCATGTCGTGTTCCGGTCTCGCCGCTGGTCGTGGGAGCCCGAGACAGACTCATGGGCCAACCGCCTCGATGTGCGTGTCGGTGACTTCGGTGGGCTCGAGCGAGGCGCCCGAGAGGTCCTGGCGCTCGACGGCCCGAAGAGCGGAAGTGTCTTCCTGCGGCCCAAGCGGCGCCGGCAGTGGCTGCCCGCCTTCTTGAGCTGGCGGACCCTGCTGGTCAATCGGCGCCATCCCCTCTTTCGGAGCTGGGTGCTCGCGAGCGCGGACGAGCCGCATGCCGCCGCCTACGGACTGTCGGTGGCCCTCCTGCACACCGAAGACATCGAGGGCGAGGGAGCCTATCGACGGCTCCTGCAGCGAGCGCAGGAGGGGCTCGCATGAGCCAGCTCGACGATCTCCTGTCGCGGAGCCGCAGTCCTGGTCGCTTTGTCGAGCGACGCTCATTCACGCTGTCTCGCGCCAAGGCCATCGAGAAGCAGCGTGCCTTCGCGCTTCGGCTCCCCCGGCAGTACGTCCTCGAGCTGGTCCAGGCCGCCGTCTTCGCGGGCGCGACCTACCTGGCTGTCGACACACGCGCGGATCGCCTGCTCATGGCCTGGGTCGGTGCGCCTCCCCTCGAGCCCAAGCAGCTCGAAGATCTCCTCGACTACCTGTTCGCCGATCGCACCCATGCCGAGACGAGACACTTGGTCCAGCTGGCGGTCGGTGTGAACGCCCTCCTCGAGACGAAGCCGAAGCTGGTGCGGATCGAGTCCGGAAATGGCGAGCGATCCGTGCGGATGGATCTCGACGCCAAGGGAGAGGGCTCCGTCGGGGACGTCGAAGACCCCATTGGAGGCACCTACCTCTTGGTCGAGTTCAACGCTGGCCTCTTCGCCCGCTGGACGACCCGGCGGCACGTGGAGGAGCAGCACCTGATCGAGGAGCGCTGCCTCTACACGCCGGTGCCCATCCTCTTGAACGGTGCCGCCCCGTTCGGCTACCGCGGAAGCCGGCACATCGAGATCTTCGGTGCTCGCCGTCAGCAGCCCTTTGATCACGGCGGCCGACGTGGCGTCATCGCCGTACACACCAATCCACGCGCCCCGACCGGCTTCCGCATGGTCGTCGGGGGCGTGTGGATCACCACGCTACCGCTCGACCCGCTCGCGACGACCCCGCTGGTTGGCGTCGTGTGCGACGACAACCTGCGGAAGACGGCCGACCACGCCGACATTGTCTTGGACCACCGCTACGTCCGCATGCTGCACGCCGTGCAGCCTCACGCCACGACGCTGATGAAGCTCACCGAGCAGGGCACGTACAGCCCGCCACGGCTGCCTCCCGTGCCCAGCGCTGCCCCCGAGGGCGATGCGGCAGCCGACATGGCCGAGTCCGAGCCGCTCCCCGAGCCGCTCCCCCTGCTCGGCGTGCGCGGCACCACGACCCTCGAGCGCCTCAGGCAGACCCGCGACCTGGTCTTCTACACCCCTCCGGATCGGGCCGCTCAGCTGGAGCGCCCCGGGGATCCTGCGACGTTCCCCTGGCGTGTGCTCATCCTCACGGATGGCCAGGCGACCACACTCCGTGCCGAGGTCCCCGACCTCGCGCTTCACCGGGTCGCCGCCGCCTCGGACCTCGACTTCGTCCGTCGCATGTCGGGGCAGCGCCAGAGCCACAGGCGCGCCGAGATCACCGCAGCAGATGGCTCGCGCATCGTGCTGCGTCTCCACACCGACGGCCGCCTGCCCGCGTGGGGCGATGGGCGTCCCGGTGTGCCGTTCGCTGTCGTTGCCGATGGACAGACCGTGCAGCTGGGCACGGTCGAGGGTCGCCGGGTCGTGCTGTCGGGCCGCAAGATCCCACACGAAGTCCGCCTCGATGTCTCGCTTCGTCTGCCCGACGTGAGCCTCGTCCTGTCGCTCGACGAGGTCCCAGATAGCGATGTCGTGAATCGAATCCTGCTGAGTGACATCCATGCCGAGGCCGCCCTGCAGGCCGCATGGTCACTGGCCCATCCCGAGGACGACGAGCCCGACGCGGCCCTCCTGATCGCGCTCGCGGGACAGGTCGGCCGTCCGACCTTCGCCTCGGGACCAGGCATTCACCTCCACCTGCCCCCAGGCTGGCCTCTCGCGCTGCTCGAGACCCCTTGTCTACCGACCCCGAGCGGCGCTCTGCCCATCCGGCGCGCTCTGGAGCTCTGCGGCTCCGCGGAGACCGTCACCGTGGTCGGCCTGGAGAGGACGACCACCGATCTCCTCGAGGCGCGCATCGGGTTCGGACACCTCGATGTGCCCTCGCTGCGCGGGAGCATCGTCTGCGCCGTGATCCGTGTCGGAAATCGCTGGCTTGAGCACACGCGACGCAGCCTCGACGATCTGCCTGCCCATGCCGCGCTGGTCGTCACCGCCACCTTCCGCGCCGAGCCGAGCGAGGGCTGGGTTGTCGCGCACAGGATCGCACCGGGGCTCGAGTGCTGGGTCACAGGCACAGCGGAAGGCAACGACCTCGACTGGCGCGAGGCAGCGGACATGCTCTTCACGCTGCTCCGAGATGTTCAGGACACCCAAGCATGGACCCGATTCGCCCTCGAGGCGGTCACACCACTGCGCGCTCGAGGGCGAGGACGACTGGCCCTGTACCAGCTCGCCGCCCACCTCAAGCGGCTGCCCCAGGTAGTCGACATCCACCCGAGCCTCACGCGCATCACGGCGCGAGGCGGTGCAACGGCCTCGGACGAGCACCTGGTGCGACTCACGGCGGACGAGAGACGGGCCGCCGACCCTGACGAGAGCCTCCCGACCCTCTACGACGACCCCCCCTCGCTGTGGGCCTCCCTGTCCTCGAGTGACGAGGGCTGGCTTGTGCGCCATCACGTTCGAGGAGAGCTCCAGGGATGGCTTGGGCTGTCGGTTCCCTACGACGCGACCGCCGGTGCCCTGCTGCGAACGACGACTGAGCTCGTCGCCCTGATCGAGCTCGGTCATGATGCTCCCTGCCATGGCCTGGTGTCGCCAACAGACACCATCGCACCGACGAGCCACAAGCTCCTCACCCTCGAGGCACTGCAGCTCTACACGCGACTCGAGCAGCTCCTCCGCGAGGGCTCGCTGTCCTCCGCGGAGCGCGCCGCGGCCCATGGCTGGGCCTTCGCCTTCGCAGCACGGGCCTGGCGACGCACAGGAGCCCTTGAGGGGCTTGCCCAGGCTCTGGCCACCCTCGTGCCCATCCCAGGCCCTGGAGACACACAGTGGGGCTCGGCGCTGCAGTGGCTCGGCACGAGCCAGAGCAACCGACCCGACCTTCCCGCCGGCTGGACAGTGCCCGAGGCTCCGGCGCGCGCACTACCCGTCGCGACCGAGCCCACGCGCTGGCTGGCGGACCGTCTCGATGAGGCGTTCCCGACCATCGAGATCCAGGTCCACTGGGCAACCCGGGACGGACGTGTCCCCGTCAAGCTCGTCCCCGAGCGCTCGAGTCGACAGTCGGTGCTACTCCTGGTCGACTCCACTCACTCCCTGGTTCAGCGGGCTGGAGCGGGTGACCGCACGGCGAGGCTGCTGCTGCTCGTCGAGTGCTCTCGCGTCGCCGTTCGCCACAACCGCTGGGTCGGGCAGCCAAGGATGCTGCTGGGAGCCCAGCAGGTCATCCTCGCCACCACCGACAGCTGACCTCGTGTGGCACTCGACGCCTCCTTGACACACAATGGGCTCATCGGCGGGTACCCAAGCCGCTCAAGGAGTGGAACATGTTGCTGCGCCACGCTCTCGTACTCACCTTGGTCGCCTGCGGCGGCAAGGACCTCCCCCTCCTCCCCGACACGGGTGCGGCCGCTGCAGCCGGTCCCAACGGCCCGACCGCTCCCCTCGCCGCGCTCTCCGATGGCGAGTGCCCCGACATGAGCGGGACCTCGCGCTTTTCCTCCGGGGGGCTCAAGCGTCGGGTGCGCATCGTGACGCCGAAGGACGCTCCCCCAGGACTACCCGTGGTCTTCGGCTTCCACGGCCTCGTGCCCACGGGCTTCGATGCCATTGGCGACATCGTCGATGGCTTCGACCTGAAGAGCCTCGCGGACGAGCTGGGGGTCGTGTTCGTGGTTCCCGAGGCGAGGGAGCTCGAGTTCCCCGGCTTCGGCAGCCTCCTGCTCTGGGGCATCCTCGACGACACCGAGCCCGACCTCGTGCTCTACGATGATCTCCGCACCTGCCTCTCGCGAGACCTTGACGTCGACCTCGAGCGCATGAGCGTCTGGGGCTTCAGCGGAGGTGCCCTCTGGACCAGCGTGATCGCTCTCGAGCGGGCGGACACTCTGGCATCCTTCGTGGAGTTCTCCGGAGGCAACTCCTTCACGGTCCCCCTGCTCGGCGGCCCCTACATCCCCTACGCCACGCCGCCCCACCTCCCTCCGGCGCTGCTCGTCTCCGGTGGTGACAACGATGTGTGGCCCGACACCACCTTCACCGTGATCGACTTCGAGGATGCCTCGGACTCGCTCGCCCGAAGCCTGGCCAACGACGGAGCTGTGGTCGCACGCTGCCACCACCAGCTCGGTCACACCATCCCGTCGAACCTCTGGGATCTCGGGGTCGAGTGGCTCGTGAGCCACAGCTTCACAGGCGACAGCCCGTGGGCGGACGGAGCAGCTCTAGCGGACGACTGCGAGCTGCTGTGACCCGAGGGAGGCCGGTGAAGCCGGCTCTCCGTCACCCGGCGCCGTGCGTCCACTTGGTCAGGATCGGGGACAGCGCGAAGAGCAGCACGGCCGAGGCACAGGCGGCAATCCCGATGGTTCCGAAGACGTCTCCGTAGACGTTCACCGTCTCGAGCGGGATCGGCACCCCACCGCCGCCACCCCCACCGTGGCCGACGCCCGTAAACGTCGCGATCACGGCAGCGAGGTAGCTGCTGAAGGCCGTCGCGAGGAACCACGCGCCCATCGCCGTGCTGACGAGGCGCTTTGGCGAGAGCTTGGTGACCATCGACAGCCCGACGGGTGACAGACACAGCTCACCGGTCGTGTGGAGGAGGTAGCCCAGCAACAGCCAGTGCATGCCAACCATGCCTCGGGCATCGCAGGTCTGTGCGCCGTACCACAGCGCGCCGAAGCCAAGCCCGAGCTGCAGCAGCCCCAGCGCGAACTTCACGGCGGTCGATGGCTCGAAGCCTCGGCGCCCGAGTGCGACCCACAGGAAGCTGAACGGCAGACCGAAGAGCAGGATGTAGATGGGGTTGGCCGACTGGAAGGTCGACGCAGGGATCTCGCTCCCGCCGACCCCCATGCCGACATGGCTGGCGTCGACCGCCCACTGCACCTCAAGCTTGCCCTCTTCGCGGGCCGCGTCCAGCACGTCGACCGTGACCATCTGGTCGCCGTTCGCGTAGCCGAGCTGCTCCTGATTCATCGTGATCGCCACCGTCTTTCCGACATCGGCCTCGGAGATCACGCGCTCCTCGCTGACCCGGTCGACATTGCGATCCGTGAAGTTGTTGACTGACGAGCCGGCCTGCTCGAAGAAGGCCCAGAACAGCAGGCTGAAGAACATCAGCGAGAGCACGACCCAGAGGCGCTCACGCTCGACCTTCTCGGCCTTGAAGGACTCCATCATCAGGTAGCCGATGGCGATGACGCCTGTGACGGCCAGGAACAGCCCCGTCGGCGTGCTGACCTCGCCGAGCAGCGTGCCCGCGAGGGTACCGAGGGTGCCACCGCCGTGGGACAGCCCATCGAGAACGCTCTCCGGCACGATGCGCACGCTGCGGTTGGAGGACACCAGGGCCGCCAGGATCGGCGTGATGAGGAGGGTGCCGAGGTACACCGCGTACTCGGCAGGAATGCCCATGAACGGCTTCTTGAGCTTCGCCTCGTCCGGAGCGCCTCCGGCCTCGGGTGCAAGCCCGCCGCGCCCAAGCGCCGAGAAAGCAGACACGCCCGAGACCACAAGGGCGAGGGCCACGAAGCCGTTCACCGCGAGCAGCAGGACGTTGTCTTGGAGTGCCACCATCGAGGCTGCGGTCGCCAGCGCACCGACCAAGATCAGCACCTGCGCGATCCGCGTGGGCACCACGAAGACCGCCAGTCCGACGAGCATGCCGACGGTCGCGAGGCCGAAGCCATAGTGCCAGCCGTAGGTCTCCCCGACGTAGCCGCAGAGCAGCGGCGCCATCGCCGCGCCGAGGTTGATGCCCATGTAGAAGATGGTGAAGCCACCATCGCGGCGGGAGTCGCCCTGCGGATAGAGGCCGCCGACGATCGTTGAGATGTTGGGCTTGAAGAACCCATTACCGACGATCAGCAGCGCGAGGGCCTGATAGAAGAATGCGGCCTGCTCGATGGTCATCAAGAGGTGACCGCCAGCCATGAGCAGGCCACCGAAGACCACGGCCCGGCGAGCGCCGAGCAGGCGGTCTGCCAGCATGCCGCCGAAGAAGGGCGTCATGTAGACCAGGGCCGTGTAGGCTCCATAGACCTTGTACGCCTCGCCATCTCCGTAGGAGAGGAAGCCCTTGATCATGTAGAACACGAGCAGGGCGCGCATGCCGTAGTAGGAGAACCGCTCCCACATCTCGGCGAAGAACAACATGAACAGCCCGGTCGGGTGCCCGAAGAGTGTGGGCTCGTCCTGTCGTTCGGCAGTGCTCTCGGCCATGGATCCCCCGTAGCGGCCCTCCGTCCTACCGGACGGCGCGCCCGCCCGCAACGGCAAGGGGCCCGCCACACTCCCTCTTCCAACGCGTTGGTCCATCATCTTCGCCGAACCACCACGAGCCGAAGAAGAGGCAGACAGCGGCCCTTGTAGGGCAAGCGTGGAGAGCCGAGCGAGCCCCTCCGCGTCGGAGGTGGGGTCCGCCGCCGCATCCGCTCATCGCCGAAGCGCGACCATGGCCCCCAGCACAGGAATTCCGCTCCGCCACCTCGGTCGTCGCGGACCTCCACTCGACGGGGACACCGCAGCACCTGCGCGCCGGGATACCCAGGCACATGCTCGTCCTGCTCACAGTCGCTGCTCTCGCCACCCCCGCCTGGATCGTAGGCTCCTCCGGCACAGCCACGGTCGACTCCACCCAAGTCGTCCTCACCCGTGGCGGTGACCTCACCACCCTGGCGTGGGCACCGCGGGTGACGTCTGCCGATTCACGCCTCGGCCTCTTGCTGCCGGTGCCCGACGACATCGACATCGAGACAGCCACCGGAATCAGCCCCGACTTTCTCGAGCGCTATGAGCTGTTCACGGCTCCACGCGTCGACCGCATCACGTGTGATGACCTGGTGAGTCGCGAGTACCTCTACACGGCCCCAGGCTGCCGCACGACCCCCGAGCCCGAGACCGTCGAGGAGAGTCGCGACGCCGTCGACGCGCTGCGGCTCGACGGCGACTGGCTGCTGTCGCGCTACGACTTCTTCCTCGTGGACTCGGATCCCGACTCGGATCTGCTCACGTGGGACGCCTGGCTGGAGCAAGAGGGCTTTGCGGTGCCGACGCCGACGCCGACCGCAGTCGCCGATCGGGCCGCGACCGGCCAGCTGTGGCTAGCCATCCGCGCCGACCTGGACCGCCCGGCATCGGGCGAGTGGCTGTCGCCGATTCGCGTCAGCTACCGGCAGAGCTCGCTGCGACTCCCACTCGACGTGGGCGCGCTGAGTGGCTCGGGCGAGCAGGAGCTGGTGCTCTACACCCTCAGCAACCTCGCCGAGGGACGCGGTGACATCGCCAACTATCCCCTCACCGCCATCGAGAGTGAGTGCATGGTGGCCGCGGGGAGCCCGGCGGACTGGTACGAGTCCGAGCTCACCGAGATCGCCGACCAGCCCCTCCCGAGCTGGGTTCTCGAGTACAGCGGCATCCCGACCACCTGCCAGCCCTGCACCAGCCCTCCTCTGGAGGACATCGAGGTCCGGGACTTCGGCTTCGAGTCGGAGGCCGACCTCGCCTGGCTGGCCAGGGCCCGCCTTCGCTACCCGGCGGCGACCGTCGACCCGGAGCTGATCGTCCGGTTCACCGCAAGCGCGACCGACGATGTCACCCGCTACATCGAGAGTCGCCGAGAGCTCGAGTTTGCCTATCCGCTCTGCGGCACCGGGTTTCCGGACGAGCCGTCCGTGTGCGAGGACCTGGCCCCGCCGGGGCTCGGCGGGAGTGGCTGCACGACCGCTCCCTCACCATGGGCTCCCGCCTTTCTCCTCATCGGAGGACTCGTCGCGCTGCGGCGACGCCGCACGGCAGCCATCGT
>PKDJ01000129.1 GCA_002862545.1 Pseudomonadota bacterium
CATTATGTTAAGATTTTTTTCCATTTGAGTGTTGCCTTTTCAGAGTGATGCGTTCGCTTCTGCTCGCAGCGCCTCGGACCTTTTTTCGGAGTGTGCTCGCGCCTTTTGTGTGAGACTTAACGTCGAGAGTAAGATCCGTGTTCCTTTTCTGGACAAGGACATGCTTGATGTCACCATGCAGACGAGTGGAGAATTTAAGATGGTCACGAAGGGCGGAAAGACCCAATTTGTTGAGAAGTGGCTGCTGCGCGCAGCCTTCGACACGCTGGTCGAGCACCTGACGCAGCGCACCGAGTCCGGGGAGTCGTGGACGGTCGCCTTCGATGGCGAGGAGAGTGACTTCGTCCGGATCAACCGCGCGCGGGTTCGTCAGCCGGGCACGGTTCGGCAGGCCGAGCTCACCCTGCGCCTGGTCCGTGATGGCCGCCAGGCCATGGCCCAGGTGCCTGTCTCGGGGGGCGCCGACGAGGACCGCGCGCGCCTCGACGCGGCACTGAGCGATCTCCGTGCGCTGCTGCCGCACATCCCCGCCGACCCCCACCTGAACCTCCACGAGGCGTCGGACACGAGCGATGACGTTGCCCTGGGCGACCTCCCGCCGACGCAGGAGGTGCTCGCGCTGATCTTGGAGGCGGCTGCAGGGACCGATCTTGTCGGCATCCTGGCCTCGGGCCCCACGTGGCGTGGTTTTGCCAGCTCCTTTGGGCAGCGCGACTGGTTCGGTCGGAGTGCCCTGCACTTCGACTTCAGCCTCGTGCTGTCTGACGACAAGGCCTACAAGACCACTCTCGCCACCAGCCACTTCGACGCGGACGCCCTGCGTGCGCGGATCGAGGCGGGTCGACGGGCCATGGACGACCTCGCGCTCCCGCCGGTGGAGAAGCCCCCTGGGGAGTACCGTGCCTGGATCACCTCGTCCGCCGCGGAGGAGCTGCTGAGCCTCCTGTGCTGGGACGCCTTCTCGGCACGGGAGCTGGACGCGCGAAAGAGCCCGCTGTCCAAGCTCTACGCGGGTGAGGTCTCGCTCGACCCCCGCGTCACCCTGTCCGAAGACACCGCTGCTCGTGGCCTGCCGTCCTTCGGGCCTGATGGCTTCCGCAAGCCCGACCGCGTGCCCCTGGTGACCGAGGGGCGGGCCGTGGGCTCGCTGGTGTCACCGCGCAGTGCTGCCGAGCTGGGCCTCGAGACCAATGGTGCCTCGACAGGGGAGAACAACCGGGCCCTGACGATGGCGGGCGGCTCGCTCGATGCCCATCGTGCTCTGGAGCATCTCGACACAGGGATCTGGGTGTCGAATCTCTGGTACTCGAACTGGTCTGACCGCACGAGCGCACGCGCGACCGGCATGACACGGTTCGCGACCTTCTGGGTCGAGGGCGGCCGCATCGTCGGACCCCTCAAGTCCATGCGCTTCGACGACACGATCTACCGCCTGCTCGGCGAGGGCCTGCTCGGGCTGTCCTCCACCGTCGACGAGCTGCCGAACGTGTCCACCTATGGGCAGCGCTCCCTCGGTGGCCTCGCGGCGCCCGCGTGGCTGGTCGAGGGGATGCGCTTCACCCTGTAGAGCGGGTCTCGAGGCCCCTAGAGCGGGGCCTGGTCAGCGCCGTCGGCGGAAGGCGAGCATGCCGACGAGGCCGAGCCACCAGGCTCCAGCGGCCCCGCCGCTGCTGCAGGCGCAGCCCGAGGGGCCACTCTTCTTGGCGACCAGGCTCGGAAAACCGGTGTCCTGGACCACGTCGTCGGGGTCACGGGGGACCGAGGGGTCGGGGCGTCCGGTGTCGGTCACGGCCGTCTGCTGGGCCTCACCGTCGCAGTCCTCGTCGATGTCGTTGTCGAGGATCTCGTCGGCATCCGGATTCACGCTCGGGTCACCGTCGTCGCAGTCGTCACCGTTAGCGACCGTGCCGTCGGGCTGGGCGCAGTCGGTGACGAGGGACTCGGGGTCTCCGAAGCCGTCGCCGTCGTCGTCGAGCCACCAGTCGAGCTCCGCGAGGTCTTCGTCGATCTCGCCGTCGCAGTCGTCGTCCAGCGCGTTGCACTGCTCGTCGGCGCCGGGGAAGACGGCGTCATCGTCGTCGTTGCAGTCGTCTCCGGTGGAGACGTAGTCGTCGGGAGCGACGCAGGCCTCGAGGGGGTCTCCAGTGCCCACACCGTCGCCGTCGCCGTCCCTGTACCAGCTGCTCGCGTCGACGGGCACACCCTCGTCGGCGAGATCGTCACAGTCGTCGTCGAGGCCGTTGCAGAGCTCGTCGGCGTCCGGGAAGGCGTCGCTGCGTGCATCGTCGCAGTCGTCGGCGTTGTCGACGTAGCCGTCCGGGATCTCGCAGAAGCGCAGCGAGACCTCGGCGTCACCGTAGCCGTCGTCGTCGCTGTCTGCCCACGCGAGCAGACCATCGACCGGGTCGTCGTCCGCGACGTCGTCGCAGTCGTCGTCGAGGCCGTTGCAGAGCTCGTCGGCCTCGGGGTTCACGCCCGCGTCGCCGTCGTCGCAGTCGCTCGCGTCGAGGACGTACCCAGGCACCTCTGCGCAGTCGATGACCGACACCTCGGCGTCTCCGAAGCCGTCACCGTCGGCGTCCGCGAACCACTCGACGTCGACGAGGTCCTCGTCGACCACCATGTCGCAGTCGTTGTCCCGCTCGTCGCACAGCTCGGGAGCGCCCGGGTAGACGAGCGCGTCGTCGTCATCGCAGTCGTCATCTGAGGCCGCGAAGCCCTCGGGCAGGGCGCAGGCGAGGACGGTGACATCGGGGCGGCCGACGCCATCCCCGTCGGCGTCCAGGTAGAACTCTGCTCCGGTGTCGAGGTCCACGCTGTCGTCGTCGTCGTCGGTCAGGCCGTCGCAGTCGTCGTCGAGATCGTTGCAGACCTCGGGTGCGCCGGGGAAGACCTCGGCGCGGTCGTCGTCACAGTCACCGGGGATGCGAACGCCTCCATCCGGAGCGTCACAGCTCGCGGGGAGTGGAGCGTCGCCGAAGCCGTCACCGTCGGCGTCGAGCCACCAGGGTGTCTCTGGGCTCAGCTCCGGGTCGCTGTCGTCGCAGTCGAGCGGGTTGTCTGCGGTGCCGGGGGGCGCCTCGCAGGCGTCGACCGGGTCGGCCTCGCTGTCGCCGTAGCCGTCCCCATCGAGGTCGGCCCACCACGGGGTGGCTGCACCGACGGTGGGGTCGGCGTCGTCGCAGTCGTCGGCATTGAGGACCGCGTCGGGCACGGGCTCACAGGAGAAGAAGGCCACCTCGGGGTCGCCGAGGCCGTCGCCGTCGAGGTCCGCGTACCAGGGGGTGTCGGGAGACACCTCGGGGTCGTCGGGGGCGCAGTCCCCCGCATCGGCGACGTAGCCATCGGGCGGACTGCAGGCCTCGACCGAGGCGTCGTCGTCGCCAAAGCCGTCTCCATCGGTGTCGGCGTACCAGGTCTGCAGGAGGGCGTAGTCGGGGTCGGAATCGTCGCAGTCGTCGGCGTTCGGCGCGTACCCGACGGGCTCGACGCAGGCGAGCAGCGGGTCGCCGAGCGGGTCGCCGTAGCCGTCGCCGTCGCCGTCCGGCCAGAAGGTGCCGACGCCGGCCACGTCAGGGTCGCTGTCGTCGCAGTCGTCCGCGTTGCGAACGTGCCGGTCGGGGGCCTCGCACTGCTCGAGGGAGCTGGCGGGATCGCCGAGTCCGTCGCCGTCGAGGTCGGCATACCAGAGGGTCTCGGGAGAGATCTCGCCGTCGTCTGGCTCACAGTCCAGGTCGTTCTCGACGTACCCCGGGGGCGGAGCGCAGGTGGTCTCGACATCTGCGGGATCGCCGTAGCCGTCCCCGTCGCTGTCGCCGTACCAGTCGCGAAGGAGCGCCAGCTCCGGGTCGGAGTCATCGCAGTCGTCGGTGTTGTCGACGCGGCCGGGGAGGGGGGTGCAGGAGAGCAGCGCCTCGGAGTCAGGGTCGCCGTAGGCGTCGCCGTCGGCGTCGACGTACCACTCACGCTCTGCGCCGATCTCCGGGGCCGAGTCGTCACAGTCGTCGGGATTGTCGGTCGCGCCCTCCGGAAGGAGGCAGGAGGCAATCGAGATGTCGGGGTCGCCGAAGCCGTCGCTGTCGGCATCGAGCCACCACCGCCGATCCGGATTGGTCAGCGGATCGTCGGGTGCGCAGTCGAGGTCGTTGTCGACGTAGCCGAGGGGCGGGGAGCACGCGGCCGTGGGGTCGTCGGGGTCGCCGTAGCCGTCGTCGTCGAGATCGGAGTACCAGTCGCGAATCTCGCCATAGGCGGCGTCGGAGGGGTCGCAGTCACCGCCGACTGCGGCGTAGCCATCCGGCATGTCGCAGGCGAAGAAGATGTCTGCGTCATCGCCGAGGCCGTCCCCGTCGAAGTCGGCGTACCACGCCGTCTCCTCGTTGATGTCGGGATCGCGGTCGTTGCAGTCGTCGCCGCGGCCGACGAAGCCCAGTGGCGGCTCGCAGCTCGCGATGACCACCGCCGGGCCGCCGTAGCCGTCACCGTCCTCGTCGGCGTACCACAGGGACTCGGGCGAGATGTCGGGGTCGTCGGGCGCACAGTCGCTCGAGTCCGCGACGTAGCCCTCGGGCTGAACGCAGGCTGCCAGGCTGTCGTCGGGGTCGCCGTAGCCGTCCTCGTCTACGTCGGAGTACCACGTGACGAGCACGGCATAGTCGGGGTCGTCGGGGTCGCAGTCTCCGCCGATCGCGACGTAGTCGGCGGGGGCCTCGCAGGCGACGACCACGTCGGCGTCATCACCGACGCCGTCTCCGTCGCTGTCGCCGTACCAGGGCTGGGCAAGCCCGACAGCCGGGTCGCCGTCGTCGCAGTCCTCGGCATTGTCGACGTAGTCAGGGGGTGCGACGCAGGCGACGGTGCTGGTCAGGGCGTCGCCGAGTCCGTCTCCGTCTGCATCGAGGTACCAGGTGAGGCCGACGGAGCGGTCGGGGTCGTCGTCGAAGCAGTCCTCGTTGTTGTCGGCGTAGCCGTCCTCGCTGCAGGTCGGGACGGCGATGGCGTCGAAGGCGCCGAGGCCGTCACCGTCGGCGTCCACGTAGCGCAGCACCGCATCGATCACCGAGGCGTCGTCGTCGTCGATCAGGCCGTCGCAGTCTTCGTCTCCGCCGCCGCAGACCTCGTCCAGCAGGGGGCTGCGGAGGGCGTCGCTGTCGTCGCAGTCGTAGACGGCCGGCGAGCCGTCCCCGTCGAGGTCTTCCCACAGTGCCGGGTCAGCGAAGGGGCCGCCGGCGAGGCCGACATCGTTGATCGTGCCGTCGAGGTCGTACAAGTCCTCAGCAACGAGGCCGCTATCGACCAAGGGGCCGTCCCAGATCGGGAGGTAGGCGGCCGGCGAGCAGAGGCCCGGAATGTATGACCAACCTGGGTCGCTGTCGTCGGAGCCCGGCCCCAGCGGTACGGTGGCGGAGCCCCCGAGGTTCAGCCAGTAGTGGTTCTGGGCGAGGCTGATCTCCGCATCACCGCCGTTCTCCTCGATGGCCCCGATGGCCGTGTGCCAGCCGAAGAAGCTGCTGTAGAGCTCGGCCTCGTTGGCATCGTCGATACCGTTTACCCACACCGAGCCGCCGGCCCTCGAGGCCTCGTTCGCGACGAAGACGCTGTTCGTGACGAGCGCGTAGGCGTCGAGCTCGAGGTGCAGAGCGCCGCCGTCGTCGTCGGCCTCGTTCTCCAGCAAGAGGCTGTTCGACAGCGTCACTTCACTGGCTCGGACGTTCAGCACGCCGCCGTCTTGGTTGGTGTCGCCGGCGGCGGTGTTGAAGCACCAGGTGTTGCGCCGCAGGAAGGACTCGCCCTCCATGGTGTGCAGGTAGACCGCTCCGCCTCGGCGAGCCGAGTTGGACAGGAACTCAGTGTCGAAGACGTCGCAGGCCGCAGACTCGGTGCAGCGGATGGCCCCACCGAACTCGGCGGTGTTGCGCTCGAAGACCGAGGCCTCCACCTCGAGATCGGCACCCGCGATGGCCCCGATCGCCCCGCCACGGAGCTCGGCCTCGTTGTCTTCGAACAGGGAGCCCACGATGCTCACGGTGGCGCCGTCGACGAAGACACCGCCGCCGACGCCGTCACCGTCGAGCGCTTGGTTGCCGGAGAAGGTCGTCTCGGCGAGCTCGAAGTCGCCATCACCTGTGAGGTAGGCCCCGCCACCCAGCCCATTGTCCGACCCGCTCGAGACCGTGTTGCCGCTGAAGGAGCCGCCGGTCAGCGTGACCGAGCCGCCGTCGGTCGCGAGGAGCCCGCCGCCATACCAGGCCGTGTTGTCGGTGAAGGTGGTGTCGGTGAGCACGGCACTGCCGATGAAGACGTAGAGTCCGCCCCCATTGACACCGTTGTTGTCTGTGAAGGAACAGTCGGTGAAGGTGGCGGCAGCAGCCTCGATGTCCACCCCCGAGCCGATGTCATCGTCACCAGGGACCCCACCGGTGAACTCGACGCGGGTGAAGGTGGCCTCCGTGCCCGAGAGCAGGCGGACCGCCGTGCGGTTGTCTGCCCCGTCGACCGTCAGGTCCTCGAACACGATTCCCGTCGAGCCGTCGGCGATGTAGACCGTCGCCGAGCCCACGCCGTCACGGATGATGGTCTCGCCGATGCCTGCGCCGCGCAGCGTGAGGTCTCGGGGGCCCTCGATGTTGACGTCTTCGGTCCACACGCCCTCTGCGATCAGGATGACATCGCCGTCTGAGGCGGCGTCGATGGCGTCGGGGATGCTGGTGTACGGGCCGGATTCGCTGACCGTGAGCTCGGCAGCGAGGGCCACGTGGGGGACGGCTAGTGTCAGGAGGAGGCGTCGGTGCATCAGTACTCCACACGCACAACATACCGGGGTGCGCGCGACCCTGGCGCCTGCGCGGGCGTTAAATCGGTCCGACTATGGAGAACGACCGATGAACTCACTCATCTTGCTTGCGCTGCTTGGCGGGTGTCCGCGGAGCGAGAGCCCCGTCGAGCCCCCGGAGACGCCGTCACCGCTCCTCGGCGTGCCCGAGAGTGAGCGATGGTCGCTGCCCGGTCTCGACGCGCCGGTGTACGTCATCCACACCGACGCCGGTGTGCCGAGGCTCTATGCGCACGACCGGGACGACCTGATGCGGGCCTACGGCTTCGTGCTCGCGCGAGACCGCTGGTTCCAGATGGACCTCATCCGCCGGCTGGCGAAGGGGACGGTCAGCGAGCTGCTCGGGGACGTCGGTCTCGACATCGATCTCGAGTCTCGGATGATCTCGATGACGGCCGCGACGGACTCCCTGCTGGCCGCTCTCGACGGCGAGCAGCAGGCGCTGCTCCAGGCCTACGCCGACGGCTTCAACGCCTACCGCGAGCGCGTGATCGCCGGGGAGCTGCCTCTGCCCTCGGAGTACGCCCTCGCTGGGCCCTTGATCGGCAAGGAGGACCCCGCGGAGCTGATGCAGCCCTGGGAGCTGCGCGACGTCGCCGGCATCGGAGGCGCCATCCTCTTCCGTCTCGGGTACGAGACCGGCGACGTCGGCCGCACTGCAGACATCGCGCGCATCGAGGGCTTGTTTGCCGATGCCCCGCTGGGCGAGCTGCGCCAGGCGGGCGCGTGGCAGGTCCTCGAGGACGTGGCACCGCTGTTCGACGTCGCGAGTGCGCCGGATGGCTGGGGGCAGAGCGGCGCCAGACCTCGCGGTGCTCCGGCGCCGCGTCGTCCCCGTGCTCTGCCGGTCGAAGCGCGGCTGCTGGAGCGCGCCCGCGAGCGGCTGGACCGCTACCAGGACCGCATGGGCCGCGACCACGTCGAGGGGTGGGGGAGCAATGCCTGGGCCGTCGCGGGCTCTCACTCGGCAGACGGCCGCGCCTTGTTCGCCGGAGACGGGCACCTCGAGCTGGACATTCCCGCGCTGATGTACCAGGTCGGCTTCGACACGGCGCACCTCGGCGAGGGAGACGAGTCACAGGTCGGGCTCGTCCTGGTCGGGATGCCGGTGCTGAGCGTGGGCACCAACGGGCGCGTCGCCTGGTCGACCACCCAGTTCTCGGGGGACATCACAGACTGGTACGCCGAGCAGATGGTCCTCGGTGACGACGGCCTGCCGGCAGCCACGGTCTTCCAGGGGGAGGAGCGGCCCGTCGAGGGGGTCGAGGAGCGCTTCGAGATCGCCGACATCCCGCTGCTGGGCAGCGTCGGCCGCACCGAGAGCTGGGTGCGCTACACCACGTGGGACGGCAAGTGGATCACCGACGTCGAGGGCGAGGAGGTCGGCTGCGACTCAGCGGGGCCGGTGGTCAACCTCGCCGGCACCTGTGTCACTCCCGGTGACGTCGACGGCAACGGCGTGATCGACGGCATCGCGTTCGACTTCACGGGCCTCGACGGCGGCAACCTGTTCGCGCTGTTCGACGACATCGGGCACGCGGGGGACGTGGTGGACATCCACGAGGCCATGCGGAAGGCAAGCGCTCTGTCCCAGAACCTGGTGGCGGCCGACGTGAACGGGGATGTCTACTACTCGGGCTACGAGATGGTGCCCTGCCGGGGCTATCTCCCGCGCGAGAGCGACGGCACCTTCGTCGATGGCGCAGACCCGACCATGCTGATCGACGGCACCCGCTATGGCTCCTTCACCATCCCGATGGACGCCAGTGGGGCGGTCGACGAGACGCAGGGGGGAGACCCGTCGCGCTGTGTCGTGCCCTTTGACGAGTACCCACACGCCTTCACGCCCGAGCAGGGCTACCTGCTGACGGGCAACAACGACCCTGCAGGCATCACCTTCGACGGCAACTTCTGGAACGAGCCGTACCACATCGGCGGGCCGTGGAACGAGGCCTACCGGGGCAACCGCATCGACGAGCTCCTCGCCGAGGCGGTGTCCTCGGGTGCGACCCTCGACGACATGGAGCGGATCCAGGGCGACCACCAGTCGCAGGTCGGTCGCTACATGGCTCCGCTGATGCTTGCAGCCGTGGAGCGGGTTCGCTCTGTCGACGCGGCAGAGCTGACGGACGCCGAGGCGAGGGCGCTCGCGCTCTACGAGGGCAGCGCGGATCGGATCGACGAGGCCATGGAGCGGCTGGAGGCCTGGACTGCGGCAGGCAGCCCGGCGCGCTCGGGTGTGGAGACCTTCTACTCGGCGGTCGAGCCGGGAGATCGCGAGCACGCGGTCGCCACGATGATCTTCAACACCTGGCTCGGTGATCTGAACCGGGACACGCTCGACGACGAGGGGCTGCCCGGAGCGGTCTACGCCAGCGGCGGCACGGCGGGTCGCCTGCGCCTGCTCATGCGCATGCTCGAGGGCACCGGGCCCGACAACCCCGAGGCGCTCGACCACTGGAACCCTGCCACGGGCGAGAGCGTGTTCTGGGACGTGCTCTCGACGGAGAGCGTCGAGTCGCAAGACGAGGTCATCGTCGGCGCTCTGGTTGCAGCTCTGGACTTCTTGGCCTCGGAGCCCACCGATGACGCCGAGGGAGGGTTTGGAACCGACGACATGAGCGCCTGGCTGTGGGGCCTGCGGCACCAGGTGGAGTTCCGGTCCTTGGTGGCGGCCTATGTCGACGACCCCCTCTTCACGCCGATCTTCGAGCCCTTCTCCATCACGACAGCACGCCTTCCGCTGGCAGACCGCCTCACGGTCGACGACCCTCGCTACGCGCTGCAGTGGTTCCCACGGCATGGAGACAACCGCGCCATCGACGCGTCGAACAACGGCCTGTCCGGGCGAAGCTTCCGGTATGGCTCGGGTCCTGTGATGCGGATGGTGTTCGCGCTCGGGCCGGATGGTGTCGAGGGACGCAACGTGATCCCGGGTGGGCAGTCGGGACTCATCGACGGTACCCACGCCACCGACCAAGCTGCACTCTGGCTGGGCAACGACACGGTCGCGGTGCCCTTCACTCCCGCCGAGGTCGCCGCGGCCGGGGTGAGTCGGACCACCTTCGTGCCCGAGTAGCAGGCTCCGGGCAGGTCAGCGTCGGCGCCGGCCCAGGGCGAGGAGGAGCAGCAGCATCGGCCATGAGCCCGGAGTTGGGCTCGCGCCACAGCTGCAGCCGGTGGTCGGACTGCGGCGCGATTCGTCTCCCGGCGCCGTCGACGAGCTGCTCCCACTGGGGGCGGTGCTCGGTACACGGCTGACCGCCACCGCGTTCTCGCCGGTGACCACGTCGGACCAGAGCGTCGAGCCGTCCGACGCGAACACGGCGTAGTGCCAGTCCCAGAGCTGGAACGCCGCGGCGTCGGAGTCGAGGTAGGCTCGGCTCGCGCCCGGCTCTCCCGGGAACACGCCAAGGCGGTCGCCATCATCGGGACCCGTCGGCGCGCTGCCGTGCTTTCGCACCAGCACCGAGTGGTCGAGGGGCATCACCCAGGGGTCGGTCCAGGACAGCTCGATCGCGTCGGCACCTTCGTTCGCGGTCAGGTCCTGCACCCGGTAGTGTCGTGCGGGCTCATCGAGCGTGACGACACAGACATCGTCGAGGTGCCAGCCGCCGTACTCCAGTCCCTGGTCGGTCGTGAGGGTCCACGCGAAGTGTGCGGCCTCTTCTCCGAGGCCCCGCAGGTCGGTGCGCCACCGAGCCCATGCGCGATCGAGCACGTCCTCGCCGAAGGGATTGCGCCACAGCTCGGTGACGGACCCGTCGGGTGCGAGCGTGGTGAGCGTCGCCTGGTCGTAGCGGGAGCGCTCGACCGTGAGCCAGCGCTGCGTCTCCAGTCGTAGAATCGCCGGATGCGCGAGCCCGAAGTCGACGAGGGGAGAGAGCGCATACTGGCTGTTGTTGGCGCCGTATTGCCCGTCCCCCTCCAGCTGTGTCCCGAGCACGGCGGCGCCCGAGACAGCACGCGAGGGGCTGTTGGAGGCCTCGTCGGGGGGCGGGGCGACGGCCCACTCGCTGCGCCACTCGTCGCTCGGCTCGGCGCCGTCGAGCGCTCCGGTCGCGAAGAGCCAGGCTCCCTGGCCGCTCTCCATGTCGTCACACCAGAGCGGTGTCGTGTCACCCCACCAGACGTCGTAGAGCGCCTCGGGATCATCGCCGTGGCTGGTGTTCGGATACTCGCCGGTCTCCGTCGTCCACGAGAGGTGGTACACGGTGCGGCCACCGGCTGGTCGGGCCGGCAGTGTGGCCGTGTAGCGGCTGCCCGTGCGCTCGGGCACGACCTCCGTCCAGGTCCAGCTCTCGGGAGCGCCGCTGGGCTCCTCGACGAGCCGCAGGCGGGCGCCATCCGGGTCGAAGCGTGCGCAGTCGGGCGTCCCGTTCGTCAGCGTCCACGTGACGACACGGTCGTCGCGCGTGCTGGGCTGGTCCTCCGGGGGAGTGTGCTCGAGCACGACGTAGCCGATGGGTCCGGGCCCGATCCCGTGTTGGTCGAGCAGGCTGACCAGCTCGCAGCCGTGAGGCGTGCCGTTCGACAGGTCGCCGTCGTCATCGTCCGCGGCGAGCACGGCCTCGTAGAGGTCCGTCAGGCCCGGCCCGAGTGAGAGGGCATCGAGGAACAGCTCGTCCGTGCGCCGAGCGCCCTCGGCCGGACCGTGCTCGTCGATCCACAGCTGTCGCAGGTTCCAGAGGAACGAGCCCCAGATCAGGCCGTCATTGTGGACCTGGCCCACCGCGTCGAAGGGGTAGACGCGGTCCGGCTCGAGGTCGCGAATCAGGCTGCCCGGCCCGAACGCGCCGAGGCCGACGCGGGGGTCGTCGAGGAGAGTCGCGGAGACGTAGTCGGCGCTCCCCTCGGAGACGTCGCCGGCGAAGGAGCCTGCGAGGAGTCCGCGGTCGTGCACGCCGTGACCGAACTCGTGGAACACCACGTCGGCGATGACGCCGAAGTTCACGCAGTCGCCGCCCGCGGAGAGGAAGTTGATGGTGCCGCGGGTGTAGAAGGCATTGCACTGCCCCTCGAGGTCGACCGCCGCGGGGATCTGCTGCGGGAGCCAGGGGTGCTCGGGCATGCGCTCCTCGAGCCAGTCGCGCACGGCATGGGTGTGATGCTGAACGGCTGCGGCAGCCTGCGACACGTCCTCTCCGCCGACGATCAGCTCGTCGTCGATGCCCGATGCCACCACGGTGGTCTCGTCCCTGAGGACCTCGAGGAAGGGCCCCACGAAGGCCACCTCGACGGGTGACTCTCGGTCGTGCAGGCCTGCATCGTCAGTCAGCGTCTCCCCGCTCGCATCCGACACCGTGACCTGGCGAGCCGGCACGCGGACGCGCTCGTCTCCGACGGTCCGCTCTGGAATGTCGAGCTCGAGGGGAAGGCGGTGGCTCCAGCGCAAGAGCTCTCGACCGTCGCGGTCGACGTAGACCACGTCGTCGCCCTCGTGATGCTCTGTGGCCAGGTGGTACGTCAGCCGGCCGTCGCGGTCGAGGGGGAGCACGACCTCTCCGGGCAGGGGAGCGTCGCCCAGTCCAGGACGGTGCAGTCGGGCCCAGATCAGGTGCACGCGCCCGTGCTGTGAGATCACGTCGAGTCCGGCATCGACGATGGGGGCACCGCGCCAGTGCTGTGTGAAGCGCACGACCGACCGCTCGCCCCGTGTGCGCCGTCCCTCCGCGAGCAGCGACGTGGGGTCGACCCCTCCGAGGCGGGCCACGTCGGCGGCGAGCAGCTCGGCGTGCGCCTCGGGGGAGCCAGGACCCATGAGCGCACGTGGGGTGTGATTCCGCTCGTCCCAGCGGATGGCCCAGCGGCCATGAACCTCTCGGAACCAGGCGGACTCGCCACTCCAGCGTGCCTGAAGGTGGCTCGTGTAGGCCAGGTGCGGCGAGGGTGGACCGGGCTGCGGGCCACCGTCCGTCGTGAAACCCAGCAACAGCACGACAAGCCAGGGCACGCGACCTCCCGAGTCAAGGTAACGCACGGTGAGTTGACACCAGCCGTCGTCGCGGACGAGCATGGGGACGGTGACAGGAGGCCGCTGCCGCGAGGAGGTCCGAGTGTTCCTGGCCATGTTGCTCGCGGCCGCCTGGGCTCAAGACGCCCCACCGGTTCCCGAGCTGAGCGCACAGCTCTACCGCCCGCCCACCGACTCGAGGCACACGCTCTGGACGGACGGCACCGGCTCGGTCGTCAGCGGCCTCAAGGCCGAGGGCCGTGCGGTGCTCCAGTACGTCAACCGGCCCTTCGTGTGGGTGCCCGACCCTGGCGTCGATGCGGAGAAGACCGCACTCGTCTCGGATGCGCTGCAGTTCGACGGCATCGGTGTGCTCCACGCCGGTCGCTTCCGGCTGGGAGTTGTCGTTCCGATGTACGTGTTCCAGGCCGGTCAGCTCACCCAGAATGGCGGTGGGATCGGTGATGTGGCGCTCGATGGTCGGGTCACCTTCCTGGACAAGTCCAGGGCGGCCCTCGGGCTGGCCGCGTCGGTGGAGGCGTCCCTGCCGACCGCTACCACCCAAGCACCCCTCGGGAGCGCTCGCCCCATGGTGGACGCCACCCTGCTGATCGACGACGAGCTCGGGCCGCTGCTGCTGGCCGCGAACCTCGGCACGCGCATCGGGCCCTCGAGCACGCTGGACAACGTCGACCTCGGCGACCAGCTGCTCTATCGGCTCGGTGCGGGCTACGCGCTCACGCCCGACACGGGGCTGTCCTTCGACCTGGGAGGGCAGCTCGCCTACTCGGCGCCACTCTCCAACCCGGCTGGGGCACCCCTCGAGGGCATGGTCGGCGCGTGGGGGCGCGTCTCGTCGGCGATGGTGCTGCGTGCTGGCGTGGGGCGAGGCCTCACACCCGGGATCGGCTCACCGGTCGCGCGTGTCGTGACCATGCTCTCGCTCGAGCCGCGAGGCATCCCCGACACGGACGGCGACGGGCTGATCGACACTGTCGACCGCTGTCCTCTGCAGCTCGAGGACTTCGACGGTGTCGACGACGACGATGGCTGCCCCGACCTGGACTGATCTCTGGGGAGCGGGGTCTCTGCCCCGGGTGGCGTGTCGTCGCGTGAGGTCTCGCACCCAGCATGGCTCGCGAGCGTCGTCTCGATGCGCATCAGGGGACGCCGAGACGCCACCGTCGTCGACGAGGCCAGTCGAGAGTCGACTGGATTCGTGGGTCCTCGCTGCTCGACATGGCTTTGACTTCGAGGACGCAGATTTACGCTACCCCTGTGTAGCGACTGGAGGAAAGGATGATCGCGCTGCTCGTTGCTCTCACAGCCAATGGCCAGGTCTTCGACGCGGAGGACGCTGGACTGGGAGTGGGCGACGGTGGGGAGCACCAGCCAGAGGCCGTGGTCAACGGAGAGCCGGCCAAGGCGGGTGACTGGGACGACGCGGTCGGCATCGTGATGTACGGCTCCTACGTGGGCTGCACGGGCACGCTGATCCATCCCCGGCTGGTGCTGACCGCGGCGCACTGTGCGGGAGCGATCACCGACGTGGTGATCGGCTCGACCGACTGGACGCGCAACGGTGAGGTCATCGGCGTCGAGCGCACGGTCGTCTACCCGAGCTGGGAGCGGAGCTACGACGCAGCGGTCCTGATCCTCGACGAGAAGGCCAAGGGCTACGAGCCCCGGCTGATCGCGCAG
The DNA here is from genome assembly GCA_002862545.1 of Pseudomonadota bacterium. Lineage (GTDB taxonomy): Bacteria > Myxococcota_A > UBA796 > UBA796. Next base: position 14,487 of record PKDJ01000129.1, read on the forward strand.
GAGTGCATCCTCGACGACTACCTCTACGATGGTGCCGAGGTCGCGGTCGTCGGCTTCGGCGGCACGCGCATCGATGGGGGCGGGTACAACAGCCGGCTGAACGAGGGCTACACCTTCGTGCAGGACTCCGACGGTGACAGAGACCGAATCGATGGCATCTACACCGGGTTCAACCCCGCAGTCAGCCCGGGTGGCGAGATCGGAGCGGGCGGCAATGAGGTCGACTCCTGCTTCGGCGATTCGGGCGGACCACTCTACCTGCTGACGGACGAGGGGGACTACCTGGTGGGCCTGACCAGTCGGTCGTACGCCGGCGTGCCCTGGAATGAGCCCTGTCTCTATGGCGGCATCTACGTGCGGCCGGACGCGCTGATCGAATGGATCGAGGACGAGACTGGGAAGAACCTCGACGCGCCGCTGTGCAACCTTGCCCCTTCAGCCTCGGCTGAGACGATCTACGTCCAGCCCGGTGGTCAGGGGAGCACCGTGGTCACGGTGGACGACCCCGACGGCAAGAACGACAAGGCGGTCTTGTCGATCGGCGTCGATCCTGCCGTCGGTACCGTCGAGGTCCTCGCGGGTGGAGAGATTCGGTACACCGCGCCCGCGGACTACGTCGGTGACGACAGCTTCGTGGTGGTGGTCACCGACAAGGGTGCGGCGAGTCGCTATCCGCGAGGAGGTCAGCCGATCTCGATCGAGGTGGAGGTCCCCGTGGTGGTGTCGTCGGCGCCTGATCCGGGAGAGCTCGGGACGGAGCTGGCGGCGCTGGAGTCCACGGGGGGCTGTGGCTGCGACGCGGCCACACCGAGCACCCTCGGATGGCTGTCGCTCACGCCCCTGCTGCTGTTGCTCCGCCGCCGGGATTGATCGCCCGATGCCGGACAGAGGGGTCCCCGCCCATCTCTCGCTGTTCCTCAGGCGTTCCGCGACTATGCTGAATGGGGTATGGTAGGGCGGATGTCCGAGTCTCTTGTGTCACCTCAGCAGTTCCTGGCCCGCTTTTGGGGCGTGCGCGGCTCCATCTCGTGTCCGGGACCGACGCATGCCCGGTACGGCGGCCACACGTCTTGCGTCGAGGTGCGCTGCGGAGACCGTCTGTTCATCCTCGACGGCGGGAGCGGGCTGCGATGCCTCGGTGAGGTGCTTGGTGCGGAGCACCCGATCGAGGGGGACATGCTCCTGACCCACAGCCACATCGATCACATCATCGGCATCCCGTTCTTTCAGCCGTTCTTCCAGTCGAAGAGCGCGTTTCGCCTGTGGGCGGGGCACCTCGGCCATGGCAGCGGCGGACTCCGCGCCGCCCTCGGTGGCTTCATGCAGGCACCGCTGTTTCCCGTGCCGCCCCAGGTCTTCGACGCCGCCCTGGAGTACCGGGACTTCGACCCGGGAGCGACGCTCGATCTCGGCGATGGCGTCCGCATTCGGACGGCACCCCTCAACCATCCGAACAACGCCACGGGCTACCGGGTGGAGTTCGGCGGGCGCTCCATCTGCTACGTCACCGACACCGAGCACGTGCCGGGCGAGCCAGACCAGAACATCTTGGGCTTGATCGCGGGCGCTGACGTGATGATCTACGACTCGACCTACACCGATGCCGAGTTCCCGGAGCACGTCGGCTACGGGCACAGCACCTGGCAGGAGGGAGTCCGCCTGGCAGAGGCTGCGGGTGTGGGCCGCTTGGTGATCTTCCATCACGATCCCAGCCACACCGACGACATCATGGACACCATCGCCGAGGAAGCGGCTGCGATGCGTCCTGGCACGGTGGTCGCGCGAGAGGGAATGACCCTCAGCGTGGCCTGAGGCTCACCAGCCGCAGGTCCGTCCCTCGTTCTGCTCGGCCAGCCAGGCCTCGAGCGGTCCGAAGTACTCGCGGAGTGCCGAGGCATCCATCTCGCGGGTTCCCGCAATCTTCTCCAGCGCGTCGGGCCAGGGCTGGCTCGCGCCCATGGCCAGGAGGCCCTTCATGGCGTCGCCAGCCTCGTCGGAGCCGTAGACCGAGCATGTGTGCAGCGGCCCCTCGTGACCCGCCTTGGCGCACATCGCACGGTGGAACTGGAACTGGAGCACGTGTGCGAGGAAGTACCGCATGTACGGGGTGTTCGCGGGGATGTGGTACTTGGCGCCCGGATCGAAGGCATCGGCCGGTCGCTCGCTGGGCGGTGCGATGCCCTGGTACTTCAGGCGCAGCTCCCACCAGCGCTGGTTGTAGGTCTCGGGAGTCACGCGGCCGTCGAAGACCTCCCAGCGCCACTGATCGATCATGCGACCGAAGGGGAGGAAGGCGATCTTGGCGAGGGCGTCCATCATCTGCTTGTTGATCACGGCCTCGTCGGACTCCGAGACCTCGTCCATCAGCCCCAGCTCGTGCAGGTAGGTGGGCGTGATCGACAGCGCGATGGCATCGCCGATGGCCTCGTGGAAGCCATCGTTGGCGCCCTGCTGGAAGAGCACGGGCGCCTCGTAGTAGTTCTGGTAGTAGTACAGGTGACCCAGCTCGTGGTGGATGGTCACCAGCTCCTCCATGGTGGGCTGGATGCACATCTTGATGCGCAGGTCGTTCCGCATGCCCACGTCCCAGGCGGATGCGTGGCACACGACCTCGCGATCCTCGGGCTGGGTGAACATGGAGCGCTCCCAGAAGGTCTCTGGGAGGGGGTCCAGACCCATGGAGGTGAAGAAGCCCTCTGCGGTCTTCACCATCTTCTGGTCGTCCCACCCCTGCGCGACCAGAGCCGCCGTGACGTCGAGGCTCGGCTGGCCCGGGTAGGGCTCGACCAGCGGGTAGATGTTCTCCCAGGACTGGGACCACATGTTGCCGAGCAGGTGTGCGGGGAGGGGACCTGACGTGGGCACGGCATCGCCGTAGGTCTCACCGAGCTCGGCACGGACGTGGCAGTGGAGCTGCTCGTAGAGCGGAGCGACCTGATCCCACAGGCGGTCGACCTCGGCCTCGAAGGCGTCGGGCTCCATGTCGTAGCCACTGCGCCACTGGTCACCGAGGTCGGCGAAGCCATTGGCCTGAGCCCCTTGGTTACCGAGCTCGACGAAGCGGGCGTACTTGGTCTTCATCGCCGGGCTGACGGTGCGCCAGCCGTCCCAGGCCTCGAGCAGGGCGTCGGGGTCGCGGCTCTCGGCGAGGACGGTCGACAGCTCACCGAGGTCGCGGCAGCCGGCGTCGGTGCAGAACTCGCCCTTGCCATACATGCCGGAGAGCTCGGCCGAGATGGCAGCTAGCTCGGCGCGGCCCTCCGCCTCGGGAGGCGCAGGAAGGGCTGTGGCGCGACGCAGCAGCATCAGCTGACGTGCGGTGCGTGCGTCGAGCTCGGCGCCGTCGAAGCGAGCGACCTGCGGCACCACCTCGGAGAGGTAGGCCATGACGGCCTCCTCCTTCTCGACGGCGATGGCCTCGTTGGCATCGGTGATGTCCGTCTCGTAGTTCCACCAGGCTTCCTCTTGGGCAAACCACAGCTCGTGGAGCTTGGCGTCTACGCCCGAGACCCAGGCCTCAGCGTCGAGCGGACCCGGAGCAGCCTCGGCAGGGGAGGCGGGTGGAGTGGAGCGGCCGGAGCAGGCCGCGAACGTCAGGAGAAGCAGAGTGTGTCGCATGGTCGGCGGCTTAACCGATGAGCTGTACTTGACGTGCAGCTGGAGGCTGGGAAAAATCCCGCGACTTCCCATGGAGGCAAGATGCGCATGCTCGTGATGAGTGCGGCCGTGATGATGGCGGTGGGCTGTGGTTCGTCGAACCAGGAGTGGGTCTGCGACTGCACGACCAACACCGACAACTTCGCGACCGAGGTCTGTGGGACGACGGGTGACGCGGAGGAGGTCTCACAGGGCGATGCGGAGAGCATGGCCAAGGCGACCTGCGAGGCTGCCGACGAGGCGCATGGGCCCTGTGTCTGCGACTGTACGCTGCAGGATGCGCCCGACGATGGCTCGAACGAGTGCGATGTCGCGGGCGGCTCGACCTCGACCACGGGCACAGGCACGACGGGCACCTGATGGTGCCGGACCCCTGCCCGGGTCCGTTGCGCCCACTCGCAGGGGGGAGCCTCGCCGGATAGGCCCCCGCGCCTCGCAGGGAGGGCCCCCGTGACTGCTTCCCCCGACCGTGTCGCCGCGCTCCACGCGGCCCTCGCGGAGCGCATTCTCGTCCTCGATGGTGCTACCGGATCACTCCTCCAGACCTACGGTCTCGGAGAGTCTGACTTCCGTGGCGACCGCTTCGCCGACCACCCGTCTGATCTGCAGGGCAACAACGACCTGCTCTGCCTGACCCGGCCCGACATCGTGCGGCGCCTGCACGATGTGTACTACGAGGCCGGGTCCGACATCGTCGAGACCAACACCTTCAACGCCAACCCCTTCAGCCAGGCCGACTACGGCATGGAGGACTGGACCGAGGCCATCAACGAGGCCGGTGCGCGCATCGCGCGCGAGTCGGCGGAGGCCTGGGAGGCGAAGGACGGCCGCATGCGCTGGGTCGCCGGCGTCCTGGGGCCGACCAGCAAGACCGCATCGATCTCGCCGGACGTCAATGACCCGGGCGCCCGCGATGTGACCTTCACCGAGCTGGTGGACGGCTACACCGTCGCGCTTCGCGGCCTGCTGGCCGGCGGCGCCGACATCATCATGATCGAGACCAGCTTCGACACGCTCAACGCCAAGGCCGCCGCCTTCGCCGTGCGGTCGTGGTTCGATGCACACCCCGAGCAGTCGCGCCCGCTCATGATCAGCGGCACCATCACCGACCGCTCGGGCCGCACGCTCTCCGGTCAGACGGCCGAGGCCTTCTGGTACAGCCTGGCGCACTCCGAGCCCCTGGTCGTCGGCTTCAACTGTGCGCTCGGCGCGATGGACCTGCGTCCCCACGTCGACACGCTCTCGCGAGTCGCCGACACCAACGTCTCGGTGCACCCGAACGCTGGGCTGCCCAACGACATGGGCGGCTACGACGACACTCCGGAGTACATGGCGGAGGTCCTCGGGGAGTTCGCCCGCTCGGGCCTCCTGAACGTCACCGGCGGCTGCTGTGGCACCACGCCGGCGCACATCCGGGCCATCAAGGAGGCGGTCGAGGGCGTCCCACCGCGGCCCATCCCGCAGCTCGAGAAGGCTCTGCGGCTGTCGGGTCTCGAGCCCTTCGTGTACCGAGAGAGCAGCCTGTTCGCCAACATCGGTGAGCGCACGAACGTCACCGGCTCACGGCGCTTCCGGAACCTCATCGCCGAGGACGACTACGAGACAGCGCTCTCCGTGGCGCGCCAGCAGGTCGAGAACGGCGCGCAGCTGATCGACGTGAACATGGACGAGGGGCTGCTCGACAGCGAGGCCGCCATGGTGCGGTTCCTCAACCTCGTGGGTGCCGAGCCCGACATCGCCAAGGTGCCCATCGTCATCGACAGCTCCAAGTGGTCGGTGATCGAGAAGGGCCTGCAGTGTGTGCAGGGCAAGGCCATCGTGAACAGCATCAGCCTGAAGGAGGGTGAGGAGGAGTTCCTCCGCCAGGCCCGCCTGGTGCGGCGCTACGGTGCGGCCGTCATCGTCATGGCCTTCGACGAGACCGGGCAGGCCGACACGCTTGCTCGCAAGGTCGAGATCTGCACCCGCGCCTACGACCTGCTCACGGGCATCGGCTTCCCCCCGCAGGACATCGTCTTCGACCCGAACGTGTTCGCCATCGCGACGGGCATCGAGGAGCACGCGACCTACGCCATCGACTTCATCGAGGCCTGCCGCGCCATCCGCGACCAGCTCCCGCACGCCTGGACCAGCGGCGGCATCAGCAACGTCTCCTTCAGCTTCCGTGGCAACAACGCCGTTCGTGAAGCCATCCACGCCGTGTTCCTGAAGGAGGCCATCGACGCAGGCCTGTCCATGGGCATCGTCAACGCAGGAGCGCTGCCGCTGCTCGACGACCTCGACACCACGCTGGTGGAGCGGGTCTACGACGTGGTCCTCAACCGTCGCGACGACGCCACCGAGCGCCTGGTCGACATCGCCGACTCGGCCAAGGGCGCCAAGCGCGCGCGCAAGCAGGACCTGTCCTGGCGGGAGGGCACGGTGGAGGACCGCCTGGCCCACGCCCTCGTCCACGGCATCGCAGACTACGTCGTCGACGACGCCGAGGAGGCGCGGCTCGGGGTCGAGCGTCCCATCGAGGTCATCGAGGGCCCGCTGATGGCCGGCATGAACATCGTCGGCGACCTCTTCGGCGCCGGAAAGATGTTCCTTCCCCAGGTCGTCAAGTCGGCGCGGGTGATGAAGAAGGCCGTCGCGCACCTGGTGCCCTTCATCGAGGAGAGCCAGGAGGCGGGCGAGTCCAAGGGCCGCATCGTCCTCGCCACGGTGAAGGGCGACGTGCACGACATCGGCAAGAACATCGTTGGCGTCGTGCTGCAGTGCAACAACTTCGAGGTGGTCGACCTCGGGGTGATGGTGCACAGCCAGACCATCCTCGACGCGGCTCGGGAGGCCGACGCCGACTTGATCGGGCTCTCGGGCTTGATCACGCCGTCGCTGGACGAGATGGTGCACGTCGCCGAGGAGATGACCCGCCAGGGCTTCACCACGCCGCTGCTCATCGGCGGAGCGACCACCTCGGTGGCTCACACCGCCCTGCGCATCGCGCCGGCCTACGACGGCGCTGTGATTCACGTCACCGATGCCTCTCGGGCCGTCGGTGTGGCCTCCAGCCTGACGAGTGAAGAGCTCGCGACGGAGTACATCGCTGGCGTCCAGGCGAACCAAGAGAAGGTCCGCATCCGCCGTGCTGGCGGCAAGAAGGGGCCCGGGCGCACCCTCGCCGAGGCCCGAGAGCGGTCGCTGGAGGTCGACTTCAGCCGGCCGGCACCCACACCGCTGCGGCCAGGCATCACCGAGGTCGCACCCACGATCTCGGAGCTCATTCCACTGATCGACTGGACGCCCTTCTTCCACGCCTGGGAGCTTCGGGGCACCTGGCCACGCATTCTCGACGATGCCCGTCAGGGAGAGGAGGCCAGGAAGCTCCTCCGTGATGCCAAGGCGCTGCTGGTCGAGCTGGAGGAGGGCGCACACCTGGCACCCACCGGCGTCGTCGGCCTGTTCCCGGCCAACCGCCGCGGCGACGACATCGACCTGTACGACGACGCCGGGGAGACGCTGGCCACGATGCACTGCATCCGGCAGCAGCATGGCCGAGACCGTCCGACCATGTCCCTCGCCGACTTCGTGCGGACGGCCGATGAGGGAGCAGACTGGCTCGGTGCCTTCGCGGTCCAGGCCGGAGAGGGCCTCGCGCCGCTCGTCGCCGCTGCCGAGGCCGACCACGACGACTACCGCTCCATCCTGCTCAAGTCCGTGGCCGACCGTCTCGCGGAGGCGTTTGCCGAGTGGCTGCACGTCAAGGTCCGCCGAGAGCTCTGGGGCTATGCCCCCGACGAGGATCTGCCTCTCGAGGCGCTGATCAAGGAGCGGTATGCCGGCATCCGACCGGCGCCCGGCTACCCGGCACAGCCCGACCACACCGAGAAGCGCACCCTGTGGACGCTCCTCGATGTCGAGAAGCGCATCGGCCTGCAGCTCACCGAGTCGTGTGCCATGTGGCCCGCGGCGGCGGTCAGTGGGCTGTACTTTGGTCACCCGGCGTCCCGGTACTTCGGCATCAAGGCCATCGGACAGGACCAGCTCGCAGACTATGCCGAGCGCAAGGGCTGGAGCCTCGACGAGGCCACCCGCTGGCTGCGCCCCATTCTCGCTGACTGACGGAGGCCCCATGTCGAGTCGCACCTGGCAGCTCCCCGAGGGGGTGCACCGTTGGCTCATCGATGCGACGGTGGACGAGCCCGAGGTGTGTCGGCGTCTGCGAGAGGAGACGGCCACCATGGAGTGGGCGCGGATGCAGATCTCGCCCGAGCAAGGGGCTTTCCTGACACTGCTCGTTCAGCTGCTGGGGGCGCGCCGGGTGCTCGAGGTCGGCACCTTCACCGGCTACAGCGCGCTGTGCATGGCACTGGCACTTCCGGAGGACGGCGAGCTGGTCGCCTGTGATGTCTCGGACGAGTGGACATCGGTGGGCCGACGCTACTGGGACGAGGCCGGCGTAGGGCACAAGGTTGACCTGCGGCTCGCCCCTGCGCTCGAGACGCTGGCCGCGCTGCGCGCCGATGGCGCAGACGGGACCTTCGACCTCGCGTTCATCGATGCAGACAAGGCCAACTACCCGGCCTACTACGAGGCGGCGGTCGGGCTGGTGCGACCCGGTGGACTGGTCGCTGTCGACAATGCGCTGTGGAGTGGGGCGGTTGCCGACGAGGAGGACACCGAGCCCTCCACTGTTGCGATTCGCAACACGGTTGCAGCAGCGAAGAGAGACCCGAGAACCACTGGAATGCTGGTTCCAATCGGCGATGGCCTGCTCCTCGCGCGTGTCGCGGGCGGGTGAAGCATGACGCCGAGGGGTGGACGATGACCCTCTCGGTGGCTAATCACCGCGCAGCGCTCCGGAGCCATCGTCCGTTCCTTCGCTGCAGTGAAGGAATGGCCGCGGCACCCGACGATCCGGAGTGTCTACCAACGTTTGCGCGTCCCGATGCGGAGCTGGCAGCCCCTCATCCTGTCCCATCGACCGCGCGAGCGTCCACCACGCCGGAGCCTCACGAACAGCCGAGCCCAACGGAGCGAGCCGGATGGCCTTCAAGTTCCTTTGTCCCAAGTGCAATGGAAACGACTTCAACATCGTGCGGGACAACCGCACGTTTACGCCGACGCGTGCGTTCGAGCTGATCTTCAGCTGTCGCTGCGGCAGACAGCTCTTCGGCGATCAGATTGAGCAGGAGTACGAGCGCCAGAAGCGCGCCTACGAGGCCGAGGCTGGCGAGCGCGAGCGGGCGGAGCGTGCGCGCATCCAGCGTGAGAAGGCCGAGGTGGAGCGCCAGGCGGCGATGCGCAAGGCGATGCTGTACCAGCAGCGCTACCGCGAGGAGCAGAGGCGCAAGGCCGATGCTCAGGAGGCCGAGCGCAAGGCCGAGCAGGACCGCCGCTGGCGTGAAAAGGTCGATGCCCTGCGCGAGAGCGACCCCACGGCCGAGCTTCCGGAGCGCGAGCCGCTGCCGCCTGCCGCCCCGGTCGACGAGGTGGAGCTGCCTGAGCCGCCGCCGGCCCCGCCAGAGGCCGAGCTTGCTGAGGGCGGTCCGGGCGTCGGACTCCCGGAGGGGCACCCGATGCGGTGTGCTTGGGCCACCTGTGCGAATGAGCGGCGCAAGAACAGCAAGTACTGCAGCCGCAACTGCTCCAACAAGAACGCGCGGGCCCGGCACAAGAAGCGCTCCGGAAAGAAGCGCAAGTCCAAGTCCGCAGCAGCCTAGGCGCGAGCCACCAGCGCCCCGTCGCGCACACCCACGAGCTCCACGACCTCGAGGCTGTTCGGCGGTGCGTTCGTCGGGAGCACCGGCAGGAACGTGTCGGTCAGGCCACCGTGGCGTTCCCAGAGGACAGGGCGCGAGGTGCCGACGGCGGCCTGGAGCGCAGCACCTCGGAGATGGGCATCCAGGGCCCGAAGGTCCGCCGCGCGCTGGCGCACGATGGCGTGCGGCAGCTGCCCGGGCATTCGGGCGGCAGCCGTGCCCTCACGGGCGCTGAACGGAAACACGTGCAGACCCGAGAGCCCTGCTGCACCGAGCAACGCGCAGGTCGCAGCGTGGTCTTGGTCTGTTTCCCCCGGAAAGCCGGCGATGATGTCCGTCGTCACGAGCAGGTCGGAGCGCACTGTGCGCAGCTGCTCGAGGCGACGCAGGAAGTCGGATGGGGTGCCGCGACGGGCCATGCGCTTGAGCACGGCCCGACTGCCCGACTGCAGGGGCAGGTGAAGGTGGGGGCACAGGCGCGGGTGTCGAATGGCCTCCGTGAGTGCGTCGGTGAGCTTCCAGGGCTCGAGGGATCCAATTCGTAGGCGCGGCAGCTCGGTCTCGCTGAGCAGTGCGTCGACCAGTGTGGCGAGGTCGGTGCCGTGCTCCTCGCCGAAGCCACCGAGGTGAACGCCGGTCAGCACCACCTCCAGCGCACCCCCCTCCACCGCCCGTCGCACCTCGTCGACCACCTCGACGAGTGGACGGGAGCGCTCTGCACCGCGGGCAACGGTCACGATGCAGAAGGTGCAGCGGTTCCGGCACCCGTCCTGCACCTTGACGAACCTCCGCGTGCGGCGGTGACGGGTCAGCAAGAGACCGATGGGGTCTTCTGCGGGATGGGCAGCGAGGATCTGCTGGGCGAGGGTGTCCTTGTCGGCATTCGGGATCACCGTGTCGGCCTCGGGGACTCCGTCCGGATCGAGCGTGGCCGCACAGCCGGTGACCACGAGGGTTGCGCCTGGTGCCTCCCGTCGCAGGGCCCGTGCGCGCTTGCGCGACGTGCGGGCCGCCTTCGCGGTGACGGCGCACGTGTTGAGGACCACGATGTCTGCTACCGCCGGCCGGTCGACGAGCTGCGCGCCACCGCGGTGAAGAGCGACGGCCCAGGCGTCGCGCTCGGCCTCGTTGAGGCGGCAGCCGAGTGCCGTGAGGTGGACGGCGAGGGGCACTCAGAGACCCGTGATGACGCCGTCGACGACGCTGACCCCATCAGAGGCGGGGCGTCGTGGCAGGCCGGGCATGCGGACCATGTCACCGGCGATGGCGACCACGAAGCCGGCACCCGTGGAGGGCAGCAGCCGCCGGACGGGAACGTCGAAGCCCGTCGGGCGGCAGCGCAGCTTGGGGTCGGCCGACAGCGAGGACTGGGTCTTGGCCACGCAGACGGGCAGGCGGTCCCAGCCGTTGCGAGCCATGCGCTTGAGGTCCCCCTTGGCGCGGCCGACGAAGACCACGTCGTTCCCACCATAGACCGTCCTCACGATGGCTCGGAGCTTCTCGGCGATGGTGCCGTCTGGAGGCGCGATGGGCGTGAGGGGGGTGGGGGACTTGGCGGCCTCCATCACCGCGTCGGCGAGCGGCAAGGAGCCCTCGCCGCCGCGAGCAAAGCCATCGCTGATGGCGAAGCCCGTGCCCCAGGACTCGGCGGCGCGCCGGACCACGTCGATCTCGTCAGCCGTGTCCTCGGAGCGCTTGTTCAGCGCGATCACGGGGTTCTTGCCGAAGGCTCGGAGTGACTCGACGTGCTTGAGGAGGTTCGGGAGGCCGCCCTCGACACGGCTGGGGTCGGGCGTCGTGAGCTCGGCCAGCGACGAGCCTCCGTGGTACTTCAGGGCGCGCACCGTGGCGACGAGCACGACGGCGACCGGGTCGATGCCGGCCAGCGGTGCCTTGATGTGGAGGAACTTCTCGCCGCCGAGGTCCATCCCGAAGCCGGCCTCGGTGACGGTCCAGTCTGCCAGGTGCCGCGCTACCCGGGTCGCCATCACCGAGTTGCAGCCGTGAGCGATGTTGGCGAACGGACCTCCGTGGACGATGGCAGGCGTGCCCTCGGTGGTCTGGACCAGGTTGGGCTGCATGGCGTCGACGAGGAGCGCGGCCATCGAGTCAGCGGCCTTGAGGTCACTCGCCGTGATGGCGTCGCCGCTCGGCCCGAAGCCGACGACGATGCGGCCGAGGCGAGACTTCAGGTCGTCGAGATCGCTCGCCAGGCAGAGCACGGCCATCACCTCGGAGGCCGCCGTGATGTCGAAGCCGGACTGTCGGGGCAGGCCGTTGCCTTGGCCCATGCCGACCACGATCTCGCGCAGGGCACGGTCGTTCATGTCCAGCACCCGACGCCAGGTGATGCGCCGAGGGTCGAGTGCGGGAGACTTGCGGAAGTGCAGGTGCGTGTCCACGAGGGCCGCCAGCAGGTTGTTCGCCGACGTGACGGCGTGCAGGTCGCCGGTCAAGTGGAGGTCGATGCGCTGTGAGGGCTCCAGGCGACACCTGCCGCCTCCCGTGCCGCCACCCTTGACGCCGAACGTGGGCCCGAGGCTCGGCTCTCGCAGCGCACAGGCTGCCCGCTGCCCCCGCGCCGTGAGCGCCTGACCGAGGGCGATGCTGGTGGTCGTCTTGCCCTCTCCCGCGGGGGTCGGGGTGAGGGCGGTGACGAGGACGACCTTGCCCTCGCCCGCGGCGGGCGTCTCGAGCACGGCCGGGTCGATCTTGGCGGCGCCGGGCCCCCAAGGCGTCAGGTGCGTGTCGGTCAGGTCGAGCTTCGCGGCTACTTCGGTCAAGGGGAGCACGAACACCTCCGGAGGCAGGCCGAAGTGTAGGCTACTTGGCGGCGGCCGCGTCGTCCTCTACCGAATCTTCGGGGTCGCTGGGCGTGTCATCCATCAAGCCGACCAGCCAGGAGAAGAGGCCGACGGCGTCCTCGACCACCAGGTACAGCGCGGGCACGAGGACCAGGATGATGCCGGTCGCGAAGAGGACTCCGAACCCGAGGCTGATGGCCATGGGGATCAAGAACTTCGCCTGGACGCTCTGCTCCGCGATCATGGGTGCGAGACCGAAGAACGTGGTGAGGGAGGTGAGCAGGATGGGGCGGAGCCGGCGCGTGCCCCCCCACACGATGGCATCGAGTGCCGAGGCCCCGTGGGAGCGCCTCTGCTCGTTGGTCGCGTCGATCAGCACGAGAGAGTCGTTGATCACCACACCCGAGAGTGCGACGACGCCGAACATGCTGATGATCGACAGGGGGTACCCCATCAGCAGGTGTCCGAAGACGGCCCCGGCGAAGCCCATCGGGATGGCGGCCATGACGACGGCGGGCTGCACGTAGCTCTTGAAGGGAACAGCCAGTAGCGTGTACATCACGAACAGCGCGAGGATGAAGCTGCGACCCAGTGCCGCGTTGGTCTCGCTCTGCTCGCGCTGCTGGCCTGCGAGCTCGACCGTGAGCCCAGGGTACTTCGCGCCGAGCTCGGCGAAGGTCTCGGCCTGCAGGATGGACAGCACCTCTTGTGCCGACTGCTGGCCGGGTCCGAGCTCTGCGCTGACGTTCACTTTCCGGACGCCACTCTCGCGCTGGATCGAGGTGGGGGCCTGGCCTCGGCTCAGCGCAGCGACGGCGCCGAGGGGAACGAAGCCGCCGGCCGGCGTCCGGATGCGCAGCCGCTCGAGGTCGTACTCGCTGGTTCGCTGTGCTTCGGGCAGGCGGACCATCACCTTCAGCTCGTTGCGGTCGCGCTGCTCGCGGATGGCCTCGGCGCCGTAGAAGGAGGACCGAAGCTGCCTGGCGATGTCGTTCGAGGTCAGACCCAGCGTCTTCGCCATCGGCTTCAGGGTGAAGTCCAACTGCGGCTTGCCCGCGGCGTAGCCGTTGTTCACGTTCTTCAGCGCCGGGAACGACCGCAGGATGTCGGTCATCTCGCCGCTGGCGGCCTCGAGCACGTCGGTGTCGGAGTGGGCGAGCTGAACATCGACGGCGGCTCCCGCCGCAGGGCCGACTGAGCTGCTGAAGCTGATGGCCTCGAGCCCGGCGAGGTTGGGCATCTCGGCCTGCCACAGGTCTGTGAGCTGGGCTGCGGTGAAGTCACGCTGTGGGCCTGGGACGAGCTCCAGCTCCACCGTGACGAGGTGCCCACCCGAGGCGCGCGTGCCACCGCCCGGGCCGCCCGCGGCCGGTCCCGAGCCGACCAGGGCGAACATTCCCGTCACGGCAGGTCGGCCGTCCACGGACTCGATGGCCCGCCAGCCGGCCGCCTCGATCTCGTCGCGGACCGTCTCGGTGCGAGCCATGGCGACGCCGTACGGGAGGCGGGCAGAGACGGTCACCAGGTTGCCCTCGAGCTTCGGGAAGAAGCTGAAGGCCACCGTGCCGCTGGAGAGCAGGCCGATCGTCACCAGGAACAGAGCCAGACCTGCGGCTGCGGTGACGTAGCGGTAGCGCAGCGCGACGAGGAGGGCTGGTCGGTAGAACTGGTCGGTGAAGGTGGCGAGGCCGCGGGTCACCAGGCCCTGGAATGCGCGCACTGGTCGCAGGACAGGCGCCGAGAGGCGCTGCAGCAGCTGGGGTACGCGGATGTCGTGCGCCAGGTGAGCGGGGAGGACGAAGAAGCTCTCCAGCAGCGAGAAGGTCAGCACGCAGATCACGATGATCGGCAGGATGCGGAAGAGCTTTCCGGAGACGCCGGGCACGGTCAGCATCGGCGCAAACGCAGCGATCGTCGTCAGGATCGAGAAGGTCACGGGCACCGACATCTGGCGAGCGCCGTCGATGGCGGCCTGCATGAAGCTCTTGCCCCGCTTCGTGTGCTCGTGGATGTTCTCTCCGACGATGATCGCGTCGTCGACGACCATGCCGAGCGTCACGATGAACGCGAACAGCGAGATCATGTTGATGCTGATGCCGGTGGCCGGCAGGACGAGCATCGTGCCGAGGAAGCTGATGGGGATGCCGAGTGCGACCCACAGAGCCAGCCGAAGCTCGAGGAACGAGGCGAGGACGCCGAGCACCAGCACGAGCCCCATCGCCGCGTTTCGCACCAAGAGGTCGATTCGCTCGTCCAGCAGCACGCTGTCGTCGTCCCACACCACGACCTCGACCGTCTCGGGCAGGTCGGCGGAGAGGGAGTCGGCCAGGTCTCGGGTCGCGTCGGCGACGGCGGCCGGGGTCTCCGAGCCCACGCGATAGGCCTGGATGCGAACGGCCGGGCGACCGTTGAGGGTGTAGGCGAGGTCGGTGTCAGCGTAGCCGTCGGTCACCGTCGCGATGTCGCCGAGCCTCACCTCCGAGCCGTCGAGCGTGCTGCGGACGATGAGGTCTTCGAACTCGTGGCCGGTGCGGCGACGGTCGCTCACACGGACCAGCAGCTCTCCCCCCTCGGTCTTGAGGGACCCGCCGGGCAGCTCGAGGGAGCTGGAGCGCACCTGCAGCGCGATCTGCTCGAGCGTCAGTCCGAGGGACTCGAGTGTGGCCTGGGGCACCTCGATGCTGATCTCGAGTGGTCGGACGCCCATGATGTCGGCCTGGGTCACGTCCGGAGACTCCAGGAGCTGGGCGCGGGCGCCCTCCGCAATGGCCTGGAGAGCCTGCAGCTCCACGTCGGCAGCGAGGATGATCGACACCACGGGCTGCTTGCGGCTGACGATGGTGACGCTCGGCTCCTCCGCGTCGAGGGGAAAGGTCCGGATGCGGTCCACGGCGGTCTTGATGTCGGCCAGGACCCGGTCGGGGTCGGCATCGATCAAGATCTCGGCGTTGACCGAGCCTGCGCCCTCGGACGAGACCGACGAGACGCGCTTCACGCCGTCGATGCCTCGCACGGCCTCCTCGACGGCGAGCACGATGCCCTGCTCCACCTCCTGCGGAGAGGCGCCAGGGTACGGCACGGAGACGCTGATCACGTCGAGCGTGAACTCTGGAAAGACCTCCTGCTTGAGTGTTGGCACGGTCATCAGACCGCCGATCAGCAGAATCAGCATCAGCAAGTTGGCGGCGACCGGGTTCTTCGCCATCCAGGCAATGGCCCCGGTGGAGAGCAGCCCGTCCTGGTCGGAGTCCGACATGCTGTCCTCCTACTGGTCCGCATCACCGACGGCGTCGCCGTCGATGCGCACGGCCATGCCCTCGATGGCGAGCGCCAGGGGGCTCGTGACGACCTGGTCTCCCGGGTTCAGCCCGCGCGTGACGACCACGTCGGAATCGTCTCGCCAGCCGATCTGAACGGTTCGTCGTGCGAGCTTGTCGTCGCTCACGACCCAGACCTGGTCGCCCTCGGACAGCGCGACGCGCGGCACGCGGAAGGTGCCCGGCAGCGTGCGGCCCCGAATCTCGACGTCGACGTAGGCGCCAGGGAGGAGCGGAAGCCCAGGGCCGTCCATGGGCTGCTGAATGGCGACCAGCAGACTGGCGGTGCGCGTCTGTGGGTCGAGCTGTCCGTAGAGCTGGCGCACGGCCCCGCGTCGCTGGATGGTCGTGCCGTCTGGAAGACGCTGCGTGATGCGGGCAGGGGAGCCGGCGCCCTCGTCGGAGGGAAGCTCGACGGCGGCGACCTGCTCCATCGGCACGCTCACCTTCACCCAGAGCTCCTCGGTGCCCACGAGGGTCGCCACTTGAGAGGAGGCGCCTACCACCTGCCCCACGTCGACGGACTCGGAGAGGACGACGGCGTCGAAGGGAGCCCGGAGGTTGGTGCGGGACAGGTTGAGCTGCGCGCGCTGCAGGCCGCTGCGCGCGCTCTCGAGGGCCTGCTCGGCCGCGAGCAGCTGCGGCCCACGGAGAGCCAGCGGCACCTCCTCGGCGGACCGACCGTCGCCGAGCAGCTCCCACTCGCGCTTGGCGATGCCCTGGCGCCCGAGCTCGAGCTGGAACTCGACCTCGGCCTGGCGTAGACGGGCCTCTTCCTGAGCCACGAGGATGCGGTAGTCACGGGCGTCGATGCGCGCAAGCGTCTCCCCGGCGGAGACACGGCCTCCCGGAACGAGCTGGTCGTGGACCTCGACGATCCGCCCTGCGACCTCGGGCAGGAGCACGATCTGGCGGGCGGGCTGAACGGCCCCCGTGGCGCGGACGACCGCGGCCTGATCCGTCGGGGTGGCCTCAGCGACCTCGACGGTGGCGACCTTCGGAGGGGGCGTCGTGCGCTCGGCCGATGGGGACAAGGCCACCATCGCCCCCGCGCACGCGGCTCCGAGCAGCACGACCGCCAGGGGGGCGACGACGCGGGTGAGTACCTTCTCGATCATCGGGAAGCTCCGGACCAGAGGTCGTTCGTCCACGGGCCGCCGAGGGCATCGTGGAGCTGAATGCGAGCGGAGAGGAGGTCGCGGTGTGCCTGCAGCCGGTTGAGCTCGGCGTTCTGCAGCGCGGCCTGCGACTGAAGCACGGTCAGATAGCTGTCGAGCCCAGCCAGGTAGCGGTCTCGGGACTCGTCGAAGGTGGCCCGGGCCGCTTCCTCTTGGGCGACTGCAGCCTCGTGCGCAGCCCGACGCTCGACATCGGCCGCGACGGCTGCCTCCACCTCTTGGAGCGCGGAGAGCCAGCCCTGGTTCCAGGTGGCGATGGCGGTGTGCTCTGCCCCTCGTGCCTGACGCACGCCGGACCACACGGCGCCCCCCTGGAAGACCGGCACCGACACGCCGACCCCGACATTCCAGAAGGGCTGGTCGTCGTACTCGGTGAGCCACGTGAACTGGCGACCCACGGCAGCGCTGGCTGACAGCGTTGGAGCGAAGCCGAGCTTCGCACTCGTCGAGCGCTGGTGGGAGGCCGTGAGTCGCTCGGCCGCGGCGCGCACGTCGGGACGGTTGTCGGCGAGGTCAGCCGGGCGCCCGAGGGGAGGCAGGGGCGCGGGAGGCGGGAGGATGTCGGAGACCGTGGGTACGTCGGCGGGTGGGCGGCCGAGCAGCAAGGCCAGCTGCAGCTCCCGGGCCCGGAGACCGGCGCGAACTGGCGGGAGGATGGCGCGTGTGCCGGCAAGAGCCTGCTGTTGCTGGAGCACGTCGAGGCCGGTGGCTGAGCCGGCCTCGAAGCGGAGCCGGAGAAGCTCCAGCAGCTGCTCCTGTGCGAGGATCTGGTCTTCGATGACCCGGACCCGCGCCCGGGAGACCGCCACGTCGTAGTAGGCCTCGGCGATCAGCGTGGTCACTGCGATGGCCTGGGCCGCCCGGTCACCCTCGGCCGCACTCGCCTCGTGGTGTGAGGCGCGCCAAGCGAGTGTCTGTCGTCCGAAGACATCGAGCACCCAGCGTGCGTTGAGTGCGCCTTGGCCGCTGTGGAAGAGCTCGGGCAGCTCCGGGACCACGGGCGCTGCAGGAGCCTCGAGTGAGCCCGGCGGACCGGCAGTGCCCGTCGTCGTGCCGGTCGGTGTCGTCGTCGTCGGCTCCGTCGCTGGAGGAGCGGCTGCCGCCGAGCCCCCCCCGCCGAAGCCGAGGGCCGAGAACTGAAAGCCGAAGGTGTCGATGGGCTGGGTGGACGTCGTGATGTCGAAGGTCACCGACGGCATCAGCGGCGAGGCGGCCTGGAGTGCGCCGGCTCGGGCCTGGTCGAGTCGGCCCCACGCAGCCTGCAGGTCGAGGTTGCCGCCCAGACCCGCATCGAGGACACCGGCGAGTGCGGTGTCGCCGAGCGTCTGCCACCACGGGGTCGCAGACACGGGAGGACTCTCACCCGTGGTCCATGTCGTGGTGGTCTCGGGCCCGAGCGCCTCCAGGCGGCCGGCACGTGCCGGCGCGGCCCAGAGCAACACCAGAAGGGCAGGGACGGCAGCTCTCATGCCGCTTCCTCACACAGGATGCCTCGGCAGAGGACATCCACCAGGTGGTCGATGTAGTCATCGTCGGGCAGGACGACTGGGCGCACGCTGCCGAGCAGGTGAGCCAGGAAGGCCCGTGACTGGAGCGCGCCCAGAAAGACGAGGGCGGTCGAGTGGACGTCGACGTCGGCACGGATGTGCCCGAGTGCCTGCGCCTGCTGCAGCCAGCTACCGAGCGCGGCCTGGGCTCGCACCGGCGGAGGAACGTCGTAGCTCTGCAGGATGTGCTGCATGTCGAAGCCGCCTGCGCGGAGCACAGCCATGCAGGGCACGATCTCGCTGAAGTAGCTCGCGATGCGGCGTCCGATGGCATGCAGCTGTGGTGCGAGAGGCTCCTCACTAGGGCCGCTCGCGAGAGCATCGAGGAAGGGGGGCTCGTGGGGTGGCGCGAGTGCGCGGACCATCAGGTCGCTCTTGGTGCCGAACCGCTTGAAGAGGGCTGCCTGGGACAGGCCGATGCGTCGAGCGATCTCGTTCGTGGAGGCCGCAGGCCCAAGCTCCAAGAACACGTCGCGCGCGACGTGAAGGATGGCTTCGGTAGAGACCTGGCGGGGACGAGCGATGGCGGGGCTCCGCGGAGCAGTAAGTGACTACTCACTAACTAAGATGGTGAGTGCCGGCACACTAACCCTCCATGCAGCGAGGGCTCATCATCGGTTGTCACGTCGGCGCCTCAGTCGGTCTCGCCCTGTCCGCGGCGTAGGCGAGCCGCGGAGGCTCGGAGCGACCCGGCGAGACCGCTCAGTGTCTCGGCGACCTGGGGCAGCGTCGACTCGATGCGCTCCTCGAGGCGCTCGAGGCTCTGTGCGAGGTTGCTGTCTTCACCTCGCACGGCATCGTCCATCGCAGCGAGGCGCTCGCGCAGCTTCGCTGCGGCGTCGTCTGGAACTCCCGCATCCTCGAGGGTCGCCGTCACGCGCGCACGCACGCTGCTGAGGCCGTCTCTCACGGCATCCGGATTGGTGAGGAACTCGCCCATGCTGCCACCGAGCAGCTCGACCGGATCGAGCTCGGCGGCGAGCAGGCCTCGGGTCGCGCTCCGTAGCGTCTCTGCGAGGCCCTCGTCGATGAAGGCGGCCGCGTCGGAGGCGGAGGTCTCCCAGGTCTGGAGGGCGCTGTCGTCGACGTCCCGTGCGGCGAGCCCCAGCGTGCGGATGCGGAGGGGCCCGGGGGGAAGAGGCTCTCCCTCTGGGATGAGCCAGAAGCGCTGTCGGTCTGCAGTGAACCACAAGCGTCGGTCGGACATGAGGGCTCCGGGAGGCCGATGTGCTACCACGCTGGCCAGGAGGATGCGCATGTTTCGACGTGGGCTCGGTCTGCTCGTCGTCAGCGGTCTGTTCATGGTGCAGACCGCGTGCCTGGAGGGCTTCGAGCGACTGGTGACGACCGTTCGGTACGACCCCTTCGAGCACCGCTTCGAGGTGCAGCGCACGCTCGAGAACGTCGATCCGCTCTTCTTTGGCTGCGGCGATGCGGCGGGCTGTGTCGAGGCCATGCAGCGCTCTCTATCGGGCGACACCGATCCGCTGGCGACACCGAGCCTCGGCGAGCGACTGGCTCGACGGCTCCTGGAGACGGGAGCGCTAGATGTCCAGGTCACCCTCACGCGCGACGGTGATCGACTCGACATCGGTGCGACGTACACGGCCTCTCTGGGCACTCGGGCGGCCGAAGACACGATGATCCATGCCGAGTTCGAGGGACCGACCGGTGACCGAGGGACGTACCGTCTCGTGGTCGCGGCGCAGGAGGGTATGCAGACTCCTGGTCTTCGCTACACGGTCCGCAAGCAGAGCACCTCGGGCGCAGCAGGAGTGGACTGGCGGGAGTACTGGCTGCTGCCCCCGCGTCGCTACGAAGTGACGACGGTCTTGCCTGTCGACGAGGTGGAGACACCGATGTTCGCCTTGGTGGGGGGACTCGCCGAGGCACTCGAAGAGGCCGGCTGGCTTGGGTCTCCGATGACTCCGGGCGGAGCGCCAGAGGCGCCGGTCGTGGCCACGGCGCCTGCGGTCTCTCCTGAGCCGGTCGAGCCGGTCGAGCCAATCGAGCCGGTCGAGCCAATCGAGCCGGTCGATGAGCCCCTGGTCGCACCGGTCTCAGTCGACGACGTTCCGGTGGCTGTGGTCGAGATGGACGTGCCTCCCGAGCCGGAGCCGGCGGAGATGTCGGAGCCAGAGGTCGCTCCCGAGCCTGCACCCCCGCCGCCCGTCGCGGCGCCCGCTCGGACCTCGCCGACGACTGCACTCTGGCCCGACCCCGACCCCGAGTCGCCTGCCAAGGTCTACCGGCACGAGGCGAGGATCACGGGACCGATCACGCTCGCGGCCGCCGAGGCCACCGCGCAGCCTCTGCTGCCATTGGTCCAGGTCTGCTACCAGCGGAGGCAGGCCGAGCGCCCGGAGCTCGCGGGCTACGCCTTCCTCGGTGCCGTCATTCGAGGAGACGGCTTCATCGTCAGCACCTCTGTCTACGGCGAGGTGGAGGACCCCGCGCTGCTGCGCTGTCTCGAGAAGGTCGTCGAGGCCTGGCAGCCCCCCGCGCCGTCGCGCCCTGACGCCACGGGCGACGTCGTGCTCCCGTTCACCTTCCGTGTCGAGGAGCCAGAGAAGAAGCGACGCAAGCGTAAGTGAAGATAGAACGATGTAAGTCGTCGTTGGCATGGTCATGCCGAGCGTAGGGTCTACGGCGTCGGAACGAGAGCGTGGTGCTCTACGGCTTCTTTCTCGCTAAGATCCCTCATGCGATTCCTCATCGTCTGTCTCATTGTCGGGGCCTCTGTCCCAGCTTTTGCCGGTCGTGCCGAACCCAGAGAGAGCTCGGAGCGTGAGCGCCTCGAGCAGGAGCTGGAGACGCTCGCGACCAAGAACGCCTGGTCCGGCGTCGAGCGCGCGTACAAGCGGCTCGTCGAGCTGGGGACGACTCTGTCCGTCTCGGCTCACCTGCTCGGAGCACAGTCGGCGCGCGACTCCGGCATCACCCTCGCGTGCCTGCACCGGCTGAAGTCTGCGGTCCGCTCGGGAGCCGGCCAGCTCGTGGAGCCAGGCACGCCCATCGACGAGGCGATGCAGCAGCTCGACGACCTCGAGGCGCACTACGGTCGCGTGCGCATTCGCGTCGGAGGCAAGCGCGCCCCCGTGCTGATCCGTCCGAATCAGCCGTTCGCGCCCGACGCGCGAGCGAGCATCGACAACGCGCGGGTGGAGCTCGCCGAGCATCGATTCTTCCGAGGCATGCTGCCGACGGGTCGGTACATCCTGGACGGCTTCGAGTTCGAGGTCGCCGGGGGGCCCAACTTCCAGGACATCACGCTGGACTGAGTCCGCTCACTCGGCAGCGGCTCGGAGCAGGGCGTGGTTGCTGGCCCCTGTGTCGTAGTGCAGCCACCGCGGCGCCTCCCACTCGACCCGTGGGCGGTCGTCGGTGTTGAGCCAGCCGGAGCCGGCGAAGCGACGCACTTGCTCGGGGGTGAGCAGCGGACGGGCCGGCAGATTCGGCGGCAGCTCTGCGGCTCCCCCAAGCAGGAGCACATCCGAGCCATCCACCGTCACGAACAGCCAGGTGTCGGGAAAGACGTGTGTGAAGGTTCGGAGTACGCCGCGCAGCTCTTCCGGTCCCAGCCCATACAGCTGGACCCACTGGCAGAGCACACCATCCGGGCGCAGTCGGGCACGCGCGGCCTGCCAGTACTCCAGGGTGAACAGGCTGCTGACACCGGTGATCCAGGGGTTGCTCGGCTCGGAGACAATGACGTCCCAGGCCGGGCCCGGTCGCTGGAGCACGGCGCGTGCGTCGTCGAGGACCAGGGTGGTGCGTGGGTCGTCGAGGGGGCGACCATTCACATGGTCAAAGTACCGGGACGCGGCGACCACCGCTGGCTCCAGCTCGACGAGCAAGAGCTCCTCGACGCCGGGCTCGGCGAGCACCGCCCCCGCCGTGACGCCGGACGCGAGGCCCACCACCAGCACCCTCTCCGCGCCGCCTGCGGCGCGCACCGGCAGCACCCCGGAGAGCTCCTGGGTGGGCATGTCGTCGCCGGTCGAGGCGTCCACCTTGCCGTTGATCGAGAGCCACACGTTGCCCGTGCGGTTGCTGCGCCCCACTGCGACCGCGCCGGTCGGTCCGTGGTCATAGGCCAACAGTGTCCAGCCTTCATCGGCAAACTGCCGGATCGCGCGAGGGGAGGGGTCGGAGAAGTCACTGATCCGAAGGTGCACTCCGACCGCGAACAGCTGTGCATCCCAGGTCGGCAGGAAGACGGCCAGCACGACAGCGGGCAGGGCCGGCCAGGGGCGAGCCGCCAGCGGTAGCGCGGAGAGCGCAGCTACGAGCGAGAACAGCAGCACCGCTCCGCGCGCCTCGAGCACGGGAAGAGCCCAGAGGCCGCCGAGCCAGGCGCCGGCGATGCTGCCCACCGTGTTGGCGGCGTACAGGCCACCGGCTCTCTCGGGGCCGAGGCAGCGAACGAGGAGCGAGAAGGCCAGACCGGATGCGATGGGTGCCGCTCCCATGAGGAGGACGGCGAGAGCACCAGCGCCCCAGGATGGGCCGGACGGACCGGCGGCTGAGTACAGCTGTGCCACACCGTAGGGCAGCAGCCCCCAGCCCGAGGCACCGAGCAGCGCGAGGGCCCCCAGTGCGCCCAGAGCCCAGGGGATGGCCGTCCGGGGCTCGGCGGGCCAGCGCTCGCCTAGGGCTGCGCCGAGAGCCACGGTGCCGAGGAAGGTGGCCAGAACCAAGCCGATGGTCTGCACCGTGGCGCCGAGCGCGACGGCCGCGAGGCGCATCCAGATGACCTCCAGGCCAAGCGCCGAGAATCCGGCCGCAGCAGCGGCCAGCAGCCACGGCCATGTCGCTTGGCTCGACGCGACGCCCATGGAGCGTCTCTCCCCCGGCGGTCCGAGCTGTAGGGCGAGCGCTGCAGCGCCGAGGCCCGCACTCGCGGCGGCGAGCTCGGTGCCCCGCACGCCCAGGTTGGGGAGGAGCAGGAAGGTCGAGCCGAGGACACCCACGACGGCACCGGTCGTGTTGAGGGCGTACAGCCGTGCCGCGGCCTTGGCGGTGAGCGACCGGACGATGACAGGCCAGGTCGCTCCTAGAGCAGCTGCTGGTGGGATCAGGAGCACAGCCGCGACGAGCCAGCGGGCGCCCGGAGTGGTCACGCCCCAGGCGGCGAGGGGCTCGTGGAGGATGGGGAAGGCCAGCGCCCAGAGGGCGGCCGCGACCTCCAGCTTCGCGTAGGTGCGGTGTGCAGGGCCACGGAGCCACCGAGCGGCAAGTGCGCCCACGGCGAGACCGGCCATGAATGCCCCGATGGTGAAGGCCGAGGCCAGCGCGCTTCCGCCCAGCAGGACCGAGAGGCGGCGCATCCAGACCATCTCGTAGACCAGTCCCACCCCGCCTGAAGCGGCGAAGAGGATCTGCCAGGGAGTCGGGAGCGGGGAGTGGGATTCGGTGGACACGTCGCCTGTGATACACCGAGTCGTGCTGCATGCCTTGGCCATTGCGCTCATCGGTGTGGCGGTCGCCCAAGATGGCGGCTTTGATGCCCACCGCCTTCACCCGGCGGCGATCGACGGCGATCTGCGTGATCCCTTGCTCGCGGTGCGCCCGGGTGCTCTGGCGCAGGGCGATGCCTTCGGTTCACTGCTGCTCGACTACGCTCGGGCTCCGCTGGTCCGGGTCCTAGAGTCCGAGGTGGGCTCGTCCGACCCAGTGGTCGAGTCGGTCGTCGACCACCTGACGGTCGCAAACCTGTCTGCCGGTGCGGCGATTCACGAGCGCGTCCGGCTCGATGCCCACGTGCCGCTGGCGCTGCTGTCGGTCGACGAGACCTCGACCGTGCAGCCACCGGCGATCGGCGACCTGCGGCTCTCTGCGCTGGGCCTCGCGCTGGCACCACAGCCGGGACGCCCGGGACTCGGCGTCTCCGGGCATCTGGATCTCCCCACGGGGGTGACGGGGCGGTTTCTCGGTAAGGGAGGCGTCGCGGGCGGACTTCGGGTCGCGAGCACGGTCGAGCTGCAGACCGTGACCCTCACGGCAGACGCTGGTGTGCAGCTCGACCCCGTGTCCAGCCTCGACAACCTTGTCGCGTCCGACCGCTTCGTCGCGGCGGCCGCGGTCGGCTGGCTGGCGACGGACGAGGTGGGGTTGACGCTGGAGGCGATCACCGAGCCGGTGCTTCGCCCTGCCACGATGCCGGGCACCGGCGTCCCCGTCGAGGTGGTCCTGTCGGCCCGAGCGCGCGCCTCGAGTGGGGCGTTCATCGTCGGCGGTGTTGCGGGCGGCATCACCGATGGCGCAGGTGTGCCGGCGTACCGCGCCTTCTTGGGGGGCGGCTGGGGCCGAGTCACGGAGGGCCGCCTCGTCGACATCGACGAGCTGGGCAGTCTCCGGATCCTGGACGAGTGCCCCGGCGAGCTCGAGGTCGTCAACGGCTGGCTCGATGATGATGGCTGTGCAGACGAGCTCGGGACGCTGAGTGTCCGCGCGACTCGGCGCGGGCTTCCAGCTGCCGTTCAGGCGACCATCAAAGGACCGGAGGGGCCTCTCGAGCGCCTCATCCCTAAGAGTGGGCTCGCCCTGGATGCAGCGCCGGGCACGCGCTGGGCGTTCGCGGTCGCCGATGGTTGCTTGCGTGGCGAGGGAGAGGCCATCGCACTGGAGGGAGGCCGCGCAGTCACCCTGGACCTGCAGCTGGCGGAGGCCGGGACGGTCCGGGTCGAGGTGGTCGACCCCGCGGGCCAGCCCGTGCCGGAGGCCCTCGTCGCGTGGGAGAGCACGGAGCCCACCTGTGTACCTGACGAGGTGCAGTCGGTGGACGGTCGCGGCGTGCTCGTGGTGGGCCTGGGCCTCGGAGCGCACCAGATGCTGGTGTCCGCGCCGGGCTACGCAGCCTCTAGGTCGAGAATCGTCACGCGCCCCGGTGACGAGCTCTCCCGCCAAGTCATCCTTCGACCCTCCGCGGTACGCCTGACCGGAACCGCCATCGAGATCAGCGACAAGGTCCTTTTTGGGACTGGCAATGCGGTGATCTCGGCAGAGTCCGATGGCCTGCTGGCGGATGTCGCCGCGGTGATCAACGCCCACCCGGCGGTCGGTCGCATCGAGGTCGCGGGTCACACCGACAGTCGAGGCTCCGACAGCCTGAACCTCGAGCTCTCACAGCGTCGCGCGGAGGCGGTCCGAGAGTTCTTGATCGCTCACGGTGTCGACGGGTCACGGCTGATCGCCACGGGCTACGGGGAGACGAGCCCCCTCGAGACCAACCGGACGGCAGAGGGGCGCGACGCGAATCGTCGCGTCGAGTTCGTGCTCATCGACGAGTCGCGACCATGAGTGCGCTCACACTCGAGCTGACGATGCTGGAGGTGCCATGTACTGGCCGCTGATGCTGCTGCGCCGCATGCGCGGGCGCCTCGGTGCGTGTGTCGTGCTCTGCTGTGTCGCGACGCCCGCCTTGGGGCAGGACCAGACGGTCAGCCGCTCTCGGGGCAAGCCCGACGGCATCGTGGTGCTGTGGCCCAGGGTCGTTCCGGAGACGAGTGACGAGTCGATCCAGAAGCTGGCTCGCTCGCTTCAGCGTCGTCTCGCGAGCATCGCGGCCACTGTGGTGCCCGAGCGAAGGCTGATCGACGTGAGACCGGCGAGCGAGAGGGTCTGTCCCGCGTACAGGGGCTGCAAGGCGCCGAGTGTCGGGCTGGTCCTAGGGCATCAGGACGGCGGCTGCGCGGTCGTCGCGCTCGTCAGCGCGCCGGGAGAGTCACCACAGCGTCTGGTACCGTGGGCCGGAGACTTCAACTTTGAGGAGGGTGCTGTGCCCTTCCGCAGCCCACCGGAGGACGCCATCACCGTGACGGAGCTCGTGCCGTGCGCGCTCCTGCGCAAGGAGATCCGGAACGAGGTCGTGGAGCTGCCTCTTCGCCAGGCTCTGAAGGAGTGAGCGTGGAGACCAGGAAGAAGTGGATCTCACGGTTCATCGTCTGGCACTGGACGCTTGCTCTCCCGTGGTTGTTTCCTTTCCATGACGTGATCAACGCGGCCCGCGTGTTCGCGGACATGTACTACTTCACGACGGGCACCTGGCAGGCTTGGTACATGTTTGCCGGCGCTCCTCTCGGCTCATCGCACCTCGTCAGCGACGTGGAGCTGGCGGATGGCACGAGGGTTCGCTTCGAGCTGCCACGCGTCGCTGAGATGGGTCACCTCGAGGCCTGGTGGGGCTACCGCTACCGGGAGTTCGAGCATCGCCTGATCACGGGTCACCGTCTGCATGTGGTGCTGCCCGAGCGCGCCATGGACGACTGGGCGAGGTTCGTGACGCGCAAGGTGGACACCGGTGGACGGGAGCCTGTTCGGGTCATCCTCTCCAACTGCGGTCTGCCTACACCCACCCTCGACGAGACGTGGGCAGAGACCGAGTGGGTCGACTACACGGCCCGGCTGCGCAACCCGGCGCTGTGGGAGTGCGAGGTGTTCCACACCCTCGAGCTGACCGGGGAGGAGTCGCCATGATGGAGGGGCTCTCTTCCGCCTGGGACCGCTTCTTCTTCACGCCACAGCGCATGGTGGCCCTCGCGCTCTGCCGCATCGCCACGGGTGTGGTGACGCTGTACTGCTTGCTCCTCATGCTGCCGCTCGTGGAGATGTTCTTCACGGATGACGGATGGATCACGGCGAGCCAGCACCTCGCGACGGTGTTTCGGCCCGATCCCACCTTCTTCCTGATCACGGGCTCGCCGCCGGCGCTCGTCTGGGCGGTCTGGGTCGGTGCCATCCTGCTCTCCGTGAGCCTGACGGTGGGCTACCGCACGAAGGCCACCGCGATCATTCTGTACATCGTCCTGCTCTCGATCCACGAGCGGGACACGTTCCTGATCAACGGTGGCG
The DNA here is from genome assembly GCA_002862545.1 of Pseudomonadota bacterium. Taxonomy (GTDB): domain Bacteria; phylum Myxococcota_A; class UBA796; order UBA796. The sequence continues at coordinate 41,587 of PKDJ01000129.1, forward strand.
ACCTGGTGATCCGCACCCTCGTGTTTTGGTTGGCCCTCGCACCTTGGGGGGGCGGTGCGGCGCTCTCCGTGGATGCCTGGCTGCGGGAGCGAGCCGAGCCGGGGGCCGCACCTCTCGAGGCCTGGGGCTGGGTGCAGCGCATGATCCAGATCCAGATCGTGATGCTTTACCTGATCACGTTCTCGTGGAAGCTCAAGTTCGACCGGTGGCACAACGGCTCGGCGATTCACGAGTCGATGGGAGCCGTCGAGTTCGTGCCCCCCGGGATGGAGCTCCTGCTCAACTACCCGTGGCTCACGGCCAGCCTCACGTGGATCGTGGTGGTCACGCAGGCTCTGCTGCCGCTCTGCCTGATCTGGCGTCGAGCTCGGCCCGTCGCCTTCCTGCTGGGCTTCCTGCTGCACGGGTGGATCATCGTGTTCATGCGGATTCCCGTGTTCGGCCTGATCATGTGGGCGTCGTACTTCGCCTTTCTCGAAGAGGACCAAGCGGATCGCATCGTGGGATGGCTGCGTCGACGCGGACTGCCCACACCAGGCACGTAGGGCTCAGTTCTCGTCGAGCCACTCGTCTGCTGCTCTGAAGTTGTTGTCGATGCCGTTGCGGGTGGTGCCGCTGACCATGTCATCAGACACGCTCAGGCCAAACTCGGTCTCGGCCCAGAGGCAGAGCATGCGGAGCGAGCCGCCCCCAGTGCTGTCCGTCTCGAACTCTGCCCCCTTGCCGGCGGTGTAGCCGCCGCCGTCACGGGGAACCCAGATGTCGATGCTGTAGGACTGCTGAATCTCGGCGTTGTCCTTCCGCCCTGGGAAGACCTCGGTGGTCCAGGAGCGAGCGATGAAGGCCCAGCGCGGCTCACCCGTGTTGACGGCCTCCTCGCCGTCAGGCACGTCGGCGGGGTCGGGCAGGTTCAGGTCGACCCAGCGGTAGTCCTTGGGGAACCAGTAGTCGACCGTCATCAGGGCGTTCTCTTTCGTGAGCTCGTTCTCGACGCGCAGGAACTCGCAGCTCTTGTCGAGCCAGCAGTCCGCTCCCTCCAGGAACGTACGCTCGTAGTACTCGGGCGAGTACGGCTCCACGGGGGTGTGGTCGACGAGCATGTGGATGCGCTTGTGCTCGTCGGGCCCGTGTGGCGACAGAGCGGCCACAGCGACAGGCAGAGCATTGGCGAGGTCACGACCGGGGCGCTCGATGCCCTTTACGTCGGCCTTGGTGAGGACCTCGGGAGCGAGCGCGCGGTCATTGACGTTCTTCGAGGCGACATCCATGCCCTGGTAGATCTGGCCCTCCAGCTCCCGGATGGCGAAGGCGACATCTTGAGGCGGCGCCTCGAAGGCCTGGAAGAGGTACTGGACCGCATCACTGAACTCGGGGTTCGCCTGCGGAATCTTGGAGCAGCCGGCGAGAGGCAGCACGACCAGGAGCAAGGAGAGGTGCATCGAGACTCCGAGCGATGACGGCCCGCGATCGTACCCGGTAGTGCGTCGAGCGTCACGCTGTGTTCGTGGTCTCGAGGTGTCTCTAGCGACACACGGACACGCCTTGGGCGCGACGTCTGGTTGATGCGGCCTTAAGGGGCGGTCGGAGGTGAACATGGTGTGCACGACCCTCGCATGGTGGCTCCTCGCTGCCGGTGCTCTGGCGCAGGAGACCGAGGGTTCTACTGTCGAGCCGACGACGAGCGAGTCCGCACCTGCTGCTCCCGCCGATGCGACGGTGGCTCCGGTCAGTGCCTCAGATGACGACATGATCGAAGAGGTCATCGTCTACGGCGATCTGTTCGCTAGGTGGGACGGCACGCGCTGGTTGATCATGACCGAGATGGGTGTGCCCTATGCGCTCATGATGGCCTCGAATGAGAACGACCAGTTTCGCACCAACTCCTTTCAGGTTCGCGCGGTGATTGCCTGCGACAAGGACTGGAAGCTCGGCAAGAAGCGGTACGAGGTGCTGTGTGACGTCGAGGACTTCTCGATGCAGGCGGGTGTCCAGCGGAGCGAGCGCGGCACGAAGCCCCTTGCGCAGGCCGAGCGCACGCTCGCGGAGGTGGACGCCAAGCTCACCGGGGCGAAGCTGCAGCTGCAGGTGCTGGACGATGGGCGCGTCGCACAGACGCAGATCGAGGGTGTCACGACGCGAAACCGAAGGGAGTCGCTTCAGAACCAGCTGATGAACCAGGTGCTCGACCGCTTGATGAGTGGGTTTCATCTCAAGCTGCGCAAGTTCAACCAGCTGAACGAGGGCGACTGGCTCGAGTACAACTCGACCCTCATGAGCATGCCGGCGCCGGTGAACATCACGCCGGCTGGAACAAACATGGTCAAGCACTACCTGAACCACTTCGAGGGGCACACTCTGGTGCAGAGCATTGGCCGGGGAATGGTCAGCGTGCCGCTGGACCGCGAGACCAAGACCTCTGGCCCCGAGGCCATCAAGAACTACAAGCTCGACCTGATCGGCGTGTCGATCTTCGATATCGACGAGGGCTACATGACCGAGAGGGTCTGGGCCCTCGAGGGCACCGTGACCGCGGGCGCGTTCTTCGACGACGGCGGCTACTGGTACGCGGGCCGCATCGAGATGCTCGACGAAGACGAGCGGCCCGATCTGGGTCCCACGCGGGTGATCAACAACCGCGGCGAGGAGGACTTGAACCTTCCGCCCTGGGTCGCCATCGAGCGCTGAGCCGCCTCGTCAGGAGGAGGGGCGTCAGGGTTGCGTCGGCTACGCGGTGCGCTTCCGGGGCCACGGTGTGTGGAGTGGTTCGTCTGCGCCGTGCCCCGATCCAATTCTGGACGATGGGTCAGTTTGGGTGTACGGTAAAACCGGACGGCCGGTCGGAATGTCGTTCTAGCGAGGCACTCCATGCTCCATCTCGGTCTCACACTCTCCGATTTAGTTGGTGCTCTCTTTGCGATGGGCGAGGTGTCGAGTGAGATCCTGTTGCGAGATCTCGGCCTCGGGCACATCGCCGACACGTCCGTGGCGCTCCTGATCGGAGATCTCACGGTCCGAGAGACGATCGACTACGCCCGCATCCTGATGGAGCAGGGTCGAGCGATCGAGGCCGAAGAGCTGGCGATGGCTGCGCTGGCGGCCGCCGCCGGAGCCGTGGTGCAGACGGCTCAGGTGCGCTGGGTCACGTGGCGGCAGGGGAGCCAGGCCGTCGCCTGAGTCTGCGGCTCATTCCCAGGGAATATCGACGACCGCGGCCGTCACGTTGTCGCTGCCACCCGCATCGTTGGCCGCGCGCAGGAGCCGGTTGACGGTGCGTCGTGGGTCGATGTCCGTGCCGAGGATGCGCTCGATGTCTGCATCGACGACCTCGCCCCACAGGCCATCCGAGCAGATCAACAGCCGGTCACCCGGCATCACGTCGAAGCCCTCGATGTCGGGCTCGAGATCGTCCGAGTTGCCGAGGAATGACAGCAGGACATTGGACTTCGGGTGGGTGCGGGCCTCGTCCTCGGTGATCTTGCCCGCGGCCACCATCGCGGCGACCATCGAGTGGTCCTCGGTCAACCGGCGTAGCTCGCCATCACGAAGGAGGTAGGCGCGGCTGTCGCCGGCGTGGCCGACGAAGACCTTGGACTTGGTGCCCTCGGTGACGAGCAGGGCGCACACGAGGGTCGTCCCCATGTGACGGCGATGCTCGTGGGCGAAGGTCACCACTGCGAGGTTGGCTTGCTCGAAGCCCTCCTCGAGCAGCTTGGGCGCCTCAGCCCAGGTGCAGGCGTCCTTGTCGCCGAACTTTCGCTGGATGGCTCGACAGGCCGTGCGCGTGGCGAGCTGCGAGGCGACATCCCCGCTGAAGTGCCCGCCCATGCCATCGGCCACGGCGATCAGGCTGGCGTTCTTTCCGAGTGCACGCCACTGGAAGGCGTCTTCGTTGAGGCTGCGCACCATGCCCGGATCGCTGAGGCCCGCGGCGCGGGAGAGGCCGCGGAAGGGCTGTCGACGTCGGCTCGCGAACTGGGTGGCGGCGCCGGCGAGGAGGTCGGCGGTCTCCCACTGGCCGCGGCGCGCATCCTTGAGGAAGGTTCGAAGTTCTTCGTCTTCGACGGGGCAGTACGAGCCCAGGATCTCACAGATGTCGCGGACATCGCGGAGCGGCGGCTGGGTAAAGTCCTCGCAGGGACGAATCGGCCGATCCGAGAGCTGCTCGACCTCCAGGTCGAAGAGACGAACCTGTCCATTCGGCGCGATCAGGATGTTGCCGGCCTCGATGCGCTTGAGGACCACCCCGTAGCTGTGGAGGTGCGACAGTGCGTCCGCCAGGTTGAAGGTGGCGCGCAGCACATCCTCACTGGAGAGGGGGGC
>PKDJ01000032.1 GCA_002862545.1 Pseudomonadota bacterium
CACATGGCGCATGATCAGCGCGCTGCCTGCCTCGGAGTCGATCACGTCGAACACGGGAAGCACGTTCGGATGACGAAGCCGACCCAGCAACACGCCCTCGCGCATGAGGCGCGCCCCGAGCCGCCCCTCCGCGCGCGGGATCTTGACTGCGACCGTCGTGTTCAGCACCACATCGGTCGCACGGTAGACGGTGGAATACCCACCTCGCCCGATGACATCGCCGACGATGTAGCGAGATCCTACGATTGCTTGCGGCGTCGACAGACAGCCCCCAAGTCCGCTGCTGGCCGATTTTAAGGGCTCACAACCCGTCTGACCAGATGCTGCGGACCGCACTTCGACGTGGGTGACGGCGTGAGGCCGACTTCTCGCCCTCGCAATTGCCTTACAGCGACACAGTCTTCCCGCGAGACAGAGTCCGCCAACATGCAGTCAGGCCTGCACGTCGACGACATGTGCTGCCGCTTGCCCCAGGGCCTCCCAATGGGCAGCACCCCGCAACGAGCACACGGGGGCCCAGCTCTGCGAGATGGCGCAGCTGCAGTCCTGCAGTCCGACGGTGTCCGGGATACGGCCGCCGTCGTTCAGAGCTGCGGAGTACGAACATGCACCCCCTCGACGCCTTGCGCGCGCGCGGATTCATCGAGAACCACACGCCGGAGGATAGCCTCCGTCAGGCGCTGAGCACTCCTGGCCTCGCCTTCTACATCGGCTTCGACCCCACCGGAGACAGCCTCCACGTCGGTCACCTGGTGCAGGTGATGGTGATGCGTCGGCTCCAGCAGCACGGCCTCAAGCCTGTCTTGGTCCAGGGTGGCGGCACCGCGATGGTCGGCGACCCCTCCGGCAAGAGCGAGGCTCGTCAGCTGATCACTCCCGAGATCATCGCCCACAACCTCGCCTGCCAGAAAGTTCAGTTCGCGCGTTACCTCGACCTCGACGAGGTGATCTGGGTCGACAACTCGGAGTGGCTGTGCTCCCTGAAGTACGTCGACTTCCTCCGTGACATCGGACGGCACTTCAGCGTCAACCGCATGATTGCCGCAGAGAGCGCGAAGCAGCGGCTGGAGCGCAACCAGGGACTCAGCTTCCTCGAGTTCAACTACCACCTGCTCCAGAGCTACGACTACCTCGTGCTCCACGACCGGTACGACGTGCAGCTGCAGGTGGGCGGCAATGACCAGTGGTTCAACATCCTGGGTGGAGTCGACCTGATCCGCCGGATGCGTCAGCAGTCCGTCCACGCGATGACCACACCGCTGCTCACGACCGCCGACGGCAAGAAGATGGGCAAGACCGAGAAGGGTGCGGTCTACCTCGACCCCGAGCGCACCTCTCCCTACGACCTCTACCAGTACTGGATCAACGTCGACGACCGTGATGTGGGCCGCTTCCTCCGCCTCTACACCGACCTCCCGCTCGACCGGCTGGACGAGCTGGAGGCCCTGAAGGGAGCCGAGATCCGGGAGGCGAAGCGCGTGCTGGCCGAGGAGGCGACGAGCCTCGCTCACGGTCGTGACGCCGCTCGCAAGGCCGCGGAGGCGGCGAAGGCCCTGTTCAGCGGCGGCTCCAGCAACGACGTGCCCACCCACGATGCACCGCTGCCAGCGCCGCTCGTGAACCTGATGGCCGACAGTAGACTGGTGAAGTCTCGAGGCGAGGCCCGCCGCCTGATCAAGCAGGGAGGGTGTCGCCTCGGTGCCGACCGCTCCACCAAGGTGACCGACCCCGAGCTCGTCATCGAGTGCGAGACCGTGGTCTGGGCGGGCAAGAAGAAGGCCATGCGGATTCGACCCGGCTGAGTGGGCGCAGCTGAGATCAGCTGCTCCCCGCTCCGAGCATTCGCTCTACTCCAGCCACCGCCGCAGCTGTGGCCGATGCGTCGAACACACCCGGCACGCCCGTGTGGGAGAACCCGTGGCCAGCACCTGGGTGGCTGCGGATCTCGACCTCTGGCCGTCCGGCGAAGGCCGCCCGGACGGCCTCGACCTCATGAAGCGGGATGAGCGGGTCCGACTCGCCGAAGTCCAGAGAGAGGGGCACGCAGATGTCATCAGCGCGCCCGAGGAGAGCTCCCAGCCCGCCACCATGCCAGGCCGCGGCTCCGGCCACCAGACCGTCAGCAGCAGCCGTGAAGGCGAAGCGTCCACCAAAGCAGATGCCGAGCACGAAGAGGGAGCCTCGGCAGAGGGGGTCTTCCGTGATGGCATCGAGCAGTGCCTCCGTGTCGGCGTGACCGTCACTCGGAGCATGCTGCCGCCGACGAAGTAGTGCAGCGGGGTCGCCATGGGCAAGAGCGCCAGGCGCGCTGCGCCAGAAGGGGTCGATGACCCACACGAGCGCTCCCTTCGCCGCGAAGTGTGCAGCATGGGCGGCCACGTCCTGCCCAACCCCGTAGATGCTGGGAACGATCACCAGGCCCGGTCCAGGGCGCGCTGGAGCAGCTCGAAGAACAGGTAGGGTCCCCGTCGCACCCTCGACGTTGATCATGCGGGCCACCGGCACCTCCTCACTCGGCTCAACCTAGCCGTCCCACTCCGAGGTCCCCCTCGAAAGACTCGCTGGGGTGACTGGCCGGGGTGGGTCCAAGCCCACTCGCTTGGCCTGAGCCGAGCTGCGGCAGAGGGACAGGTTGGCTCTACCGAGGCCCTGCCCAACGTCTCTCGAGGCCTGCCACCAGCGCTCCGTGTCGCCTCGGAGTTGAAAGCGAAGCCGTCGAAGCCAGTGCGTACCATCTTCTGTCTGAGAATCTTTCACTGGCGTGTTTCCCATGGATGTCTGCTGACGGACTCCTAGAGTGTGTTCAGGAGATAGGCCGCAAGGCCGCAAACTGGTTCGATAGGAGAACGCCATGACCCTCTTCGGCTCACTCGCCCGCGGCTTCGGTGCCTACGCCATCGCGCAGATGCTCTCAGGCATCGAGATGGGACTCGTCATCGCCCTCGGCGTACTCTGCTTCGACTGGGACCCCACGATGGTCGCAAGCGTCATGCCGCTCGGCCTCGTGCTGGTGGTCGTCCAGACCCCGCTCCTCGCCCGCGCCATGACCCTCGTTCGCGACCGCTGGACGGGCCGCAGCAGCCGTCTGGTGCAGGCATGAGGCGCGCGGAGGCCGTCATCGGCGGTGGCCAGATCGCTGCATTCCTGGGCGGTTGGGTCGTCTTCTTCATCTGCCTGCAGGTGGGCATGGTCGTCGCCTGGCTCGCGACGCTCGAGAACGGCTTCACGATGCAAGCCCTGACACAGATCGGCACGGAGAGCCCCCCGACCTGGCTCATCCTCGGTACGCTGGTCGTCCAGTTCTCCGGCATGCTCGGCCTCTCTGCCATCGTCCTCGGCGCAGGCCAGCTCGTCCGTCGCTTCTGGCTCGGCACGACCGAGCGCCCCTGGGTCAAGGGCTTCGCACTGCAGTCCGGCAGCGCGAACACCCTCGCATGGACTGCGGCCATTGCTGGCGGCCTGACCGTCGGCTGGCTCCCCGGCTTCGTCGCCCAGTGGCTCCGCGCCACCTTCCCGGCGCTCGACCTCGGCGCCCTGGCCATCGTCGGTGAGATCATCGAGACGGGCAGCACGGCCGAGATCGTCGCCCTGGGTGTCCTCATCGCCATCGTCGCCCCGGTCGTCGAGGAGCTGGTCTTCCGCGGCGTGCTCTGGAGCGCTCTCGACCGCTGGCTGCCGACGCCCGCCGTCATCGCCATCACGAGCATCCTGTTCGCTGGGTTCCACATGGACCCGACCCAGGCCATCCCGCTCCTGCTCACCGGCACCTTCTTCGGCTTCGTCCGCTGGACCACCGGCTCCGTCAAGCCCGCCATCGCGGTCCACGTCGTGAACAACAGCCTCGCCCTGGGCCTCGGCATCCTCGGCCTCGAGGCCGCCACGAGCTTCGTCGTCACCGCCAGCGCCATCATCACCGTGGCCATGTGCTGGGTGCTCTGGCAGAGCCGTCCCGCGACGAGCCCCCGCTTGGCCGCCGCCGCCTGAGCTCGCAGTCGCTCGTCTATCTCCTCGGCCCGCCAGCTCCTGGCGGGCCGACTCACTCTTGGATCTCCTGCGCGGGTTGGTCCGGCGCTGCTCCGTGCACACGGGCTCGCCAACCAACACCAAAAAATCAGGAGAGGTGCCTTGTCGCCAGTCGCCAGGCGAGACATAAGCCGCATGAATCACAAGGAGAACCACCACATGCGCAACTTCGTCATCGCTGCGGCGACCCTCACTCTCGCCGGCACGGCCAGCGCCCAGACCCTCAACATCAACGGTGCCTGCCCCGGCCCGATGGACGTCATCGGCAGCGGCTTCACGCCACGCGGCTCCGTCGCCATCCTCACCGGTGGTGGCCCTGGCTCCGACGTGATGCCCGGTGGCCCCTGTGCCGGCGGCACCACCAACCTACGTGGCCTCTCCTTCATCACGACGATTCCCGCTGACGCGGCCGGCAACATCGCCGCCAGTCCGTCCATCGCCGGCGGGCTCTGCGGCACCTCCGTGCAGTTCCTCGACGCCAGCACCTGCAACCTGTCCAACCGCACCGTGTTCGGCGCAGGCTCCCTCACGGGCTCCTACCAGGTCAACGAGGGCCCGTCCTGGACGACGGATCCTCCCACCTACTCCTGCGTCGAGGGCTGTGCCGAGGTCTTCGGCGGTAGCGCGGCCGATTACGTCTGCTCCACCAGCGGCAGCCGCGTCGACCACAGCAGCTACGTCGACGGCTGGGGCGACCCCGCCTACTGCAGCGATCCGGTCGACCACGACTTCAAGCAGGGCGTCACGTACGACTGCGGCGCTGCCGGATGCTCCTACAGCGCCTATGTGTCGGACCACTCCTGCGCGTCCGTGAACTACTGCTACTCGGCTGGCGCTCCCGCCGTCGACTGCGACCCGGCCACCGAGGTCGAGTACGAGGGCGCCTGCTACTACCTCGACGGCTCCGGTGGCGTCTGCGACCGCGGCTACACCCTCGCCCCGCAGTCCGTGCTCGCGATCATCGCGGACGACTTCACCGGCAAGGACTACAAGAACGCGATCTCTGACAACTGCTGCATCGCGCACCGTGACCAGGACATCGAGGGCCAGGACTGGGGCCTGGGCGGCAGCTGCAACGCACCGGGTCCGTGGCCGTCCGGGCCGACCCTCGGCGGCGCGGGCTGCACCGACCTCATGCTCATGAACCCGGCTCAGCTCACGCTCTGCATGTCCATGTGACAGGCTGACTCGGCCGAGTCTTCGGCACCCCGCTCAGCCACGGCTGGGCGGGGTGTCGTCGTCTTGCCGTTGGAGGACCCGATGGTCGAGGCGCCTGCCAGGTCCGGGGCCGCACTCGGCAGGAGCCCCTGAGCGGTCATCGCCCTAGCAAGCCCCTAGGCCTCGCTCAGCAGTCGGTCGCCGTGTAGGTGATCTCGACCCGAGCACCCGCGGGTGGCGCCTCGTCGAGCACGACCGTGTTCGAGCCCTCGACATACACCCAGCCTGCAGGCATGGGTGCACCATTGACGGTCACGGCGATGGTCGCGGGATCGGGTGTGCGGCTCAGCGTGAAGCGCCGAAGTGAACGAGCGCTCGCCTCACCCAGCGACGATGCATGCGTGCCCCAGTTGCTCGAGCAGATGTCCAGGGCGACCCCACCGGAGAGCGCAGCCGCCTCGATGTAGCCGGTGCCGATGCTCCCGCAGGAGTCGTGGAGATCGATCACGCTGGACACCACCACGAGCGAGGGGTCGGTGACGTAGCCCTCGTAGAAGGCAATCCAGTCTGCAGGCGCGATGCCAGACTGCTCGGGCTCGTCCGACACCGCGATGACATGCAGCAGAGCTCCGGGGCGGGAGAAGCCCTCGTTGCAGCGGCCCGGCACGGTGTCCTGAAGAGCCACGCCGGCGAGGTGGAGCAGTGCCTCCGTGAGATCGTCTGGTCCGAAGTCGAAGAGCCCTGCAGACGTCGCCCGGCTGAACACCGCCTCGTAGTCTGGCGTGGCAGGCGTGATGATCCCCTCTTCGAAGCATCCGTGATCCTTGGTCACGACGCCGATCTGCCAGTCGAGCGTGACGGCATCGACTTGGCTGATGAACTGCGAGAAGTTGCGTCCGAGGTTGCGAATGTCGCCGCTCATCGAGCAGGACTGGTCCAGCGCGAACAGAACGTCAATGGGAGGGCTCTCGTCGACCACGAAGCTGTCGATCACGTCGGAGAAGAGAGGGTCGGCATCTTGGGTCGCACTCTGCGGCCCTCGGGGATCTGTAGAGTCCACGAACAGCTCGCCGAAGTCCGCCCCCACGTCAACCGGAGCGTAAGAGACGCTGACCGTCGTCGAGGTGCTCGGCGGGAGGGTGAGCGGCCACTCGTTGCTGTCTTCGAGGGTGAGGGCCTCCGTGCCCTCGTAGCGCGTGCCGTCGATGGTCAAGTCGTCGAGGCCGACGTTCTCGAGCGTGAGCACCAACGTCTCGGCACACGAGGACGTGAAGGTGTGGTGCTCCGGTGTGATCGAAAGCTCCGGCACGGCTCCGACGCCGGCCAGAGACACGACGACCTCGGGCTCGTCCGGGTCGTCGGAGAAGACGACCAAGGAGGCCTCGTTACGGTCTGCCTGCAGCGGGCTGAAGCTCACCTCGAGCTGCTGGCTCCCTCCCGACTCGAGCTCGATGGGCAGTGACGACACGTACGAGAAACTCCCCGTCGGATCGTCAAGTCGGAGGTCGTCGACCGTCAGCAGCCCCTCGCCCACATTGCGCACATCGATGCGCTGCGTCGCCACATCACCGGAGACGAGCACGTCGAAGAAGACCTCGAGGGGCGCCACCTCGATGTCTGGCGCGGGCTCGCCGCGCGGACGGCTCTCTCCCTTGAGGTTGTACTCCTGACAGCCGCCGAACAACACGGCGACGATGACGATGGGACGCATGAGGACCTCGGGCGAGACGCGCCGGTCTAACGCAGGTCCCCTCGCCTCTCCCAAGAATCCTCCGCACGCTGACCACCCTCCTCCCACAGCCCCTAGGCCCACACGACGCAGCGGCGTACTCCACAGTATCGTACCCATCTTCATGCGCGGTCGAGTCATCATGACCAGGCTATGTAGAGCGCACGAAGACACCCGCGGAGCAGTCATGAGCACGAGCGGCGCCAGCGAGGCCTACAGCACCTTCCTCACCAACGAGGGCTACCGGCCCACGCTCGACTCCGACGGAGACGTGGTCTTCAAGAGAGAAGGCCGCACCTACCTCATCCTGATCGACGATGCAGACCCCACCTTCTTCCGCCTGGTCTTCCCCAACTTCTGGGAGATCGAGAGCGACCCCGAGCGGCTCCAAGTCCTCCTAGCAGCCCAGTCCGCCACCGCCGATACCAAGGTGGCAAAGGTGTTCATCGTGGGCGACAACGTCTGGGCAAGCGTCGAGCAGTTCGTCTCCGAGCCTGCCTCCGCCACGGCCGTCTTCGACCGTGCGCTGGGAGCCATCGACTCGGCCGTCAGTCGCTTCGTGGCGACGATGCGACAGCAGGCCGACGAGCACTGACCCGCGTGGCCGGGAAAAATTTTCGGTAGACAAACTCCCGCGGCCCGACACACTGGCGGGGCGGGGGTGCCGACATGAGACTGTCCACGATTACGCTGCTTGCTGCGGCAGGCTGCGCAGGTGGAGGTGTGTACTCACTCGACCAGGATGACACGGGAGAGGCCGCGTCCTCGCCCTACCAAGGCTCCTTCGACACACAGGACGAGAGCGAGCTGCCGACCATCGAGGTCGATGGCCTCCGGGTCGAGGTGTGTGCCTCGGTCGACGCTCCCGACCAGGTGGCCGGACCGCTGTCCGTACACGGCGTGGTTGCCGACCTGGGCATCCTCGACCAAGCCGGCCGCCCCCTCACGGACGCTGCGACGCAGCTCGGCGGCGGCAGCTGCACGGGGGGGCAGCTCCGGCACGTCGGGGTGCGGGACGAGCAGGGCCAGCTCTGGCACTTCGCCTACGGGATGTTCGATTCCGACGGTCGGCAGGTCCTCACCAGCATGACGCTCGACCTCGGTGATGCCGTCGAGGTCAGCTTCTCGAGTGCCTCAGACACGGAGGCCGCAGGCGAGCTCGTGTTCCGCACGGACGACACCATGCTGGCCGCGTTCCTCGGCGCTCCAGACATCTGGGATGCGAGTCATCAAGACCCTCTCGGCGGCCTCGAGATTCGCCCGGGGCTGTCCTATGGCATCAGCGAGACCTCGTGTGGAGTGCAGGAGTTCACCGAGCTGGAGTTCCACGGTGATGAGCTGGTCGTCACGGAGGTGGGAGACCGAACCGCCGTCTACGTGCATGGCACCCGGTACAACCTCCAGCACGGCAACAGCTGGACGCTGCAGTCCGAGCAGGCCTGCACCGACGGAGCCACGAGTCGCATCGACTGGGCGCTCTGGCGCTAGCGCCCGAGCACGCGCTCAGAGGCCGAGGACGCCACGCCCGCCCCACGTTCGCCGCGTCTCCGTCGTTGTATCCGTCGGCCCCGATGAGGATGTCGTCCAGACCGTCTCCATCGACATCACCGACGCTCGCGATGGCCCCTCCGGCGACCCCCTTGGCCGTCCCCTCGCCTGTGAACGTGTGGTCCGCATAGCCTGGGTCGAGGCAGGACTCCTCCCCCGGGCTCCGGCCCAAGACCAGGTCGATCTTTCCCGAGATCTCTCCACGCTCTGAGCCGCCCGTCACCATCACACCCGTGCTGGATGGTCACGGCGTGGCACTCACTAGGGCAGCACCTCGTCCTGAGGCAGGAGTGTGCAGCGTGCTGCAGCATCACTCGTCCGGCGCAGGACAGGCTCCCACCACAGTGAGGGACGAGCCCCTCAGAGGATGGTGGCGATCGCCCATGCATGACAAGCCCCTGACAGGGCTTGCATCGAAAGCAATCAAATACATCTCAACTACCGATGCTTAAAACTACACTATCCAATGATTTCTAGACCATGCGCGACACGGGAGAGCTCGAACCAACACTGAAGTGGCGCGTCCGATTGAACTGAAGCGCCCGTCTCTGCGTAGCTTGTAGCAGTGGTGATCGGGGCTGGAAGTCAATGGAGGAACAATGACCGTGGTGCACACTCTCCTTCGAGGGGTCGGGTCCTACGCTCTTGCGCAGCTCGCAACCGGCGTCCAGATGGGCGTGCTCATTGCCTTCGGCGTCATCGCACTTGACTGGGGCCCTGGCACCATCGCGGCGGTGATGCCGGCAGGCCTCGCCCTAGTCGCCGCACAGACGGCACTCTTTGCTGCCCTGTGGCCGAGCCGTCGAGCGGTCGAGGCTGCCTGAGCAGAGCGTCACGCTCGGCGCTCAGGCTGCGCGTGACGCACCCCTCATCGTCTTCTCGACCCGGACGGGCTCGTCAGCACGTCCTTGCGGTGAAGGAAGCCTACGGACCACCGGTCCGAGGAGCCCGCTCGCACTTGCCGCCGCCAGCTCGATTCGATACTTGAACGATCGTTGAAGTATGGAATCACCCGTGACGCACCCCAGCCCGTCCTGCGACGACCACCCCGCACACGAGCACACCCTCGTGTCCGACGAGGTGCTGCAGCAGGCCGCCGCGATCTGTGCCGCTCTCGGTGAGCCGTCTCGCCTTCGGCTGCTCGAGCTCCTTCACCAGCAGCCTCACTGCGTCTCGGAGCTCGCCGCCGAGACCGGAGCGTCGATGTCCAGCGTGTCGCAGCGCCTCAAGGTGCTGGCGACGGCACGACTCGTGACCCGTACCCGCGATGGCAAGCACATCTACTACGCCCTCGCTGACGCCCACGTCCGCCACATCCTCGAGGAGGTCTTCGACCATGCCACAGAGTGACTGCACCGCCCACGCCAACCACGACCACGTCCACGGCCCCGACTGCGGGCACGTGCGCATCGCTCATGATGGCCACGTCGACTACCTCCACGACGGGCACCTGCATCATCCCCACGGCGATCATGTCGACGAGCACACGATCGCCGTGAGCGCGACGAATCCTGGAGCCTGCACGCCGTCGCATGCGTGCAGCGGCCATGACGCCGACCACGTCCACGGACCGGGCTGCGGTCACGAGGCCGTACCGCATGGCGACCACGTCGACTACTTGGTCGACGGCCACTTGCACCATCCCCACGGCGACCACTGCGACAACCACGGCCCGGTGGACGTGCTGTAGCTCCTGGGGCGCCCCGCTACGGCTCGGGGTCGCCGAACGCGGTGCTCACGGCCACGAGCCACGTGCCGTCCGGCTGCCGCAGGAACACGCGCTCCGAGAGCCCCTCGCTGGTCTCTCCGTCCATCGTCACCCGGTAGCGGTAGGAGCCATAGACCACACCCGGCGCGAGCCAGTGAACCTGCAGGTCGTCCGCCTCTAGGCGCTCTGGCCAGTCGTCGCTCCCCGTCGCGGGTGTTCCCTCGTCGAGCGCAGAGAAGCCAAGCAGCGGCCCCTCGGGCCCTGCCCTCACCAGGCGCTCGGTCGGCGCGTAGCAGGCCAGGTAGGCCTCACGATCGCGCTCCTGAATCGCCGCCACGTTGGCCTCGAACACGGCACGGGCAGCCGCCTCGTCCGCGCTTGGTGTCCCGGTCGGACGGGGGGGCAGGTGATGGGCACAGGCGAGCGTGAGCAACAGCAAGTTCGTCATGAACGGAACATGCCCGACCCGACGGCTGGGCGCCCGTCCGGAGCGAGTCGATTCACGATGGCGAGGAGCCCAGCATGGAGCGAGAGGCCCTTCCGGCTATGAGGGCAGCGTCGGCAAACGTGGACAGCACGTCACTCGCTGGAGCAGCTCCCATGGCCACGACTCGAGTCCCCTCCGCCTCTGACGAGCCCGCCGAGCTGCCGGCTCTGTCCAACGAGGAGATCGGACGGTACAGCCGCCACCTGCTCCTCGACGAGGTCGGCTTGGCGGGGCAGCGGCGTCTCAAGGCCTCGAGCGTCCTCTGTGTCGGCACGGGAGGTCTGGGCAGTCCTGTCCTGATGTACCTCGCCGCTGCGGGCGTCGGACGCATCGGTCTCGTCGACTTCGACGTGGTCGATGCCTCCAACCTCCAGCGTCAGGTGATCCACGGGACGTCGACGCTCGGCACGTCGAAGGTTCGATCCGCCAAGGAGCGGATCCTCGAGATCAATCCCAACATCCGAGTCGACGTGTACGAGGTCGCCCTCACGAGCGAGAACGCGCTGCGAATCCTCGAGCCCTACGACGTGGTCGTCGATGGCACCGACAACTTCCCCACCCGGTATCTGGTCAACGATGCCTGCGTGATCCTTGGAAAGCCCTACATCTACGGCTCCATCTTCAAGTTCGAAGGACAGGCCAGCGTCTTCAACCTCGACGGCGGACCGAACTACCGCGACCTGTACCCGGAGCCCCCCCCGCCCGGGCTCGTGCCGAGCTGCGCCGAGGGCGGAGTGCTCGGCGTCCTCCCCGGAGTGATCGGCACCATCCAAGCCACCGAGACGATCAAGATTCTTCTCGGCACTGGCACCTCGCTCTCGGGACGCCTGCTGCTCTACGACGCCCTCGACATGTGCTTTCGGGAGCTCACGCTGCGTCGTGACCCCAGCGCAGAGCCCATCACGACGCTCATCGACTATGTCCAGTTCTGCGGTTCTCCGGCCGTCCAGCAGGAGCTGCTGGAGAGGAGCGACGACGAGCCCTTCGCGCGCATCACGGCGACAGAGGCTCGGTCTCGCCTCGACACAGGCTGGTCACCCGTGTGGATCGATGTTCGCAGGCCACAGGAGTGGGACATCGCGAAGCTCGCGCTCGCGAGCCACTTCATCCCCCACGAGCGCATCAGCGAGGTCGCAGGTGAGCTCCCCCACGACCAGGACATCGTGCTGCAGTGCAAGAGTGGTGGTCGCTCTGCCAAGGCTGCAGCGACCTTAGCGGCGCTCGGCTTCACCCGACTGTACAGCCTCGAGGGCGGCATCAACGGCTGGGCGAGAGACGTCGACCCGACGCTGCCCACCTACTGAGTCCTGCGCTCTCAGAGCCTTCGACGCCCGACGGCGAGCAACCCGAGCGCACCCGCGACGCCACTCCAGGCCATCAGCTGCACTCCCGACGTGGCGCAGCCCTTGCCCTCTTCGTCCTCTTCTTCGACACAGGCTTCGGCCTCACACACGCCCTCCACACCCTCCTCGGTGGCGCAGGCCTCCCCATCGTCGACCCCCTCACAGACGCCGCCTGAGTCGATGGGCACGGGGGTTGTGGACGCCACGTCCGCGTGTGCTGTGGCGAGAAGCAGCAAGAGGGCACCCGAGATCACATCTCCCAGGGTCAGCCACGGACTGGCCGGAGGCTGGAGACTATCGCGACAGGACGAGAGCGCCCCCACACTCGAGGCCACAGGATCAAGGTCAACTCCCGCAGAGTTGACGTTCATGCTAGGGTCTAGATTCAGATTCGATAGGAGCCCTATGCGACTGCTTTCTCTCGCGGCCCTGCTCGCATGCATACTCGCGTGTGACACCTCCGAGCCAGCCAAGAACAAGCGAGGTGGTGGCAGCGGCGGCGGCGGTGGCGCCGACACCGCTCTGGTGGTCTCGGACGCCGACACCGACGCCGACGCCGACACCGACACCGACACCGACACCGACACCGACACCGACACGAGCACTGACGAGAGCTGGATTCCTTACGAGTACTGCGACGTCTACTGCAACTACTGGCCGGATTGCTCGGGTCCGATGGACGACCTGTACGCGTCCTACGATGAGTGTCACTCGACCATGTGCAGTGAATACGGCTACTGGGCCCTGTTCAACAAGTGCCCGACCGACGAATACGCCGACTTCGTCGCATGCATCGACGTAGCGACTGCTGCGTGCGATTACAACGCGACCCTCGACTGCGAGCGGGCGTACGACTGGAACACCACCTGCGACTGACGCACCAGCTCCCCTTGTGGCCGGCGTGACCCCTCACGAGCGGTCCCACCTCCCCGGCCTGTGCGGGGCGGTGCTGACCGGACCCATCGGCCGGCTCGACCGGTGAGTCCCACGTGCCGTCGTGTGCGGGTGGATGCCTAGACGACGGGCGTCTCGCGGTGGGGAGCCTGTGAGTACGCTGTGTGCGCCGTACTGTCCTGACGGTCGCGTGGTGCTTCGGCGCGCCGCAGCGCTCCCTCGGCTGCCGGTTCACGTCGCAGGGGGCTCAGGCCGCCTGCGCTACCTTAGCGAGCATCATGTCGATGTCCGGTCCGTCATCGAGGGCTCGCCCATAGAAGGCATCGAGGACGACACCATCACGGATGAGGTACTCGCTCGGGAGCCGGTTGAACGTACCCGAGGTGACCAGGGGGTTGTTGGGGAACTTCGTGAGTGCCTTCATCACGGTAGGCACGCGCCCTAGCATGCGAACCTCGGCCATCCAGCTCGCCTCGGCTCCAAACGCCCGGAAGACGGACTCCTCAGGATCGGAGGCCAGCCTGAAGGACGGGTTGAAGCGCTGCACATACTTGGCGATGCGCTTGGGTGGAGAGGGAAACACCACGACCAGGTCGACGCCCGACGCCTCGATCTCAGCCTGACGGCTGATGAGCTCGTGGACGCGCATCGAACAGAACGGACACGCGGCATAACGAAACAGCCCGAGCCACAGAGGACGCTCGCTCGCTACGTCGATGGGCTCTCCACTCAGGTCCGTCATGGGAATGGGTGGAGCCTCCGCTCCAGCTTGCAGCCGCATGTACACTCCGCCTCGTCAGTCGCCTCTCACGTAGTCTGGCATTACGCCATGTTCGTGGTTCGTGCCCTGATCATCGGCGCCGAGCACGATCTGCTCGACCGCCTCGTCCTCTTCTGCAACCACTTTGGGCTGCCACATGTGGCGCGCGAAGAGCTGGGCACGGATCCTCTGGACGAGACCTTTGAGGTCGCCATCCTGTGCGCTCGGGACGACCTCGACGCGCAGAGCCTCCTCGCCAGTGCGTCGGTCATGGGCGACCAAGTCAAGACCCTCGTGGTGCTTCCGACTGACACGGAGTGTCAGCTCGAGATCCTGGTTCAGGGCGCGACAGACTTCGTCGTGTGGCCCTGCCCACCGCTGACGCTCGCCTCTCGGATTGCCATCGTCATGCGCGAGGCCCAGCGGCTCGAGGTCGCACAGACCGATGTGTTCCTGGGCGTGGTCGAGAGCGTGGGTGACGTGGTCGAGGTCACGAGCCCATCCGGACTCATCGAGTACGTCAACCCCGCACTCGAGCAGATCCTCGGCCATCGCCCAAACGACGCCATCGGTCGGCCGGTCGAGGAGCTGTATGGCTCCGGCGAAGACGAGCACCAACCGATGCTCGGTCCGCAGGGCTCCGAGTCGCACTCCGGCATCGTGATCACGCGACATCGCGACGGCCACATCGTGCACCTGGAGAGCACCGTCACCCCGGTCTTCGGACCAGACGGGCAGCTCCTGCGACGCGTCGCGATCCGGAGGGACATCACCGACCGCACAGCCGCACTCACCGAGCAGCTGACGGGTCTCGGCAGGCTCGTTGCGGGCCTTGCGCATGAGATCAACACCCCGCTCGGCGTGAGCGTCACGTCGGCCTCGCTCCTTGAAGAGCAGCTCGCCTCCCTCTCGGAGCAGTCTCGACAGAGCCAGACCGGCAACAGTGAGCTGGAGCTCGCGGCCGAGGCCCTGGCGATCTTGCACACCAACCTGCAGCGGTCGGTGGGACTGATCCGCAAGCTGAAGACCGTGTCGGTCGATCAGACCGCCGACCCAACTCGCCGCATCGAGCTGGCTCCCTACCTCCAGGACCTGCGCGACAGCCTGAGCCCCCTCGCCCGTCGCTCGGGTGTGACCATCGAGCTCGACTGCGCAGCGGGCATCGAGGTGACGACACGACCCGGGGTCTTGGTCCAGATCCTCACGAATCTCGTCGTGAATGCCGGTGTTCACGCCTATCCGGGCGAACAGACCGGCACCGTCCACATCTCGGGCCGCGCCGACGACAAGCTCGTGGTCCTGCGATTCTCCGACCGTGGCGTGGGCATGCACCCGGAGGTCGCCAAGAAGGTCTTCGAGCCTTTCTTCACCACCGCGAGCAGCACCGGAGGCACGGGGCTCGGCTTGTTCATCGTCCACAACCTCGTCACAGAGGGGCTCGGGGGCACTCTGAGACTCCAGACGGCACGGGGCGAGGGCTGCAGCTTCGAGATCCGCTTCTCGGACCGCGAGGCCGCGGACCTGAGCAACGGCTACACCGACCCTCTCGTGGAGGCGCTGTCGGGAGGCTAGTCCAGCGGTGCTCTCTGCTGGCATAGTGGTCTACTGCCCTCTGCTCTCGTCTCAGCCCCAACCGCATTCCGCTCGGAGCCCACGTGCCACCCGACCTGCCTCCGCACTGGATCACCGGAGACGCTCTGACGCGCGACCTCAGGCGTCAAGCTCCCGGACTCAAGGCACTGCCTCCCCACGACTGGCAGCATGCCATCGCTCGCCCCGGAGCACTCACGGTCATCGCCGGTCGTCCTGCCATGGGGCGTACGGCCATCACGCTGCAGCTGCTCCGAACCTTCGCGGTGGATGGGGGTCGCCCAGCCGCGCTCGTGTCCACCCTCGAGCCCTCGTCGATCCTGGTACAGCGCCTGCTGAGTGGACTATCGGAGGTCCCCGTCGGTCGCATCCGCACCCGCTGCCTGACCGACGCGGCCCGTGCCGAGCTCGCCTGCGCCGAGGAGCGCCTGACCACAAGCCCCCTCTACCTCGACTGCACGAGAGCCCTCACTCCCGAGGAGCTGCGCGAGCGCCTGCTCGAGCTGCACACCCGCGCGGGTCCGCTCGAGCTCGTGATCATCGACGACCCCGAGGAGCTCCATGGTGACAGTCCCTGGCCGATGCTCGAGGCCCTCGCCGTCGAGCTGCAGTGCCCCGTCGTAGCGACGGCCCGGCTGGGCCGGAGCGTCGAGCTGCGTGAAGAACATCGTCCGCGACCCAAGGACCTCACGGATCGACTGGCTCGACGCCACGCCTCGACGCTCCTGCTGCTCTACCGTGAGGAGTACTACAGCGCCGAGCCCCTAGAGCCCGGCGTGATGGAAGTCTTCGTCGAGCAGCGCGAGGGTCCCACCTGGAGCCTGTTCCGCCTCGCGTGCTGCTTCGCGACGGGCACCTTCCACGAGGTCCCCGAGGCCGACCTGAGCACCGACTGCGAGGCCTGCTAGGCCAGGGCGCACGACCACCGCCTGGAGCCGCTGGCGCTCCGGACAGCGCCCCCCGGCCGTTCTCATCCGACTCCCAGCCGTCGCGGTAGTCGACGACACCTCCGCCAAGACCATCGGCACCTTCAGCACGCTCGTCCGCGACATTCACCTGACCATGGATCACGATAAACCTGCGCATTGGTGCCGGACCGAGTAGTGTTCGACCCAGCATCCCCCGGCCCATGTCGAGGCCGGACCGCGATGCCTATCGAGGTGCTCATGAACACCCGTGCTCTTCGCCCCGTCCTCGCACTCGGGCTCATCGCCATCCTCACCGGCTGTGGCGACGCGACCCGCTGTGGACCGGGCACCGCACTCTCGAAGGATGGCGTCTGCGAGGTCGTCGACGACACCGGGGCCGACACCGAGCCAAGCAGCACGGCGACGGCCTCCACCGACACCGACACCAGTGGCACAACCGAGACCGGCACGGCCACTGGAGGCACGACCGGCACGGCCACTGGAGGCACGACCGGCACGGCCACCGGAGGCACGACCGGTACGGCCACCGGAGGCACGACCGGCACGGCCACCGGAGGCACGACCAGCACCAGCACGGGGGGCACCACAAGCACGGGGGGCACTACGACGGGCCCGCGGGACTACCGACGAGTCGCCTACTTCGTCGAGTGGGGCGTCTACGACCGGGACTACCAGGTCTCCGACATTCCTGCAGACCTCCTGACCCACATCAACTACGCCTTCATCGACATCTCGCCCGATGGCCGGTGTGTGGTCTACGACAGCTGGGCCGCCTACAGCCATCGCGGCGGTAACTTCGCCAACCTGCGGGCCCTGAAGGCCACCCATCCCGAGCTGCAGCTGATGATGAGCATCGGCGGCTGGACCCTGTCGCGGTTGTTCCCGATGGTCGCGAGCACCCCCGAGAGCCGGGAGACCTTCGTGTCCTCCTGCGTCGACTTCATGCGGACCGAGGGCTTCGACGGCATCGACGTCGACTGGGAGTACCCGGTCTCCGGTGGGCTGTACCCCGGCACCCCCGAAGACCGGGAGAACTACTCCTTGCTGATGGCGGAGTTCCGTCGCCAGCTGGATGCTGCGGGTGGCGGACCCCTGAGCATCGCTGCACCCGCGGGCGCCACCACCATCGACAACATGGACGTCCCCGGCCTGATGGAGAGCCTCGACTTCATCAACATCATGACCTACGACCTGCACGGGGGCTGGGAGGCCACCACCCACTTCAACAGCCCCATGCGGGCGGCCCCCGACTTTCCGGATGGCATCGACGACCCACAGACCGTCGAGGTCGCCGTCGAGACCTACCTTGACCTGGGCGTGCCTCCCGACAAGCTCGTGGTCGGTCTGCCGACCTACGGGCGCGGCTGGGGCGGGGTTCCGGCCACGAACAACGGACTGTTCCAGCCGGGCGATGTCGTGATGGGCACCTGGGAGTCCGGCATCTTCGAGTACTGGGACATCACGAGCCGCTGGCTCACCCACCCGGACTGTGAGCGCCACTGGCACGCCGAGGCCGAGGTGCCCTGGCTGTACTGCGCCGACGGCACCTTCATCTCCTACGCCGACGTCACGTCGTGGGAGGCCAAGCTAGAGCTGGTCCGGAGTCGCGGACTCGGTGGCGCAATGACGTGGGAGCTCAGCTCTGACGACGACGCGCACACCCTGATCAACACCATGGCGAGCGGACTGTAGAGCCCACGCTGCGGATGGGGTCGGGACGCGGGTTAGGAGCGCCCGACGAGGTGACCGTGCTCTTCCTGCTCTCGACGCTCGCGCTGGCCGCGCCCACTCTGCTGGTCACGGGCGACTGCCCTGGCGAGGTCCACCTCGACATCACCGGACTGGCCTATGGCTCGACGGCCGCAGTCCTCGTCGGTCCCGAGCACGGCACCGATTCGCTCCGTGGTGGCCGCTGCGCGGGTCTGGAGACCGGCCTCGAGGCCCCTTCGCTGGTGACGACCGCTCGCGACACCGACCCTGATGGACGCCTGCTGCTGCGCCCGGTGATCACCAACCCCGCCGTGTGCACGCAGGTCGTGCAGATCGTCGACGGAGCCGACTGCAGCACCTCCGAGGCCTACCGCCTCGGTGACGCCCCTGGCGGCACCTTCCGCGGCTACGCCGACTGGAGTCAGGACGTCGCGACCCAGTCCGACGCCGAGCAGGACGAGGCCATGGACGTCGCCTGCGCTGCTGCCTGGCCTGGCTCGACAGCCGCCACGGTCGAGCAGCTCGCCTCGGGAGCGATCGAGGGCCTGCCCGCGACCAACGACTCCGGCCTGTGGCTGGTCGGCGCGTGCCCCGAGTGCATCGGTGACGACGACCCGAGCGCCGTCGACGGTCACTGTCGAAACTGCGTCGACCCCGGGCTGCCCTTCCCGAGCGAGCTTCCGCCGGAGGGCTGGAACACCAACTGCTGCACCAACGTCCGCTCGGCCGCGTGCATCGAGTGACGATGACCTAGGCGAACCAGCGGTAGGGAATCCTCACCTCACGTCTTTGCGGTCCAGCGGAGCCCCACTGAGGAAGCGTGACGGCCTCGTGCTGCCCGCACCTACCGCGACGCTCTGCCCACCGACGGCTCCTCCAGCCAGTCCAGGTACCAGTCCGCGAAGGACAGCCGCGGCGTGCCGTCCGGTGCGATGTGCGGCTGCAGGTCAGCGTCGTCTGCACGCGCGTCAAACCACATCGTGCCGGCCTCGGCGCCGTTGACCACGAGCACGCTCAGGAGCCCCGAGCCATGATCGCAGAGCGCCAGCACCCCGTCGATCGGTCGTGACCCCACGACGGCGGGGTCGAAGGGTCGCGCAGGGTCGCCGATGGCGCCGCCGACGACACCGGGGGCACGCGGGTCCAGGATGCCGTTGAAGGGACCAGCGCCCGACGCCCCGACCGCGGTGAGGAACAGCCGGTAGTCCTCCGGGAGGCGCGTGCCGATGCGCGCCTCGAGGGCGCGGAGCGCCTCGGCGTCCAGCGGTGGAGCCAGAGCATAGCCGTGGGCCCGACCGCTGTAGGTCACACAGTCCGGGTCCTGCGCCGCCTTCCGGGCGAGGCCCGCTCGCACGGCACGCACCGACCAGACGCGCTCTCGCGGCACCAGCTCGGCGGCGGTGACGGCGTCCACGGCCACCTCCCCGAGACGCACGAGCTGCAGTGCGGGCCAGGTGGCGAACAGCGCACGCAGCCCCTCGGCTGAGCGGCGCGCGTCACCGCCGGCGAGCACGAGCTCCCGCAGCCGCGGCGGAGCAGGCGCCCGCTGAAGGCGAGCGCACAGACCCGGGCCGAGCTGCGTCGACAGCAGCGACAGCACCTCCACGTGGCGCCACCAGCCCGAGACCGCCGCGAGGTCGAGGTCGACCAGCTCCAGTCGACGCGGACCATGATCGGCGCCGTGGCCGACCGCGACGGCCGCCACCCGCTCTACCGGGGGCGGAGGCGCAGCCAGTCGTCCCTGCACCGTGAGCGAGGACAGCGCCGGCAGCACGGGCGCCAAGATGCCCCACGTCTCACCATCCAGATCCTCGAGCCACTCCAGCGTGGTGAGCGTCGGGAGCGCGCCCCCGGCGGCGAGAGCGCGCGCCATGGCCTCGGCCGACAGGCGGTCGATGCGGGGAAGCGCGAGAGAGCGCAGGCTGCGGATGCAGGGGTGAGCCAGAGTCGCCTTCACCACCTTGGCGGGGACCGACCGGTTCATCCGCAGGCTCACCAGCCGCCCCGCCTCGACCTCGGTGATGCACATGTACGCCTTCGTGGCCAGGGGACCGAAGACCGGATCCTCCTCCACACGCCGCTTGGGTCGCCGCCCCGCCGCGACCCGGACCGTGCCGACCGTGAGCATCGGGCGACGCCCCAGCTCCAGCTGTCCATCCAGCCCGTCTGGCAGGCTCTCGACAGCCATCACCTCCCCGAGTGGCTCCTTCCTTGCGCCCGTCCAGGCTGGGTCGAGGTACAGCGGCGCGAAGCGATTCGCCCACTCGCTGAGCAGCTCCTCCTCGGTGCCAGGAAAGTCCCACACCCAGGAGCCCGCGGCGCCACTGATTCCAATCTTCATTAACGCCGTATAACGGTGCAGATCAGCTCACGCTCACGCAGCACTAGCCGCCGATGCAGTCCCGCGGATCAGGCAGCTCGAGGCACCCGCTCATCCACCGCTGACGCTCGATCAGCCAGGACTCGAGCAGGTCGATCTCGGCGTCGAAGCTTCCGTCCCGCGGTCCGTAGTCGGGCCATCGGTCGTAGTTCCGAGGCGCCGCCTCTGCGAGCTCAGCCTCCATGCTGGCCACTACGAACAGCATGGCGCCTTCGCTCAGCGCGCCGTCCAGCAGCACCGCGAGGCGGCTGAAGTAGCGGATGCGGAACACCGGGTCGTCGAACAGTCCGCGCCAGAAGCCGTGGTCGAAGACCCGGCTGCAGTCGTCCGTCTCGTTGGAGTTGTCCCACCACGTGGGGTCTGCGGCCCGGCCGTCGGAGGCGCAGCCCATCGTGCGGTCGAAGTCCCACACCGGCCCGGCCTGCAGCAGTCCCCCGCGATCCTTGTGGAAGTAGGCGCTCAGCCTGAACGCATCTGGGTTCTTGGACAGGACGTTGAGGATGTGGTGATCGATCCACGCGTCCACGTCGATCATGGCGTCGTAGTGGCGGCCCGTGTGCGGGCTGCGGAAGTCGTCGCTGGCGAGGGCATGACCGAGGTCGTCCAGCAGGTCGGTGAGGTACTGACGCTGCGGCTCGGGCAGCCCCTGCTCGCCGGGGTCGACGTACACGAAGGGCGACTCGAAGTCGAAGGTGCCGTCCGCGTCCCCCGCCCAGAAGCCGACCTCGCCGGGGCCGGTGCGGTCCTCCTTGAACAGGTAGCCGCCCGAGACCTCGGGGAGGGCCAGATCGGTGGGCTCCAGGCGGGTGATCGGCACGCGCTCGGCGTCACGCTCGATGCGCTCCACCACGACGTAGATGCCCACGTAGTCGTCGAGGCCCACGTCCTCGCCATCCTCGGCGACGAACAGCTCGACGAAGCGGGTGCGCGGTGCGTACCTCCCGATGCGGTTGGACAGATCGTAGACGAGCGCGTTCCGCATGAAGGCGCGATCGAAGTCCAGCGGAGCGAGCAGCACCCAGTCCGCCTCGGCGGGCATGCCGAGCAGCGCCACGTCCATGTCTTCGTCGTCCAGCGGGCCCCAGGTCTCGATGCGGTAGGGCTTCTTCGGGTACCAGGAGGAGCTCGATCCGCGAACCTTGAGCCCCGAGCGCACACTCAGCGCCGGCTCCGCGAGCAGGCTGGCCCGCTCGGGGGCTGGCTCGACCACAGTCAGCGTGAAGGCGTCGTAGACCTCGCGTCGCTCGGTCGGGACACCCTCCTGACTCCAGGCCACCACGAGCGGCAGGTTGGACGAGAAGTCGACCGCATCAGGCTCGAGACGAAGGAAGGTCGGAGCCGCCATCGAGACCTGCCCGAAGGAGTGCTCGGCCAGCGCACGGACCGAGGCACTCCGGTCGAGGACGAAGGGCCCGTCGTAGCGCATCGCCTCGCCGGGCACAGGCGGCGTGCCGTCGAGGGTGTACCAGATCACGGCGTCGGCGTCGGTGGTCGTGAGCTCCACCTCGACCTCCCCGACAAACGCTCCTCCAGGGGGCACCACCTCGAGATCGAGGAGCGCTCCACCGATGTCAGTGGTGGTCGTCGAGCCTCCGGAGTCGGACGGCACGTCAGTCGACGAGGACGGCGTGGTCCCATCCGACGGCGTGGACCCGGGCTCGGGCGTCGCTGAACCTCCGGCCGGTGGCAGTGTCTCGGCTGCGTCATCACGCGGTGCCTCCAGAGACGTCGAGCCCGTCTCACAGGCCGCCAGGAAGCCACACAGGAGCACGAGGTGCGTGTTGGAGGGCATCAGCGAAGACTCCAGTCTCCGCCAGTGTACATGTCCCGCAGCCGGATAGGATGCGTCATGCACTGGCTCCTCCTGCTCGGGCTCGCCGCCTGCGGTACTCCTGGCTCCACCCCGAGCCCGAACGACACCACGACACCTCCATCCACCGCGGGGTCGCCTGCGCCGTCCACGACCGCGCCGGACACGACGTCCACCAGCACGAGCACCGAGACGGGAGGCAGCACCGCGACCGGCACGGGCACGACCTCGACGGGAACGAGCACGGGCTCCACCACCGGCAGCGACACGGCCTCCACCCCACCGACCGGCCCCTCACACCCTGACGCGCGCGCCGTGATCCTGCTGATCGGAGACGGCATGGGGCGGGGCCAGCTCGAGGCGGGCGGCTGGTACCGCACCGGCGACCCTCGCGGACTCACGCTGTGGACGCTCCCCCACCAGGCGCGCATCAACCCGAACGGGGCCAGCGGCATCACCGACTCGGCCGCCTCGGCCACGGCGATGGCCACCGGGGCCATCACCTTCAACGGTGCCATCGGGGTGGACCGCGACCTGCTCGCCGTAGAGAGCCTCGTCGAGGTCGCACGAGCCACCGGAATGGCCACGGGTGTGGTGACGACCACGACGCTCCAGCACGCCACGCCGGCCGCGTTCACTGCCCACCATGACGACCGCAACGACGAGGTGACCATCGCCGACCAGCAGGTGCTCACGTCCGGCGCCGACGTGATGCTCGGCGGCGGCTGGTGGTACCTGGAGCCGGCCGGGGGCGATTCCCGCCGCGACGACGACGGGCTCCTCGGGGCCCTCGCCGACCGGGGCTACCCCTACGTGACCACGGCTGCGGAGCTGGCGGCGGCCGACCCCTCCGTCGGCAAGCTCTGGGGTGCCTTCTCCGGCAGCAACCTGCCCTATGTCGCCGAGCGGTCCGCCGAGGTCCCATCACTCCCCGACATGGTGGGCAAGGCGCTGGCCGTGCTCGACACCGACCCAGACGGGTTCCTGCTCGTCGTGGAGGCCGGGCGCATCGACCACGCGGGGCACAGCAACGACGCCACCCGGCTCGTAGCGGAGGTCCAAGAGCTGGACGAGACGGTGGAGGCCCTCCTCGCGTGGATGGAGGGTCGCCCCGACGCCTCGCTGGTGGTCACGGCCGACCACGAGACCGGCGGGCTCGACGTGGTCTCGGGGAGTGGTGTCGGCGAGGTCCCGGAGGTCACCTGGGAGTGGGGAGCCCACTCGAGCCGTCACATCGATGCCTTCGGCGTGGGACCGGGGACCGAGCTCTTGGACGGACTCACGGGCAGCCACCGCGACGTTCACGCGCTGCTGAAGTCCCGCATCACCGGCGAGCCCTTCACCGCCCCCGCCACCGTGCCCCTCCCGAACGGCCAGCTGACCGACCTGCCCCACGAGGCAGTCCGCCAGGTGAACCCCAGCTCCTATGGTGTCGGCTGGAACCAGCTGGATGCCCTGCACGTGGGCGTCGACGCCTGGGGACTCACGGTGGGCGTCGCCGGCGTGTTCCAGCAGGATGCGAACGCGGTGGTGCTCCTGCTGGACACCGACCGCACCCCCGGCAGCGGACCGGCCCAGCTCATGGGCGCCCTCGACGACGACCGCGGCCTGCTGGACGTCGTGCTCACCAACCTGCTCTTCCTGTCTCCCCCAGCGGTTCCGACCTTCGGTGCCGACTACGCCCTGGGCAGCTTGGGCGGCAGCGAGGTCTACTCTCTCGGTAGCCCCGCGGGACTGCGAGGCCTCCAGCCGCTCGACGACCTGCCCTGGCTCAAGTCCGCGGTCGTCTTCGGGCCCGGCGTGCGGCCCGAGGGTGAGGCTGTCGCCGCCGACCCAGAGTGGGGGCTCGAGCTCGCCGTCAGCTGGTCCGAGGTCTACCCCGATCTCGACGGGGCCGTTCCGCCGGGGGCTGAGGTCGCCATCGCCGCCGTCCTCGTCAACAGCACCGGCACCCACAGCTCCAACCAGGCACTGCCACCATTCCCCGAGGGGCTCGACGAGAGCCCGGGCGAGGTACCGGTGCCGCTCCCCGGCGTCGTGGTCATCCCCATCGACTCCGATGGCGACGGCCGCGCCGACTCTGGCGGAGCCCCTCGCGTGGAGTGAGGCTCAGTCTGCCGGCACCCAGCGCACGAGCGTGAGGGTGAGGTCGAAGCCGAGGTCGCTGCTGGACGAGTTGGCCTGGTGCACCTCCACAGCGAGCACGTTCTCCCCCTCACGCAGCGCATCGGCCGGCACGATCCACTCGGCGTAGGTGGTCTCGTCGGCGCCGCCCATCGTGACGTCCGCGAAGGTCTCGTGGGTGATCTCCCCACCCGGCATCCCCGTCCGGAACAGCTCGGTGCCGTTGAGCCACACCACCGCCCCGTCGTCCCGGAGGAGGGTCAGGACGAGCTCCCCGACCTGCTCCGCGTCGGTCACCAGGACCGCATGCCGGAAGTAGGCGGCCGGCCACTTGTCCCCCGCATCGGGGCCGTAGGGAAGCGCGGTGACGATGTGTGCGTCGCCGTAGCCGAGGGGCCCAGGACCCTCGCCCCACGACGCGTCGTCGAAGCCGAGCCCACTCCATCCGTCGCCGGGACCGCTCTCGGCGCTCTGCCAGCGCCACGTGCCACCCACGTCGACGACGGCCTCGTCCACGCGCACGGGCGGGTCTGGGATATCGTTGGTGCTGCCTGGGGTACCGCCTTGCACGAACTCCCAGCAGGCGCCCTCACAGCAGTCGGTCACCCGTGCCGCGGCGATGTCGGTGGACATGGCGCCGTACCGGACCACGCTCTGGTGAGCCCACGGGTCTCGAAGGACGACGACCTCACCGTCCGCGGAGAGGCGGAAGCCCAGATGCTCCGGCCCCTCCTCCGGTGCCCCGTCCGCCAGCAGCACCACGAAGCCTCCCGGCGGCACGACGAGGGACTCCTGAAAGGTGTGCTTCGTCGGCTCCGCGGCGTCGTCCGAGACGGACCAGCCGAGGAGGTCGACAGGCTCGAGGCCCGGGTTGTGGAGCTCTAGCCAGTCCGGCTCCGTGCCGTCGACCTCCAGCGAGCCCCCGTTGTCGGGGAGGAGCTCGTTCACGCAGAGCGTCAGCCAGTCTGGCTCATCAGTCGTCTCCACGTCGGCGTCGGCATCAGCATCGGCGTCGGCGTCCGTCACTGTCGGCGGGGTCACACCGCCGGTGTCCACCTTGGCCTGGCCACCACACGCGAGTAGGGCGAGCACGGCCCATTCGAGGCGGGGCCAACCCGCACGTGGTGTGCTCACGAGACGACCTGAGGAGAGGCGGCAGCGTCGGACATGACCCAGCCTAGCTCAGGCGGCTGCCCAGCCTCTCCCATGCCCTCACTCGACACGCAGCTCCGATTCGGTGGAGCACACGACCGGCTGGGCGTCGTCCACGAGCTCCAGCAGACCCTGGACTCTGTAGGTGCCGAGATCCAGCGGCGCGCTGCAGTCGTCGCCGTCGATCGGCAGGTCGGCACCGACGACCATCGACTCGCCAGGCTCCACCTCGATGACCACGGACTCGCCGAACGACGCACAGTCTCCCGCCATGCAGGTGCCGTAGACGTCCGTGCTCGCAGGCAGCCCGGCGAAGGTCACCAGCCCAGTCGGGCACCGGTCGACGACGACGATCTCCAGTGGCTGCTCGGTGAGGTTCTCCACCGCTGCCTCGAGGAGGACGATCTCACCCGGAGAGGCCGCAGTGGCGGTCGAGCCATCGAACGTCACGAGCACGCGTGCGTCGCAGCCCTCGTAGGAATCTTCGAGATCGTTGTTGTCGATGGGCAGGATCACCTCTGCGCAGCCAGCGAGGGAGTAGAGTGCGGCGAAGAGCGTGAGGGAGAGGCGGGACATGGCTTCACTCCTGGTACGGCCAGAGGCTCTGCAAGGGATGTGCCCGGACGAGAGCCAAGGTAGCTCGGCGATCGGGCTCCGTGTGGCTCAGAGCCGGCGCGCAGATCACGACATGGCGATCACGGCGCCCACTCCAGGTGTGCCTGGAGCGCACTCGTCCGGCGCGACATCCGCGAGCGAGGCATCGCCGACGCCCTGGCGAGCGCATGCCGCATGACCGCTTCGGCCGCTGAAGCTGGGCCGCTCAGAACTCTCGGCCCCCTCGGACTCAAGCATCCGACGCGTCAGCGCCACTGGAGCTGGTAGTCCAGGCTGTGCCCGATCTGCTCGGAGTAGCGACGGATGCTCTTGCGCGCGAGCTTGAGCGTGAGTGACGGCGGCAGCAGGCCGGCGATGGTCGAGACCAGCGTGGGGCGCTCACCCACAGGCAGCGCCGGCCCCGCTGGAAAGTCGACCTCGACCTTGGCCCAGCGCCGCTCGGCCCGGTCGAGGAAGGTCGACAGCTCACGGAACTGCAGCAGCAGGGGATCGGCTCGCCGTGCTCCCCAGTTCGCCGGCGGCATGAAGTCGACGAAGTGCATGAGCTGGTAGTTGAGCTGCACCCAGAGGCTCTGTGCATCGAGCACGATCGGCGCGTTGTCGATCACACGGTGGCAGTGCAGCGCCTCGAGGTCGTCGAGGCGATGCAGGTTGGCCGTGAGCTCGGGAAGGAGCGCCTGGTCGTAGAACAGCCGCACGAGCGTCGGGAAGGCCTCGATCTGCAGCGCCTCCTCCTCCGTGAGGAGCTCCCGCAGAGCGGGCAGCTTGGCCACGTCCATCGCGAAGGTGTTGGTGCCCGTGCCGAGGATGGAGTGCAGCAGCGCCACCTTGGGAGAGTGCCCCTCGAAGTGCCGCGCGGCGTAGTCGTGACAGAAGACGAGGTGCTCGAGGAAGCTGCCGTCGGCGTGCTCCATCGAGAAGTCGCACTCGGTCTGCATGAAGTGGAGCAGCGCCGGATCGATGGGCGGCGTTGGCTGCTCGGACTCGGACGCAGCCCAGGCCGCCTCGATGGAGGCCGACGCAGAGTCACTCCAGAAGGCCTCCTTGCCCAGCTTGTCGCGCATCATCAGGCGCGGCAGGCGCCCCTCGAGGCTCCCGAAGATGGTGCGCCCCATGTCGAAGTCGGCTGCGGGCGCGATCCGCACCTGCCCGGCGTGGTCGACGGCCCCACCGGCGACGATGGCCGCCTTGCGCTGCAGGCTCAGCGTGGCAGACGAGGCGTCGGTCGTGGTCGAATCGGAGGACAGGACAGCATTCATGGAACGTTCTCCTCGTTACACAACACCCGTAATATAACACCTGTCACATGGCAAGCCCTTGTGTTAGGACTGCGCATGCCACCTCGCGCCCGCTTCACTCCCGCAGCCGTGCTCGACGCCGCCCTCCAGGTCGTGCGCGAGGGGGGCCTCAGCGCCGTGAGCGCACGCTCCGTGGCCAAGGCTCTGAGTGCATCGACCGCGCCGGTGACCGCTGCGTTCGCCACGATGCAGCTGCTGAACGACGCCGTCGTCGAGCGCTTGCTCGCCCGCTTGACCGAGGCCGTCGAGGAGGCGAGCGGTCCCGATCCGCTGCGCGCAGCCGCCTTCGCCTTCGCACGCTTCACGGCGGACGAGCCGAACTTCTACGCGGCCCTCTTCCTCTCGCCCCACGCGACGCCGCCCGACTGGGTGCGCATTCGCCGCTCCTTCGCGGAGCGGCTCGACCGCTGCGAGCGCTTCGCCAGCCTCAGCCCCCGCCAGCGCGATGCCCTGGCCTGGCGCGCCAGCGTGGTGACCCACGGCATCTGCATCGAGATCTGGTCCGGCCGCTGGGACCGCACGCGCGACGATGATCTGCGGCGACTGGTCGACCAGCTCGTCGAGCCGATCACCGCAGAGTACCTCCGGAGCGCTGGCTAGCCCCCCGCCCGTGCCGCTACTTTCCGGGCACCGGCTCGAAGGTCAGCAAGCCAGCGTAGGCGTCGGCGCCGTGCTCGTGTCGGTCCAGGCCCTCGGCCTCCTCCTGGGCAGGCACCCGCAGGCCCACGGTGTGCGCCAGCGCCTGGAAGAGCACGAGGCTCACGGGCAAGCAGAACGCCGCCACGGCCACCACGCCGATCAGCTGGGAGGCGAGCGAGACCTCCGGTACGAAGACCCCGACAGCCAGCGTGCCCCACACCCCGCCCACGAGGTGAACGGGCACGGCACCCACCGGGTCGTCGATGCGCACGCGCTCGAGCAGGACCTCGGCGGCGACGCAGAGCAAGCCCGCCACCAGGCCGACGAGGACGGCCTGCGCCGGGCTGAGCAGATCCGCGCCCGCTGTCACCCCGACGAGGCCCGCGAGCGCCCCGTTGAGGGCCCGACCGAGATCGGCCTTGCCCGTCCCGATCCATGCACCTGCGGCTGACGCGAGCACGCCAGCGGCGGCGGCGAGCGTCGTGGTGACGCTGACCAAGGACACGGCACCCGGATCCGCCGACAGCACCGAGCCCCCGTTGAAGCCGTACCACCCGAACCAGAGGAGGAAGACGCCGATGGCGGCCAGCGGATGCGAGTGGCTCTGGATGGACCCGCCCTCCGGCGTGAAGCGCCCAAGCCGCGGCCCAAGCACCCAGGCGCCCACCAGTGCAGCCCAGCCGCCGACGCCGTGCACCACGGTGCTGCCCGCGAAGTCATGGAAGCCCACACTCGCCAGCCAGCCACCACCCCAGTGCCACATCCCCACGATGGGGTAGGCGAAGGCGACGTAGACGGTCGCGAATGCCAGGAAGCTGCCGAGACGCACGCGCTCGGCCACGGCGCCCGAGACAATGGTGGCCGCAGTCGCTGCGAACATCGCCTGGAAGAGGAAGTCCGTCCAGTACGTGTAGTGCCCGTCGGCATACGCCGCCGTGACTCCCGCTGGGTCGGTACCCACCCAGAAGCCGGCGAAGCCGAACAGCCCGCCCGCGAACGACTCGCCCGGGTACATCAGCCCGAAGCCGACCGTGGCGTACGTCAGGATGCCGATCGACAGGATGGCCACGTTCTTGAAGAGGATGTTGACCGTGTTCTTCGCCTGCCCCACACCCGCCTCGAGGCAGGCGAAGCCGAGGTGCATGACGAAGACCAGGAAGGTGGCGACGAGCATCCAGGTGTTGTTGACCCAGAACAGCACGGTCTCTGCGGTCAGGGTGTCGACGGGTACGGTCTCGGGGGACATGCCTGCTCCGGCGTGGCGGGGGGTGCGATTCAAACCCCACAGCAAGCCGCGTGCCACCTACGAACCCGGGGCCACGAACCACACAGAGCCTCTGTCAAAGGCTGAAAACCCTCCAGCGAAGCCGCCACAGGCCGCCCAGAACATACCCACATAAATGTAGGACCCCTGCCCGACTCCTACATTTAAGTAGGATTTAGTGGCGTCCACGTGGTGGCCGAAAGCGCCTAGCATCCAGCCCGTAGCGCCGGACCCGCAGGCCCATGATCCGCTCAGTGATTCCAAGTCTTCGGGCAGCCTCAGCCATGTTGCCGCGGGTGGACTTCAGCGTGTCCAGCAGGATCTCCCGCTCGACTGCGGCGAGGCGCTCCTTCAGCCCCTCCGGCAGCGCCGTGTCCGAGGCCTCGGCGGTCTGCAGGGTCGGGGGCAGGTGGTGGCCCTGGATCACGTCGTCGCGAGTCAGGAGCACCGCCCGCTCGATGCAGTTCTCAAGCTCCCGGACGTTGCCCGGCCAGTGGTAGGCCATGAGCATGTCGATGGCGGACGTGGAGATTCGGCGGACCCGCCGACCGTGGGCCCGACTGCAGATCTCGACGAAGTGGTCCGCCAGCAGCAGGATGTCATCACCGCGCTTGCGCAGTGGCGGCATGTGGAGCGGAAACACGTGCAGGCGGTAGTACAGATCCTGTCGAAACGTCCCCTGCTCGACCATCGACGTGAGGTCTCGGCTGGTGGCTGCCACGAGGCGCACGTCCGCCGACAGCGTCTCCTCCCCTCCCACCCGCTCGAACTCGCGCTCCTGGATGACCCGGAGGAGCTTGACCTGAACCGGGAGGCTGAGCTCGCCCACTTCGTCGAGAAACAGGGTGCCGCCGCGCGCCCGCTCGAAGCGCCCGCGGCGCTGCCCGACAGCTCCCGTGAACGCCCCCCGCTCGTGCCCGAACAGCTCGCTCTCGACCAGCCCCTCGGGCAGCGCCGCACAGTTGACCTTCACGAAGGGACCGGCGCTCCGCGGACCGTGCCTGTGCAGAGCCTGGGCCGCGAGCTCCTTGCCCGTGCCGCTCTCTCCGAGGAGCAGCACCGTCGTCGAGGAGGGCGCGACCCGTCCGAGCTGCTCCATGACCTCCTGCACGGCCTTGGACTTACCGACGAGGCCACGCGGTCGCACCGGCGCCGTGGGCGCGATGGCCTGGGCGGACTCCTCGACAGGACGAAGATGCGCACCCAGAGCCCCAGCGACCGCCGTGAGCAGGTCCACGTCCTGGGTGAGCACACGGCGCCCGACGGTGGGTCGGTAGCCACTGAGAGTCCCCAGCACGCGCCCCTCGTGCCGCACGGGAACGCAGATGAACGCGTGCGAGCGAGACATTCGACCCACACCCGTGCGGTCGAGGAACAGCGGGTCGTTCGCAGCCGTCTCCACCGCGACCGGCTCACCCGTCGCGAACACAGTGCCCGTCAGTCCCTCACCTGGCTTGAAGCGCCCCCGGCGCACCTCCGTCGGGGTGAGCCCATGCGCCGCGACGACGACGAGCTCGTCACGCTCCGCATCGAAGCGGGTCAGCGCACTGCGCAGCAGACCGGCCTCCTCAGCGAGCAGCCGCAGCAGCGGACCGACGAGCTCCTCGAGACCACCGGGCCCCGAGAGGAGCTCGCCGGCAGACCTCGCAAGCGCGAGCCGAGCGCGGGGAGGAGGCGGACTCATGCATGCTCCTGAAGCCATTCCTACATAAATGTAGGATAGCAGACTCGGCGTCACGCTGTGGGTCCGCAGCGAGATTTCGGTAGTCAGGCGAGGGTCAGGCCCCTACGTTGCAGCGCGCCGACCGGGCTCCTCCCCGAGCGCGCAGTTGAGGAGGTACGTTGGGAAAGACGCGACGCCGGGCCCATGGTGGAGGCACCCCCACACTCAGCGGCAGCCGGAGTCCTGACCGCAGTGCCCGCGAGACGAAGCGGTGGAGCCAGTTCGACCAGGACGGGCTGGGCAACCATGCCTTCGGACGCGAGCGGCCAAAGGGACGGCCCGTGTGCAGTCTGACCCCGCTGCTCGACCTCTTGCCGGACATGAACACCGAGAACGATCCACGGATCGACCGGGCGCTGCGACCTGTGACCCACGAGGCCGGTGAGGACTACGATCACACCGACGAGCACAGCAAGTACAAGCAGGCCTACGTCGAGCTGGACGTGATGCCAGGCACCTGTGCGCCGAGAGACCTGTTCGCCAAGCCCGATGGCCCGCTGGAACACTACGGCCCGCAGAGCGAGGAGTACCTCGCCGCCCTGCGCATCGATGCGAACCAAGCCCAAGAGAAGCTCATCGCCTTCCTGCGAGGAGATCCGATCGGCGAGGCGTCGTACAAGGAGCCCGCCAAGGGCAAGGAGCGCACCCCGGTGGAGGCCATTCAGGAGCGCCTCCTGGGCTCCTCCCTGTCGACCAAGCGGCGCGAAGAGCTGTACCCCACGAAGAAGAACGAGCGCATCCACGAGAAGGTCGACAAGTACCGCGCCAAGGGCGGTGGCTTCGAGTGCTTCACGGACATCGCGCGCGGCAGCCTGGTCTTCGACACCCCCGCACAGCTGATCTCTGCACACGACGAGATCCTCAAGCGCCTCCATGATGTCGGCTGGAAGGTCGTCAAGGACACCAACCGCTTCCAGAAGGACGGGACCCCAGACGACCACTACCGCGACATTCTCCTGAACGTCGCCGTACCGCTGGGTGTCGCGGACCGGAACGATCACACCGTCACCGAGCACGTCGTCGAGCTGCAGCTGCACCTCAAGGACATGCTCGCTGCGAAGAGTACGCCCACCACGAGCATTGCTCCCGAGCGGTACAAGAGGCTCCACGCATCCGCGAGGACGCTGCTGGCGGCGCACAAGGACACCACCTGCGCGATCGACTTCTCTGCGAAGGCACTCCACTCTCTCGAAGAGATCGCCGCAGCCGACTCACCCACCAAGATCGGTGGCGGCGCGGGCCTCAGCGGACACCACCTCTACAACGTCAAGCGCTACCTGTTCGAGCACGAGAAGGACCTGAAGAAGTCCGGCGTCGACGACTCACTGACCAGCCAGTGGAGGGTCTGGTCCGAGGTCTCGTCGAAGGACATCTACGACCCGGCCTGGGCCGAGGTGAAGAGCCACCACGGCGATGACGTGGACGACCTGCAGGCGCTGCGTTTCACCGAGAAGAAGAAGCCGTGAGCGCGGCCGACTAGGCCGACAGCGTCGGGAAGTGCAGCGGCGTCACGCCAGCGAGGTGCTGCATGAGCCGAACGACCTGACAGCTGTAGCCGAACTCGTTGTCGTACCAGACGTACAGCACCGCCGTGCGCCCACCGCCGATCGTGGCGTGCACGTCGACGATGCTCGCCCGCGGGTTGCCGACCAGGTCGGAGGAGACGATCTCCGGGCTCGTGGTCACGTCGATCTGATGCGCGAGCGGCGAGTCGACCGCTACATTCCGCAGGTGGGCGTTGAGCGACTCGGCCGTCACGTCGTCGTTCAGCTGCAGGTTCAGGATGGCGAGCGAGACGTTCGGCGTGGGCACGCGAATCGCGCTCCCGGTGAGCTTGCCCGCCAGCTGTGGAAGCGCCAAGGTCGCCGCCTTCGCCGCCCCGGTGCTCGTGATCACCATGTTGAGGGGCGCCCCCCGCCCCCGCCGGTCCTTGCGGTGGAAGTTGTCGATCAGGTTCTGGTCGTTGGTGTAGGCGTGCACTGTCTCCACGTGACCGTGAGCGATGCCCCAGCGGTCGTCGACGGCCTTGAGCACCGGCACGATGGCGTTGGTCGTGCACGACGCCGCACTGATGATCCGCTCGTCGCCCGAGAGGGTGTCGTGGTTCACGCCAAAGACGACGTTCTTCACACCCTTGGCGGGTGCGGTGAGGATGACCCGCCCCACACCCGGGCTCTTCAGGTGCAGCGCGAGGCCCTCGGCGTCACGCCACTTGCCGGTGTTGTCGATCACCACGGCGTCTTCGATGCCGTGGGCCGTGTAGTCCAGCTGGTCCGGACTGTTGGCATAGAGCACGCGCACGACGTTGCCGTTGATCACGAAGGCGCTCCGCTCCTCATCGACCTCCACGATGCCCTCGAAGGGTCCGTGGACGCTGTCGCGGACGAGGAGGCTCGCCCGACGATGCAGCTGGGACGACGGGCCAGGACGCAGCACGATCGCGCGCAGACGGTACTTGTCGCCACCGCCGGTCTTCCGAATGAGGATGCGGGTGACCAGGCGGCCGATGCGCCCAAAGCCATAGAGCACCACGTCCTGGGGCCTCGGCGGCAGCGGCGCCTCCGCCCGGGAGACCGCCCGCAGCTGCTCCCTGGCCCAGTCGACGAGGTCGGGACCCCCCGAGGCGCGAAAGCGCACGACGAGCTTGCCGAGATCGACGCGAACCCGGCCGAGCTCCAGCGTGTTCATCAGCTCCAGCAGTGCGCGGGTCTCCGCGACGAAGAGCGACTGGCCCGCCTTCGAGGACGCCAGGTCGTGGACCTGCAGGATGCGATGGGTGGTCTTGCGGACGAGAGAGTGCCCGAGCACCTCAGCGACCACGGCCTGATCTCGGTAGAGCTGGCCTGCGAGAGGCACGATGGCCTCAGCATCGGCCTCGCGCTGCGTCCAGTCGGCGAGGGTCTGCTGGTCGAAGTCGCTCATGGGGCCGCACTCCTGTCGTGGGAGCCCCAGCTATCGGGTCGAGCCTCGGAAGCCTACAGACAGAGAGGCGATGCTCGATCGTGAGCGTCCGAGGCAGCTCTCCGCCCCCGCCGCGCTCGTCGGAGCAGCCTATCGGCGTCGACGAGAGCGCTTGCGACGCCGTCCCGACCTGGCCGCGCCCGATGCATCCGCATGGGGGACCGCGTCGTGACTGTGCCAGGGATGAGCGAAGTTCGGTGTCAGCGCGGCGCCCGTGTGGCGCTCGATGTCGCGCAGCAGCCCGCCGGTCGTCTCGTCGCACAGGCTCAGGGCCAGCCCCTCGCGCCCGGCCCGTCCGACGCGTCCGACCCGGTGCACGTAGGTGTCCGGATCGGCGGGCAGATCGTGGTTCACCACCAGGTCCAGCTCGGCGATGTCGAGCCCTCGCGCCGCAACGTCCGTCGCGACGACCACGCGTGTCGCACCCTCCCGAAGCGCCTGAACCACTGCGGACCGTGCCGCCTGAGAGCGGTCGCCATGCAGAGCATCCGCCGCGACACCAGCGCGCTGGAGCAGGGTGCACAGCCGATCGGCTCCTCGCTTCGTCCGCACGAAGACCAGACAGCGGCCCGGCTGCCGGTCGACGAGGTGGGCCGTGAGCGCCGGCTTGTCGAGCTGCTTGACGTACAGGACCTGCTGTCGCGCCGACGCCACGGGCTTCGCGACCGGACCAACGTGTATGCGGACCGGGTCGCGAACCAGTCGTGCCGCGAGGCGCTCGACCCCCGCGGGAAAGGTCGCCGAGAAGAGCATGGACTGGCGCTCCCGCGGCAGCGCCCCGACGATGCGCCGAATGTCATCGAGGAAGCCCTGATCGAGGAGACGATCCGCCTCGTCGAGGACCACGTGGGCGACCCGGTCGAGGCTGACATGCCCTCTCCGGTGGAGGTCACGCAGTCGGCCCGGCGTGGCCACCACGATGTCGACGCCGCGCTCGAGCGCCGCGATCTGTGGCTCCACGGGCACCCCACCGTAGAGCACGTAGCTGGAGATGGTGAGCTGCCGGCCGTAGGCTGCAAAGCGCTTGCCCGTCTGAACGGCGAGCTCACGGGTCGGACAGAGCACCAGCCCCCGCGTCGGTGGCGGCGTCTCGGGACGGGTGCGACCGATGTTCTGCAGCATGGGCAGGGCAAAGGCGGCCGTCTTGCCGGTGCCCGTCTGGGCGATGCCCACGATGTCGCGCCCCCGAAGGGCCGACGGGATGGCCTTGGCCTGGATGGGCGTGGGTGCCTTGTAGCCGCGATTCTTCAGTACCCGAAGCAACGGATCAGCCAGTCCGAGCGCTGCGAAGCGTGCCATCTGTCCCCCCGCCCTGTGTAGCCCACCGCCCGATCCAGCGACCGCACGGCCCTCAGTCGAACCCGAGCGAGGTCCCGAGCAGGAAGGCTGGCCTCGCAGTCCCTCCATCGAGCGTGAGATCACAGCCGAAGTCGAGCTGCGCTGTGGCCGACAGCGGTATCCACCCGCCCCCCCCGACGACGGGGTCACCGTTGAAGCCCCGACCGCCGTTGACGTAGACCCCCAGGGCGTCGAAGCCGCAGGAGGCTCCCCCTCCGAAGAAGCCGGTCGTGCCCGCCTCGGAGACGGTGGTCGTGGCGTGTAGCCAGAGACCGACGTTGTCGAGCCCGTAGGCCAGGTTGGTGCCCAGGTTGGCACCGACGCTGCCGCCGCCCGGCTGCACGTAGACCTCCGGGACGAAGGACAGAGACCAGTGCTCGTCGAGGTGTCCACCCACCTTAGTGCCGAGCCCGACGGGCCCGACCAAGACGCCGTCGTCGAAGAGCACGAAGTCGGGAGCGCGAACCCGGGCCTCGAGGGTCTTGGAGAGCCCGATGCGGCCGACGACACCGCTGGTGCCCACCGCCGTTGGATCGACGATGGCCTGCACCCCGCCCTCGATCATGACGGCTCCCCCGCCGACGCTGGTGGTGGAGTCACCGATGCCGGGGCGGTCCGGGCTGAAGTTGAGCTCACCAGCGTGGGCGAGCGAGATCAGGAGGAGCAAGGGGGACTCCGGGGCTGGGACCTCAACAGGCTCTCCTGAGCTATCTACGTCGAGGACGACGAGCATCCGTCCATGAGCGCCCCGCAGGCCGCTGCTGCTGGACGCCTTGTTCTTGTCACCGGAGATGCTACGGATGCGCCCATGGCAGATCCCCACCACGTCCCCGAGCTCGATGGCTTCGACCGCCTGACGGTGCGCCTGTACCGCCTCGGGCTGTGGGTGGCGTCGGTCGCTCTGCTGGTCACCGCGGGCGTGAGCCTGGCTGGCATTCCCATCATCGACGAGACCCTGCTCTTCGTCGATCTGGGCGTCGCCATGGCCGTCGCCAACATGCACCTCTACGCCAAGCAGATTCGCTGGGTGATCGGCGTGTCCTGCTTCGGGGGTCTCTTGCTCCAGAGTGCCGCCGCGGCCCTCACCTCCCCCATGGCCCTCTGGGTGTCCTGCGCCGGCATGGGCTTCGTGTTCGTCAGCCTGTCGGCCT
The DNA here is from genome assembly GCA_002862545.1 of Pseudomonadota bacterium. GTDB lineage: Bacteria > Myxococcota_A > UBA796 > UBA796. The sequence goes on from PKDJ01000032.1 coordinate 36,335, forward strand.
TCGCCCTGAAGGAGCAGTTCTGCTTCCGCATCCCCTGGCTGCGCGCAGTGCCCCTGTTCCTGGCCGCCTCCCTCGTGCCCCTGCTCCTCGACGAGCCCTGGTTCGCCGGCCTGCTGCTGCTCCCCGCCGGACTGGTCATGACGACCCTCTCCTGGCAGAAGTCGGCCATGCCTCTGCACTTCGACGTCGGAGACAAGTCGCAGTACCAGATCTAGCACCGCGGAAAGCCAGCACTCCGGCAGCCGCTGCAGACCGAGCGGCCGAGAGCTGGCCCACGCTCGCCACGTCCGCGAGGGCGACACGCTCGAACAGGGAGCCTGCAGCGAGGCGCAGCGCGACACGAGGACAGCGCGACGCTCCATCCGGATAGACCCCGGGAGCGACACGTGCCCTGCCGTCCTCGGCCGGAATCATCTGCCGCCACGGAGACCGCGATGGAGCTCGCACCCGGCACCCGGGTCGGCCGATACATCGTCGAGGAACGCCTCGGCGCTGGAGGCGCGGGCGAGGTCTTTCGGGTCGTCGACGAGAGGGCCGGGACCACGCACGCTCTGAAGGTCCTCAGCACGCTCTCGTCCGGACAGCGAGCCCGGCTGCTCCGTGAGGGACACACCCAGAGCACCCTCTGTCATCCGAACATCGTCCGAGTCACCGACTTCGTGACCGTGGGCCGCCGGCCCGGGATCGTCATGGAGCACATCGACGGCCCCGATCTCGCGACGCTCATTCGAACCCAGACGGTGTCGGTGCGAGGACTCGACGCCGTCGTCCGCGGCATCCTCTCGGGCGTGCATGCCGCCCACTGTTTGGGGCTTGTCCACCGAGATCTGAAGCCGTCCAACATCCTCCTGGCACGAGCGGGCGACGGCTACGTGCCCAAGGTCGCCGATTTTGGGCTCGTCCTCGTCGACAACGACCATCGCCGCACCCGCACGGGCCAGCCCATGGGCACGCCGTCATACATGGCCCCCGAGCAGATCCGCGACGCCAAGCGCGTCGACCAGCGCGCCGACATCTGGGCCCTCGGCGCGATTCTCTACGAGCTGGTCACCCGACAGCGCGCCTTCCGCGCCGACAACCTCCTCTCCCTCTTCCTCCGAATCGCCGACGGAGCGTTCACACCGGTCGGCGAGCACGCGCCCAGTGCGCCCCAGCGCATGGCTCGGGCCATCGAGGGCGCTCTCGTCGTCAACCTCGACGACCGCATCCCCGACTGCGAGCGTCTCTGGGCGCTGTGGTCGACCCCCACGGACACGGACGCCGAGCTGCCCCCTCCGCCGGCGCTGCTGTCGATCGACTCAGAGGCCGAGACCCTGATTCTCGAGACGAGACCCACAGCGCTCTGCGATTAGCTCACGGCCCAGCCGATGGAGGCCCTCTCCGGGGGGTCGGTTGCGACCCGATGATACAGCAGGCCCATGGCGGCATGTCGAGGCTTCACGGAGACAGGCTCGTGGCGTAGGCAGGGCTCGAAGTCACGGAGCGGTCACCACGGTCCAGAGCGGCCCTGCGTCGGGCTCAAGACTCTCCCCGAGTCTCTGGCGATAGACTCTCGATAGCCTCATCTCTGCCCGTGACCGCAGACTGCGTTCATGAAGACACAAGCCACTTTTGTCGCGATGCTAGTCGGGCTGCCGAGCGCTGCTCTCGCCCAAAACTACACGGCCAGCATGGCCTCGTCGTCGTGCGCGCACCTGCGCAACGAGGTGCAGGTGGTCGACCTCCGCACCGAGCTGGCGACAGCCGAGGTGCGCGCACAGCGTGCGGCTCTCGATGGCATCGAGTCCCGCCTGCAGCAGCAGGTCGCCCCTGACGAGCTGATGGAGCTCGTCGAGGTACGCCTCGAGCTCGGAGCGAGGATTCGCGAGGGCGAGCGTGCTTTGCACATGGAGCGTGCAAACGCCCAGATGGTCGAGGCCCGGCTGCGAGCTGCCGGCTGTCGCTGACGCCTCGATCAGCCCGTCCCGCGCGCTCCGCTCGTAGCGGCGTCGACCACAGCGAGGATCCGCCTCTGCACATCCGGCCCGTAGGCCGACGGGTGCAGCTGCTGTTCGCGCGTGTTCGTGTCGAAGTAGCGAGCCGTCACCCCCGCTAGCTCTGGCGCCGTCGCGGCCCAGATGGTCGAGCGTGCTGCCTTCGCCGCGCTCTTTCCACCGTCTTCCGCAAACATCAGCCTGAAGAGCGGCCAGAAGAGCTTCATCCACCCTGGAAGGGCCTGCAGGGACATGCCGCGGGCCATGGCCGTCGAGGCTCGCCCTAGAAAGCCCACATTGACGCAGATGCCCTGAGGCTCGGGCTCGGCCGCGAGCGCCATCGAGAGCGACTCGAGCGCGCTCTTCGAGTGCGTGTAGATCATCAGACCCCTGAAGCCCTTCTCGGCCTGGAGGTCGTCGACGTCCACAGCGGCAGGCTTGTCGCCCCCCGTGACGTTGACGACCCGCGCAGCAGGCGCCTTGGACAGTGCGGGGAGCACGCCCATCGTGAGCCGCCACGGAGCCAGCACGTTTACGGCGAAGTGCATCTCGAGACCATCCACACTGTCGCAGCGCTCGTCACCGAAGTAGCCGGCGTTGTTGACGAGCACGTCGATGCGCTCGGTGGCGGCGCACAGAGCCTCTGCCAGGGCGTCGACCCCAGCAATGGACGACAGGTCACCGACGACCAGCTCCACACGGTCACTCCGAGCGGCCTCGGCAATGTGCTGCAGTGCGGCCTCTCCCCGCTCCCGGCTGCGCCCCGTGACGAGCACACGAGCGCCGGTCTTGGCGATGCCGACCGCACTCTGCAGGCCAATGCCGCCGGTGCCACCCGTGATCACGACCGTGCGTTCTTCCGTGTCGACCATGATGCTCCCGGCCGACCTACACGGGCCGCTGGACGCGTGGCGAGCCGTGGCAGCCCACCGCCCACGGCTCATCGAGCGCGTCTACTCTTCCGTCGTGCCCTCGGTGCCGTCACCCTCGTCCGCGGCGATGCAGCTGTCGCTCTCCGCGTCGTAGGTCTCGTCGTCGGCACAGATCGGCATGCACACGTCATCCTCGCTCACCTCACCGTCCGGGCAGTCCGGATCCGGGTCGCAGCCGAGCGCAAGCAATGGAAGCAAGAGTACGAACCAGCGCATGTGTCCTCCCTACCAAGGCGATGAGCGGGCCCGAAGGGGATGCAACCCGAAAAGGCAAGCTGCCCCTTACGGTCAATGGGGGCAACGAGGAGACAGCCCACCGACATCCGCGCGAAGTAGGCTACCCTGCCCCAGCGCCCTGGTGAATCCTCATGACCATCACACCGCTCGTCATCGCCAGCCTCGCAGCACTCGCTGCCCCTCCCCTCGCCACGCCACCACTGCCGACCCCGGCGCAGCAGACGGACCACACGACCCCACTCCGCGCCGTCCTGCACCCGAGCCTCCAGGACTTCGCTCGGCACGTCGCGTACCTGGAGACCGTGGAGCTCAAGCTCTGGCTCGACCAGACCAAGGACGGAGACCTGAGATTCGCCTCCTGGCCCCGCAGCCAGCCGCTCTCGGCAACGCCCGAGCGTGTCCTCACGGGCGGGACGACGGAGGTCGGGTCCGACGGAGAGCCACGCGGATACACCTTCAGCGGCGAGGGCACCACCTACCGAGTATCCCTCGGGGAGCGGTCCACGAGCACCTCGCCGTCGCTCGTCGTCCGGCAGGGAGAATCGCTGGTGCTCGAGCAGGCGGCACAACGCGTGGACACGGCAGCGGTGGTGGCCGACCCCGCTCCTGGGCCGACCGAGTTCACGCCGACAGGTCGCGAGACCCTCTCGGCGTACAAACAGCTCCCCCCTGGCCGCTCACCCGAAGACCTCGCCAAGCTGCTGGCCGAGCATGACTTCGTGCTGCTCTCGACAACGCGTCGGCACGGACCCGACCCCACCAAGGACCCCGCCCTGCCACCGTCCATGTCCGACTCGAGCACCTGGACCATCGGCGCCTGCAGCACCGTGGAGGCGTACTGGATCCTCGCGACCTACACGCGAGCCGACTGGCTGCCATCGCTGGCGGCACAGAGCGTCGCGTGGCGGGACCAGCCAGGCCACCCCACCCGCGAGATGGTGGTCTTGGATGATCCGGACAACCCGAGCCCGTACTTCGGCACGTCGATCTACGCCTACCGAGACAAGGCCTCGAGAGAGATCCTCGAGTACCGGTGGATCGCGGAGGGTGAGGGCGGCGTCTCCGAGGTCTCGATGAAGAAGCAAGATGGGTACACGTGGACCGTGAGCGCCTTCGACCTGGCCGACTGACCCAGGCCAGCGACTCGCGGCCCGCTGGGGCGGAGAACAATCGAAACTTGAGGGACGCCTCCAGCCCTCATCCCGTATCGGCTCTGCCATTCGTAGCGTCGTTGGTGAGGGTGAATGCACAGCTCGCGCAGAGAACAGAACGGTGTCATCACCACTCGCGCATGCGCCCATAGACTCGGCTCGCGTCCATCGCCGAGCCTGGCCCGGACCGCTTCAGCACCCAGGAGCTGACTGATGGACTGTGGGGTTCTGACCGTCGATGGACGATCCAACGACATCATCAGAGCGAGCAGCGCGGTCGGCCAGGCATTTCGGTCGACGCAGCAGGCCCTGACCGGACACTCACTCCGCAACCTGGTGGTCGAGGCTGACCGTGTGCGCTTCGATGAAGCGCGCGCTGCAGCGCTGCGCGATGACGAGGCCCTCTTACTCTGGTCTCCATCAGCGAGCTGACGGCCCGACTTTACCGCCGCTCTACAGATGCTCCTCAGCGACGAGCAGCAGCTGCTCATCTCCTTCGCGCCCGAGTCGCGCTCAGACCTCGAGCGCCTGATCCCCGTCCTCGCAGAAGCCATCGGCCCCACCTCGAGCACAGCGTTCTACGACGCTGTCGCGGCGTTTCTCGCGAGCGAGCTGGGCGTCAAGTACGTCCTGATCGGCAAGCGGATGCCCGACGACCATGTCCAGACGATGACCGCCCTGTGCGACGGCGAGCGGGTGCCCGACATTCGCTACGCCCTGGAGCACACTCCCTGTGCCGAGGTGATGGAGGACGGCGCCTGCTTCTTTGCACGCAACAGCCAGGAGCTGTTTCCACGAGACGCGCTCCTCGTGGACATGGGTGTCGAGAGCTACGGCGGCATCGCCGCCAAAGCGGCCACCGGAGAGCCGCTCGGGCTCGTCGCAGTCCTCCACGATCGTCCGCTCAGCGAGCCGGAGCACCAGCGCTTCGTCGAGCTGCTGACCCTCCTCGGTGATCGCATCGCGCCCGAGCTCGAGCGCCGCTCATATGTCGCCGCCATCGAGGACGCGCTGGCGGAGAAAGACACCCTCCTTCGCGAGATCCACCACCGCGTGAAGAACAACATGGCGATGGCCTCGTCGTTGATCGCCTTGGAGGCCTCGCTCGGCACCTCCAAGTCTGCCGATGAGGTGCTTCTGGAGACCCGGCTGCGCCTGTCGACCATGGCCCTGCTCCACGAGCATCTCTACCGAACCGACAACCTCTCGTCTGTCAGCGTGCCCGACTACCTGCACGGGCTCGTGAGCCACGCAGCACAGTCCTTCCCGCGGTGTCGCTTCACGTGCGACCTCGAGCCCGCCGAGCTGTCGATCGACACCCTCTTGCCCCTCGGCTTGATCGTCAATGAGCTCGTGACGAACGCGCTCAAGTACTCGTCTGGAGAGGACGTGCGCTTCGAGGTCTACTTCTCGAATGGGCCCGAGGGATCGGTGCTGCGGGTTCGCGACTACGGCGGGCTACAAGACGTCGCCATCGTCGAGCGCTCGGCCTCGCTCGGACTGCAGCTCGTCCGAAACCTCTGCCGCCAGCTCCGGGCGACCCCGCACTTCGTCGCCGATGGCGGGCTGACCGTCGAGATCCGGTTCGGTCGGCAGCTTGGTCAGAGTGACGCCTGATGGTGCTCGTCGTCGAAGACGAGGCGGTGCTGCAGATGGAGATGCAGCTCGAGCTGGAGGGCCGACGTGGCCTCGACCTCACCTGTGGGTTCAGACCAGAGCAAGCGTATGCAGTACTCTCCGAGAGCCCAGTGACCGTCCCGTGCATCGACATCATGCTGTCCGGCAAGCCGATGGGGCTCGACATCGCTCGCCGCTGCGAGGCGCACACTGTGCCCTGCGTCTTCGTCAGCGGCAGCACGGATCCGACCACACTCGAGGCCGTCACGTCGCTGCGTCCTCTCGCGTTCCTCACGAAGCCCGTCGACTATGACCACCTCGCCAACCTCATTCGACGGGCAGCGAGCGCGTGACTAGCCCCTCAGAGCACCGAGGATGCGCACTCCGGCGTGCCGCGCCCCCGCGATGTTGCGAGACACAGGCCCGACGCGCAGCTCAGCCAGAGGTCCTGTGACAAACAGCCGGGGGTGCCAGCGAAGGTGGGCGTCGACCACCGGGTAGCCACAGGATGCACACGGCAGAGAGTGGTCGGCGATCAGCTTGTCGATGAGAGGACCGCCCGGACGCTCACCGGAGAAGCCGGTCGCCAGCACGACCGCATCGACGACGATGGCGGCGTCAGCCAGCATCAGCGTGAGCTCTGGACCGGCGGTGGCGGCCGTGACCTCACCGAGGTGCAGCTCCAGCTGCTGACTGGAGACCGCTCTCCTGAGGGCCTTGTCGACCGCCGCGGGCATCGAGCCTGCATGTCGGGCCTGGGTGATCAGCTCGCGGCGCTTGCCGAGGTCGCCCACCCGCTGGAAGCCCCTGAGGTTCTTGGGCCCCATCCAGCCGGGATCGCTGTCGAACTGGTGGACGCGTGCCGCATGTCGGCTGATCATGTGCACCTGCCGACCCGCATCAGAAAGCCGAAGCGCGACCTGCGCGGCCGAGATGCCGCCACCGACCACCGCGACGCGCCGAGGACTGCGGGCGGGGTCGAGCACTATGCCTGACTCGAAGACGTGCTGAACGTCTGCCCCCTGACTGCGCAGCTCGGCTGCCCATTCGGGCCAGCGAGGCGCGTCGGCCGAGCCCATCGCCAGCACCACGTTGCGCGCCGACAGCTCGTCACCGTCGTCCAGTCGAACACGGGCGCTGTCACAGTCCAGCTCCACCTCCGCGACGCGCGCGGCGCAGTGTCGTGCACGCAAGCCATACTTGTCGAGCACGTGGTCGCAGTGCTCGGCGAACAGATCGACCGCTGGACGGTTGTAGGGCCTCGCAAACCGCTTCCGCGCCTTTCCCGCAAATCGCAGGAGCGCGTAGGGATCGAGGTCGAGATGATGAACCGCCGGCGAACGCAGGAAGCGCATGCCCGTGTTCGACGTGCACCTGAGCCACGAATCCAGGAGGCGCTCGGCCGGGTCGACGATCAGCAGTCGCTCGGGCACCACGCCTGCCTCTGCGATCAGGCGAACCGCCATGTGCACGCCGTGGATACCGCCACCGATGATCACCCAGTCCAGCATCTACGCTCCATCACGCACCCGTTACGCAATCTGATTGCAAGAGCAACCCAGATGCACTTGGGTCCATGTCGACGCGAGCCGCCCAAGCAGCCGTCCCACACATCCACGTCGGGCGTGCCACCTGCGCGTGAGCACCCTGCCCGTCGAGGGCAACAGGCAGGTGTCGTCAGGCACGCACAGCTCCCCTCCCATGGATGCGCGCGTGAGCGCCCGAGCGGCATCAGCGATAGGCGCTGTCACCATCCACACGGGGCTTCGCCTGGTGCGGACTCTCCCCGCGGCCCCGCCCTGGGCCCTGCGCTGTCGAGGAGCAGCTCCCTCGAGCGCCGACGCGGCATCGCTGTCTCTCCGTAAGGGCGTCGCGACGCATCCACGCCCTCGCCACGGTACGGTGGCTCACCTGAAGCCCTGCCCGGGACGGTCCGATGCTCGCTGGTCTCGCCTTCCTCGCCGCTGCGGCAACCCTGACCGTCGGGGACGACGACGACTACCGCACCATCACCGAGGCTGTTGCGGCGTCGGCCCCTGGGGATCAGATCGTCATCGCTCCGGGTGTGTATGCCGAGGAGCTCGAGCTCCCTCACGTGCTCTCGCTCGAGGGCACAGGCGCGAGCGCAGGAGACACGGTGCTCGTCAATCCGCGCGGGCGCATGCTCATGCGGAGCGCCTCCTCACTCAGCCTGACGAACCTCACGCTCGATGGAGGGGGCCGAGGAGGACTGCTGGAGGTCGTGGCGCCAGCAACGAGCGTGGTGCTCACCGACCTCGAGCTCCACAGCGCCGGGCCGTATGCAGACACGCCGACTGCGGTCGTCCTCGACGTCAGCGACGCGGTGCAGCTCGACCACGTCCGAGTCTCCGACCTCTTCATCGACGGGGTCTTTGTCGACACCCGCACAACGACGGTCCATGGCTCTACCTTCGAGCGCATCGACGGCGTGGCGCTGACCACCCACGACACGGTCACCCTCACCGACTGCACCTTCGCGAGCAACAGCGGCCGCGGGCTGGTGCTTCGCGAGCTCGTCCGCTCGTCCGTCAGGATCGAGGGAAGTCACTTCGAGGGCAATGCGGGCGCACTCTTCATCGACCTGAATGGATTCTACGGCGGCGAGATCGCGGTCATCGGGAACCAGTTTCTCGACAACCACGCCGAGGTCGCAGGGGGAGCCATCGATCTGTCCGAGCCCTCCTTCTTTGGCGACGTTCGGATCATCGGCAACGTCTTCGCCGGCAACAGTGCCGGCTCGCTGGGTGGCGCCGTTCGGATCAACGATCCCTACTACTTCAGCGACTACTACGACTACGTCGGCTACGACCGCACCTCCATCGAGGTCACGCTGGCGCGGAACACCTTCGTCGAGAACGCCGCGCCCAGCGGGGCCCACCTGCGCTGCAGGGACGACATCGCTCTGCACATGGCCAACAACCTCTTCGTCGGAGCGCAGGAGGGGAGCGGGATCTCCAGCGAGCGCCCGCCGAGACGCTCTGGCTACAACCTCTACTTTGCGAA
>PKDJ01000300.1 GCA_002862545.1 Pseudomonadota bacterium
CCGGCTTGAGGTCACGGTGCAGCACACGCATTGAGTGGAGGAAGCGCAGCCCATTGAGAATACCGAGGCCAATGGTCTGCACACACGAGAGCGTCTGTACGCCTACATGGTGGTGAATCACGAATTCGAGATCAGCGTCGAGGTGCTCGAACACGAGCAACCTCGGAGGTCGATCCAGTAGATGGAAGATGGAAGAACAAACGAGACACCCACCTTAAGTGGAAGCTCGCAGTGGCTCCAGAAATAGTCAGGGTCGACAAAAAGATGCTACTGTGAGAATGAAAAACATAAAAACAACTGTTCAAATAACAAAGCGCTCGAAAAGGTTGCTTTATTGCAGCGGAACTACGGTTGACGGAATAAATTAAGCAACACCAGCGCGAAATGTTTTTTGATACATTTTCATTATTTTCTATATTTTCTATGATGATTCTGGGATGATTTGGGCATCATCTGGGCATGCTTTGGCATGTTTTTGGCATGTTTTTAGCATGTTTTTATATGCAAAAACATGCCTAAAAGTATGCTATAACAGTGATTTATATACATGTTATATATATGATTATATATATAATCATATATATATATATAAGTGTTGCTTAAGTAATTCCGGCAACCGTATATCGTCCGTAACCATTTTGGCTCAAGCCTGCGCGCGCGCGCGTGCGTTTACGGGGCTGGCGCGCGCCTCACTGCCCATGCTCTACGACGAGCCCTTCGCCGACTGGTCGGGCCTCCCGACGGCCATGCTGGCGGAGCTGGAGCGTGAGCACGTCACGGTGGTCCTGACCGGCGACGGTGGCGATGAGATCTTCGGTGGCTACAACCGCTACCTGCAGGCGCCGAGCATGCTTCGCCGAGCCCAGCGGGTGCCCGGGCCGCTGCGGCGACTGGGCGCCAGCACGCTTCGACGCGTTCCGATTCGTTGGTGGGAGCGAAGCTTCGATGCTGCAGGGCGTGTCGTGCCCACGTTCCGCGACCGTCCGGCGGGCATCACCGTCGGCAAGGTCGCCGGCGTGCTGGAGGCGGACGATCTGGCATCGGCCTATGGGTTCCTGGTGAGCACCTGGCGGGAGCCGCTCTCGCTCGTACAGGGCGCAGAGGCGCTGCCGAGCATCGATGCATTCGGGGTCGACGGGCTGTCTCCCCTGCGGCAGATGATGCTCGCCGATCTGTCGGGCTACCTCCCGGGCGACATCCTGACCAAGGTCGACCGGGCGACGATGTCGACCAGCCTCGAGGCGCGCGTACCGCTGCTCGACCATCGCGTCGTCGAGCTGGCGGCGACGCTGCCCACCGAGTGGTTGATCCGCGACGGACAGGGCAAGCAACCCCTGCGGCGCATTCTCGCCAGGCATGTGCCCACCGAGCTCTGGGATCGCCCGAAGCACGGCTTTGGGATGCCCATCGCGACCTGGCTGCGCGGCCCGCTGCGTGACTGGGCGGAAGATCTGCTTGCTCCCACCGCCATGAGGGCGGAGGGCTTGCTGGATCCGGAGCCGATCCAGCGGATCTGGCATCGCCACCTGTCTGGCACGGAGGATGGCCGGGGCAGGCTGTGGTCGGTCCTGATGTTCCAGGCGTGGCTGAGGTCTCGATGAATGCGGTCGGCAGACTGCCCAAGCTGGAGCTGCACCTCTGGCTTGCGATCATCGGGACGCTAGCAGCGCCGTTCTACGTCCTGCCGAGCGGCAATCCCCAGCCTGCAGACCTCCTCTTCGTCTTGTTCGGCGTCGCCTTCGTGCTCCGTGAGGGTGGACGGTTCAGGTACCCGCGAGATGCGGGGACCTTCATGGCCTTCGCAGGTGCGTTCTGGGCGTGGGTCGCCCTGGTGAACACCTGGTGGACGGGCTGGACAGGCTCTCTCCAGATCACCAAGTCCACTGTCTTCTACACCTACAACTGCGGAGTGATGGCCGTCTACGTCCTGGCCTACCAGCGCTATGGTCGCGCGTGGCTCGTCGGGACCGTCTGGGCCTGTGCGGCGTCCATCCTCGGCCAGGTGCTGCTCTCTCCACTGAAGATGAGGTGGGGGGCGGTGCGCCAGGAGCTGTTCTACAACAACCCCAACCAGCTCGCGTACTTCGCGCTCCTGATGGGCGTCATCGTCTTTGCTGGCAGTCAGCGCCTGAAGATTCCCACCTGGCTTCAGGTGGCGGTCTACCTCGCTGCGGCTTTCCTCGTGCTGCTGTCAGCGTCGCGAGCTGCGCTCTTGTCCATGTTCGCGCTGGTCGGCCTGCTCGCGGTACGAAGGCCGGTCGTGCTGCTGGTGCTTGGGCTCCTGGCGGTGGCGGGTGCCGTGGCCGCTGGGCTCGAGCCGGCGTCGATCTTCGGCCGGCTGCTGGATGCGGAGCAGGGCACCAACCGTGGCTACTTCCGGCTGTTCAAGTACCCGCAGTACCTGATCCTCGGGGCAGGCGAGGGGTACATCCACCGCTTTGCAGTGATCGACCACTGGGCCTACGAGCTGCACAGCAACTTCGCCACCCTGCTGTTCTGCTACGGCATCGTCGGCACTGTCCTCTTCGGCCTGTTTCACTGGCAGATCATTCGACGGGGGGGCTTCCTGTCCGCCCTGGCGCTGATGCCGCCTTACGTCTTCGGGCTCACGCACCAGGGACTTCGCTTCACGCAGCTCTGGATTCTCCTGGGCTTCTTGATGTGCCTCGCCATCGAGTCGAGACGTCAGGAGGCGCTGGAGGCCTCGGGCGTCATGGAGCCCGAGCCCGTGCGGAGAGCCGTGTGAGTCGGTGGAGACCGGGCCGAATCCAGCGGGGCTGTAGGGGCTCATGAGCGGCACCGCGCGCGCTTCTCTACGGGTGAACTTCTCCTGGATGCTGTTCGGCAACCTGGTGTACGCGGCAGCTCAGTTCGGCATCGTCAGTGCGATGGCGAAGGTCGGAGATCGAGATGCGCTCGGCGTCTTCACGCTCGCCTTGGCGCTGACGGCTCCGGTGTTCGCATTCACGAACCTCAACCTCCGGGCGGTTCTCGCGACGGACGCGGAGGAGGAGTACCCCTTCAGCCACTACTTCGGGCAGCGCTTGCTCGCCTCGGGGTCTGCACTCGTGGTGATTGCGGGTGTGCTCCTGGTCTCGGGCTACGCGCTCGAGGTCGTCGCCGTCACGGCTGTCGTGGGGCTCTCCAAGTGCGTGGAGTCCGTGAGCGACATCTTCTACGGCTTGTTCCAGCGACGCGAGCGCATGGACGGCATCGCGCGCTCGCTCATCCTGCGTGGACCGCCCAACCTGATCCTGATCGCGGTCCTGCTGTGGGTGACGGGCAGTCTCGTGTGGGCACTCGTGGGACAGCTCGTGCTGTGGGCGGCGGTGTTGCTCCTTCACGACCTTCCGAGAGCGAGGGTTGTGCTCGCGGGGGAGCGGCTCGCGCCACAGTGGGTGTGGCGTACCCTGAAGGCGCTCTCGTGGACTGCGCTCCCGCTCGGTGTCGCGATCCTGCTCGACAGCCTCAACGTCACCATCCCGCGCTACGTGCTGGAGCGGCACGTCGACTTCTTCGAGCTTGGGGTCTTCGGAGGGATGTTCTGGCTCGTACAGGCGGGTCAGACGGTCATCCGCAGCCTTGGCCAGGCGGCTGTGCCGCGGCTCGCGGCTCACTATGCGGCAGGCCGGATCGGTCGCTTCGTGAAGCTGGTGCTCGCCCTACAGGGGTTTGCGATCGTCGTGGGCGCTGGAGGAATCGCGGTGGCCGTCCTGCTCGGAGAGCCGCTGCTCACGCTCGTGTACACCGCCGAGCATGCGGCCTACTCGGATGTCTTCGTCGTGGTCATGCTGGCGGGTGCGTTGACCTACATGACGTGGTTCTTCATGAACATCGTCACGGCAGCGCGCTTCTTCAGGCCGCAGGTTCCCATTGCGATCTCGGCGACGGCGACGACGCTCGGTGCGTGTCTGCTGTGGGTGCCCGAGCACGGGATCCTTGGGGCAGCGTGGGCCTGGGTCGCCGCACAGGTCGTGTTGCTGGCCTGGGGCATCGGTCTGACAGCCTTTGCCATCGCGGCGCCGCGGAAGCACACTGTGGATGAGGGGACTACCGCACCGTGAACTCGGAGTAGCCATGCGAATCGTGTCCGTCCTTGTCGTGGCGCTCGTCGGACTGGCGTGCCGAGAGCCGAAGCTCGTGGAGGAGGCGGAGACGGGGTTCGCGACCGATCCATCGGGGGCCACGTCCCCCACTGGCGCCACCTCATCCGGCACGACGGCGACGGGAGGGGGGACCTCCACTGGCTCCAGCAGCACCACGACCACCGACGGAACCCGCACGGCGGGCAGCGGCACCGACGAGCCGCCTGACTGTTCGCTCGCCCCTCCGCTCTACGACGCTCGCCTAGAGGCGTCGTGCGCATCCGAGCCGCGGACGGAGCCGCTTTCCTGGACCGTGGAGTGGGAGTGGAGGGAGAACACCGTCGACCCTGGGTACCACCAGGTCATGATGACGCCCGCGGTGGGTCCGCTTGTCGACACCGACGGTGACGGCGACATCGACAGCGAGGATGCCCCCGCCGTGGTCTTTACCGCCTTCATGGGGGAGTACAGGCGGGCGGGGGCAGTGGTCGCGCTCCGTGGTGACACCGGCGAGCTGCTGTGGTCGACGCTTGGAGAGCCTGGACGAGAGCCCTGGGGCTCTGGTGGAGTGGCGCTTGGTGACCTGGACGGCACGGGCCCGGTGGTCGTCGTTCCCTCGCTCGACGGACTCTTGGCTCTGAACGGTGATGGCTCGGTTCGCTGGAGCGCCGCGACACCCGTCGGGCGTCACGGGCTGCCCTACCTCGTGGATCTCGAGGGAGACGGGGTGGCCGAGGTCATCTTCGGCAACAGCGTGGTCGACGCAGACGGCACCGTGAGGTGGGTGGGTGCTGGCGCGAGGGGCGGCGAGTTCTCCCTCAACGGTCACGCAGCCGATCTCGACGGTGACGGGCTGCTCGAGGTGGTGGCGGGCGGCACGGTCTACGAGCACGACGGCTCCATCCGGTGGCAGCAGACAGACACCGAGGGGGCCCCGATGGAGGGGTTCTCGGCCGTCACGGATCTCGACGGCGATGGAGCACTCGAGGTCATTGTGGTCAACGAGGGTGTCCACCTGTTCGCTGCGGACGGCACTCCGCTGTGGCACACGCCCTACGACGAAGATCTGGGAGGATCTCCGATCATTGGGGATCTCGACGGAGACGGCGGGCTCGAGATCGGTGTGTCGTTCAGGGAGGGCTTTAGAACCCTCGACCACGACGGAGTAGAGCTCTGGAGCCAGCCTTGGGTCGAGCTCGGAGGCGAGAACGGAGGCTCTGCGTTCGACTTCGACGGGGATGGCGTGCTGGAGCTTGTCTTCTCAGACCAGGAGAGTGCCTACGTCGTCGACGGCAGCGTCCGGTCAACCGAGCTGATCTTCGCCGAGCACTCATCGGGGACGCTCTACGAGATGCCCATTCCCGTCGATCTCGATGGGGACGGCAGCGTCGAGCTCCTCGTGTCCTCGAATGACTACAGCCGCTACGACGACAGCGCCGGCCTGGCGGTCCTCGGTGCGAGCGAAGCAGTCTGGCCGAATGCCCCTAAGGTCTGGAATCAGCATCACTATTGGCATGGGGCAATCACGGAGGACGGGCGCATCCCGTCGGACTCGGCTCCTGGGCAGTCGACCCTCCGAGTGGCACGCTCATCGCTGCCGGCAGGGCTGCAGCTGCCGAATCTCGTCCTGGGTCGAGAGGTGCTGTGTCTCGATCAGTGTGACGACGATGTCGCTGTGCTCTGGCTACCGATCGAGAGCACCGGCTCAACCGAGGCCGGGCCCACGCAGCTCGTGGTGACGCAGGGCGGTGAAGAGCTCGTGCGTTGGCCCGTGGGAACCCTCGCTCCGGGGGCAGTCACCTGGGTCGGACCGATCGAGCTGACCCGCTCGCAGTGGGCCGGTGGCATCGCAGCGCACGTGGATGCGGCTGATGATCTCCAGGAGTGTCTGGAAGACGACAACCTCACGGAGTGGGATGCCTTCCCCTGTCTGTGAGCAGCTGCAGTCTCAGCGCGGAAGCTGCTGGTGGGAGGCGGTCTAGTCCGCGGTGAACCAGCATGAGCAGCCGCGGGATGGGGGTGCGGGCATCACGCACCCGGATGAGTCGACCCTCGCGAAGATCGCGGCGACAGGCCGCTTCGCTGACCAGAGCTCGACCCACTCCAGCGCGCACGTTGCCCTTCACGGCGGCGATGGAGCCCAGCTCCATCACGACCTCGGCCTCGGGAATGTGCTGCTCGAGGAGGCTCCGGAGGGTGGCGCCTCGGGGAAAGCTGACGAAGGACAGCGGATCAGCGGGGGGCGTCGGTCCCTCGACGAGCAGGATGGCGTCCTCGAGCCACGGCTCGGCTTCGAACCCGCTCTGGTTGGCGGGCAGGCTCGCCTGACTCACGAGTGCCAGATCGAGATCGCCGCGCTGCAGTGCCGACCAGATGGTGTCGTTGTGCCCCTCGGTGAGAAACAGACGCAGTCCGGGATGGGCTCGTCGGAAGGCAGCGAGCGCACGAGGGAGGATGTAGGTACACGCCGTCGGGCCCGCGCCGAGACGGACCGTGCCGACCTGCAGGCCGACCACCTCGCGGACTGCGCGTCGTCCGTCCTCGACGGCGGCGAGGGCCGCTCGCGCCTTCGGCAAGAGCGCAGCACCCGCCGCCGTGGGGGATGAGCCCGCTCGGCCCCGGTGGAGGAGCTTCGCGCCGAGCGCATCTTCCAGAGACCGGATGGAGGCCGAGAACGAGGGCTGCGTGATGTTTGCGCGACGTGCCGCCGCGGTGAACGAGCCCGCTTCACAGGCCAGCACGAAGTGGTGGAGCTTGTCGAGCATAGGCATAGCCATAATCTATGAAAAGAGTCAGAACAATCGATTGGGCAGGAGGGGCGTAGCGGTGCAGGTTGAGTCAGGAGGCTCCGATGGTGCTCACAGTCGTGCTCGGTCTGCTCGCTGGAGTGATCACGACCCTCGCCGGCATGGGTGGGGGCATGGTGTTGGTGCTGGGGCTTGCGCTGCTGATGGAGCCCGCGGTCGCCCTCGCCGCGACCGGTCCGGCTCTGCTCGTCGGAAACGTGCATCGCCTGTGGATGTACAAGGCAGAGGTCGATCGTGGACGGGCGTGGCGCTACGCTCTCGGCGGGGTCCCAGGAGCTCTCCTCGGAGGGCTGGCTCTCGGTGTCGTCCCGACGCTCTGGATTCAGGTCGGCATGCTGGCCATCGCGTCCCTCGCAGCGGCCAAGGTGCTCGCGGGATGGGCATGGACCCCTCCAGCGGATGCTCTGGTGCCAGGCGGCCTCGCTGTGGGGTTCACGGCGTCGACGGCCGGCGGCGGCGGCCTGATCGCAGGCCCGATGCTCCTGGCGAGTGGACTCGGCGGCCGCGCCTACGTGGCAACGGCTGCGGCCGGTGCAGCGGCGGTTCATGTGGCGCGGATGGCGGGCTACGGCGCTGCAGGGGTCCTCGATGTCACCACGCTACAGCTCGGACTGGTCCTCGCCGTGCTGTTGGTCGTCGGAAATGCGCTGGGCGAGAAGCTGCGTCAGCGCCTCGACGACGCCTCGGTCTCGCGGCTCGAGCGAGGAGTCGTCGTGGGCTGCCTGGGCCTGGCCACCGCGGGCCTGCTCACCTGAGAACAGCGGTCTGGAGCCTGCTGCTCACTCGACGGTGACCTCGCCCTCGGCCTCTCCGGAGATGACGGTCCAGGTACCCGCCGGCACGTCGGCGATGGTGTAGGCGATGTCCCACCAGCAGGTGCGGTCGCAGGCCTCGGTGGCTGTGTCGACCAGGTACACGTTCAGCACCTCACCATCCCGCTCGAGCGCTGCGCTGAACTCTGGGCAGCCATGGCTCATCCAGCCGCGCTGAATCGCATCCACTTGATTGTCAGAGGGAAAGAGGTCGATGGAGGGGTCGATTGGCTCCTCGGAGCAGCTCCCGAGGCCGACGAAGGGCACGCGAGGCTCTAGCAGAGACGTGTCGGTGTCGGTGTCGGTGTCGGTGTCCGCATCGGCGTCGGTGTCCGCATCGGCGTCGGTGTCCGCATCGGCGTCGGTGTCCGCATCGGCGTCGGTGTCGGCGTCGGCGTCGGAGTCCGTGTCGGCATCGGAATCCGTGTCGGCATCGGAATCCGTGTCGGCGTCGGCATCGGTGTCGGTGTCGGTCTCCGGAACGGTGAGGGTCGTAGGGGGATCGCCCGAGTCGCCGACGCCCACCTCGTCTTTGCCACCACAGGCGGCCAGAATCAGCACGAAGAACATGTGACGCATGGGTCTACACTCCTTGGCGTACTGGGAAGTATGACAGAAATCGCCGGCACTGCGTTCGTGGGCGCTGACGCTCGAGGCGCACGTCTTGGTCGAAGGCGAGCGAGGTGGCCTCTGCGGCGGCGGGCGAGCCCACTGGAAGGGGAGGCCAGCTGCCGCGGCAGGGTCGGCCTCGATGTCAGGGTGTGGCTCTCGATGTGGGCCTTGGCGCCTATGATTCGATGAGGCGGTCGATGCGCTGAAGCGGTCTTCTCAGAGAGCGTGACTCTGATCCGTGTTACGCCGCGGCCATGCGACACGCGAACGTCATTATGCTCGGCCTTCTCTCCGGTTGCTGCGGGAACGATGCCCCGAACTGGATCCCCCTTGAGCCGGTGCTCCTGGAGGATGGAACCACCGAGATCGAGCTCCTCGACCTCATCACCGACGACAAGGGAACGCCTGTGTTCTTCGCGGAGGGCACAGACGACGTGCTCGCGGAGATCAGCGGCACCACACTGCGAATCACACCGCAGCCCGAGTGGGAGGGGGAGGCCACGGTGCTGCTCACGGCCACTGACGGCTGTGACAACGAGGCAATCGCCGAGCTCCCCGTGCAGCATGGCAGCGTCTTCGACCCCGCGGCCTGCAGCGTTGGCCTGACGTATGAGGCCGTCGGCAGCCCGGACTCGGTGGCGGTCGCGGGCTCCTTCAACGACTGGGACGCCGATGCCCATCGGATGACCGACAACGGAGACGGCACCTGGTCCATCGATCTCGACCTGGATCCTGGCTCCTACGCCTACAAGTTCGTCGAGATCAACGAGGCGCGCTTCGACGATGCGCAGGAGTGGGCCTGCGACCCCGAGGCCGACTACATCCAGTGTGATGCCGGCTACCGGGAGCCCTGGGACTGGGGCTGGACCCATGAGTGCGCACCGAACAACGGGTCCTGCAACTCGCTGCTGATCGTCGAGGCCTGCGACGTACCGAAGCTCGCTGTCACCGACCTCGACATCGATCGGGCGGGTGACCGGGTGACCATCACCGTAGAGGCGACGCCGGGGGCGGCCGAGATCGTGACGGCCACTGCCCTGCTCGATGGCGCCGAGGTCGACGCAGGCTGGGACGGCTCCCGCTTCAGCACGACCCTCGAGGGCCTCGCGGATGGTCGTCACACCCTGCGCTTCCAGGTGGTGGGCGCCGATGGGGTCGAGTCTGAGGAGACGTACGTTCCCATCTGGACCGACGACTGGCAGTGGGAGGAGGCGACGCTGTACTTCGCCTTCGTCGATCGCTTCGCCAACGGAGACACGTCGATCGACACCTCCGAGGGCGCGACCGCCGAGACCGGGGGGTACCTCGGCGGTGACTTCGAGGGTCTGATCCAGACCCTTCCCTACCTCGATGATCTGGGCGTGGACGTGATCTGGCTGTCCAATGCCCAGGACAACACCGAGGGAGGCTGGGAAGGGGACTGCGGAAAGACCTACGCCGGGTACCATGCCTACTGGCCCGATGACCCCTACGGCGTGGAGGAGCACTTTGGCTCCGAGGACGACCTGCACCGCCTGATCGACGCAGCCCACGCCCGTGGCATGCGCGTCATCATGGACTGGGTCGCCAACCACGTGCACGAGACCCACCCGTACTTCCAGGAGCACCCCGAGTGGTTCAACTCGCAGGCCGTGTGCAAGGACGAAGTCTACGGGGAGCAGAACTGGAATCGAATCCCGGAGTCGTGCTGGTTCGCGCCGTATCTGCCCGACATCGACTACGGGCAGCCAGAGCCGCTCACGCTGATGGTCGACGATGCGCTGTGGTGGGCCAAGACCTACGAGCTGGACGGCTTCCGCGTCGATGCGGTGAAGCACATGCCGCATGCCGTCGCCTGGAACCTGGCGAGCGCCATCCACGATGAGATCGAGCACCGGGACGCGGGCGGCGACGAGCTGTTCTGGACGGTCGGTGAGACCTTCGACGGCTACGACCCGATCAAGGCCTATATCGGAGAGAATCAGCTCGTCGGGCAGTTCGACTTTCCGCTGTACTTCGCGCTCCGGAGCACCTTCATCTCCGGCGAGACCGACCTGCCGAGTCTGATGTCGACGGTGTACACCTCGGAGGCGATCTGGGGCGATGCCCTGATGAGCAACTTCCTCGGCAACCACGACGTGATGCGGTGGATGTCCGAGGCGGCGGAGGGCTACCAGTACGTCTGCCCCGACAACGACACGGTCCGCATCGCGGGTGTGCCGACCGACCCCTTCCTCTACGCCCGCATGAACATGGCCTGGACTTGGGTGTTCACCCAGCGCGCGGTGCCGCTGATCTACTACGGCGACGAGATCGGACTGCCTGGGTACACCGACCCCGACAACCGGCAGCCCATGTGGTGGTACACGGGCGGTGACCTCGCGGGCGTCGACAGTGTCGATGCGCTGGCGTCTCGGGTAGACGGCAACCAGGCCTGGGTGTTGGGCACGGTGGCGGGACTCTCCAGGGCACGCAAGGAGCATCCCTCCATGCGGACGGGAGCTACGGTCACCTGGTGGGAGGAGCCCGACGTGTACGCCTACGCGAGGGCGCACGAGGGCGACTACATGCTCGCGGTCTACAACCGCTCCTTCGAAGACCGCAGCCTGGACAATGGCCTGTCCTTCGCCGGTCTACCGGCGGACGGCACCTACACGGACGTGGTCACGGGCGAGACCTTCCAGGCGTCGGGCGACTTCATCGAGGTGTGGATGCCCGCGAACACAGCTCGGGTGTTGGCCTACACACCCTAGGTGGGCGGGGCGAGACCGTCAGGCCCGCAGGGCGACGGTCCGCGCGACGCGCTCCCAGACCCGGTCGGTCAGGGAGAGCCCGGGCTCGTGCTCGAGGGTCTCGCGAATGGCGTCGTCGAGGGGGGTGCGCTCGATGTCGGATGCGTGGGCCCAGAAGCCGTCATCCTCGGCCACCAGATCCTGGGTGAGTCCGTCGACGAGCTGGCAGGCGATGCCGTAGTCGGCACGGGTGACGAACCGGAGCCAGAGCGACGACACGCGGGGTGTGAGGAAGGGGATGGGGACCATCACTGGCCGGATGCCGGCCTGCGCGGCAATGCGCTCCAGGATGGCGCGTGCGGTGAGGGTCTCGGGGCCCGGCAGCGCGAGGGCAAGCGACTGGTCGAGCTCGAGGTCGAGCGCGCGATCGAGCGCCCGGACCACGTCCCGAATGCCGATGGGCTGGCTGCGTGTGTTCAGCCACGACGGCAGGACCATGAAGGGCAGGCGATGCGCCAGGTCGCGACAGATGAGCCACGACTCGGAGCCGACGCCGATGATCATGCCCGCGCGAAGCTCGACGCACGACACAGTCGAGGAGCTGCGAAGGGCCTCTCCGGTGGCCAGGCGGGCCGCCAGATGGTGGGAGGGCTCGCCCTGTGGTTCGGGGCCGCCCAGATAGACGATGCGACGGACGCCGGCCCTCTCCGCTGCCTCGCGCACGCGGTGAGCCGAGGCCCGCTCGTGCGCGAGCAGGTCAGGCGTGTCGGCCCGCATCTGATGGACCAGGTAGATCAAGCCATCTGCGCCCTCGAGTGCGCCCTCGAGTGACTCGGGCTCACCGACATCCAGCTTCACCCAGGTGAGGTCGGGCGCCGACGCACGGGCGCGCTCCGGGTCTCGGCTCCCGCAGACGACCTCTCGACCTGACGCCTGGAGCACGGGCACCAAGTGGCGGCCGACGAAGCCGGTTGCCCCGGCGACGACCACCCTCATGTGCGGGCCGCGGCGGCGAGCCTGGCGAGAGCATTCTCGGTGAAGCGCTCCTGAATTCGCGTGGCGAGCGGTCCGGCGAGCCAGACGAGGGGGTGGGCGGGGCGCGAGAACTTGGCGATTCGAAACGAGACCCGATCCGTGGTCTTGTCCCAGGTCAGCTCGAAGAGCTCCTCGCCGGCCACGGCGTGGTTGTCGAGGGTGCCGTAGGCGAAGCCGTACCGAGCGCTGTCGGGCTCGTCCTCGTCGAAGACGTAGACGATGCGGCACATGTTGAGCGTCCACACGCCGAGCTGGCGCGAGGCGAAGGCGACGGTCTGCCCGACCTGCAGGGGCGGCGTGCCGTGGAACTTCACCCACGGCAGATCGAACTGACTCCAGGCCTCGAGGGCGGTGCGGGCGCGCTCCCATGCCGCTGGGCCCCGCCCGACCTCGATGGAGCGGTCGTCGTGCCGCCAGCCCGTGGGGAGCGGTCCGCGGGTGGCGCCCTCCAGTTGGTAGGAGAGCTTCGCGGCGCTGTGGCGCGCAAGCTCGGTATCGATGGTCGACTTGCTCGGTCGCGACAGCCGCAGCAGGCCGAGACGGGAGGAGGCAAGGGCGTTCATGGGAACTTATAGCTCAACGAGCAGAGAGTGCCTCTGGGTCACACAGTTGCGGGGGTAACCACTCGGCACACAGCGGCGTATCCCCTGTGTGTGGGTGGAAATGCGACATCCAACATACCCGTGACTCCAAACCGGGTTACGCACGCGCGACCAGGAGCCTCACCATGAACCGCCTGCTGCCTGTGCTCGTCGCACCCCTGCTCGTAGGGTGCCCGAGCGATGACTATGTGCGACTCTACGCGACCATGGACAAGGCGCCAAGCCTCTCGTGGGACGCGATTGGTGAGCTCGATCACCTCGGTCCGACCATCGTCGACAAGGGGGTCAACTTCGGCGTCTACTCCGCCAACGCCGAGCGGGTCGAGGTCCTGCTGTTCGACGATCCCGAGTCTGATCGTCCGACCCAGCAGTTCCAGATGACGCCCTATGGGGAGGTGTGGAACGTCTACATCGAGGGCGTCGGTCCCGGTCAGCACTACGGCTACATCGCGTGGGGCCCGAACTGGACCTACCAAGACAGCTTCTACCCGGGCTCGCTCGAGGGCTTCCGGGCGGATGTTGACGAGTTCGGCAACCGCTTCAACCCGAACAAGCTGCTCATCGACCCCTACACCAAGGCCGTGCATCGAGATCACGACTGGGGGCGTGGGTCGGCCGCGTCAGGGCCCCATCGACAGCAGCACACCTACGGTGCTGCGGCCAAGTCGGTGGTGGTCGAGTCTAAGTATACGTGGTCCGAGGGGGAGGATGCGTGGCGTAAGGCGCGCGCAGCCGGAGAGCTGCCCGGCCACCGCAAGAACGATCTGATCGTCTATGAGGTCCATCCCAAGGGCCTCACGGCGAACGGTGCCTCTCGGCAGTTCGGCGTCGAGCACCCAGGCACCTTCCGGGGAATCGGTGAGATTGCGCCCTATCTCCAAGACCTCGGCATCACCGCGGTGGAGCTCCTCCCCGTCCACGAGAAGCCGCTCGATGGCGGATACTGGGGCTACAACAACATCTCGTACTTCGCGAACGAGGTGAGCTACCACCACAGCTGGCAGGCGGGTGGCGAGCCCCACGAGATGATCGACGAGTTCAAGTGGATGGTCGATCAGCTCCACCAGCACGACGTCGAGGTGATCATCGACGTGGTGTACAACCACACCGGTGAGGGCGGGCTCTGGCGAACGAAGCTCTTCTTCAACGACACCGACGGCGACTACCTGTGTGACCCTGGCAACGCCGTCAACCTCGACAGCCAAGAGGTCGCGTCGCTGCTCTCATGGCGCGGCCTGGACAACGCCTCGTACTACGAGCTGGCCAACTCGAACCAGGCGTACTGGACGGGCAGCACGGGTGTCGGCAACCAGACGCGGGCCAACCACACGCCGATGCGTCGGCAGATCGTCGACAGCCTCGTCTACATGGTCGAAGAGCTCCACGTCGACGGCTTCCGCTTCGACCTCGCAGGGGTTCTGGGTGAGCCCGATGGCCAGCGCAGCGTCTGGTGGGGCGGCGGCCAGACGGTCGGCAGCACGGTGCTTCAGGAGATCGCCGACCATCCGGTGATGCAGGAGCACGATGTCCGGCTGATCTCGGAGCCGTGGACCACTGCCTACGACGGCGCCACGCAGTTCCCGATGTCCACCAACGACCCGGACTACGGCTGGTACGAGTGGAATGGGAACTCCCGCGACTGGTGGCGCGAGTTCATCAACGACGACCCCTTCGATCCCTACGACGGCTACTGGGCGATGAACAGCCGCGCCGGCGTCGACGGCGGGGCCATCCTCACTGGCAGCGCAGAGCGCTACGCCTGGAACGGGCGCCGTCCCTTCCACTCGGTCAACTTCGTCACCGCGCACGACGGCTTCACCTTGTTCGACGTGATGTCGTACTGGGAGAAGGAGAACGGCTGCGGGCCCCTCAACCCGATCTGCTGCGAGGATGCCTGCTCGGCCTGGTGCGACCCCACGAGCGGTGACTGGAACAACCACTCGCAGAACTGGGAGAGCTTCCCGTTCAAGCGCCAGATGATTCGAAATGCCTTCGCGGGCATGGCGATCAGCCACGGGAGCATCATGATGCTCGGCGGCGATGAGTGGATGCGGACGAAGTACGGCAACAACAACTCGTACACGACGTGGTCCGACAACGAGTGGAACCACTTCCGCTGGGGCGAGTGGACGAGCCGCAACACGAACAACACCTTCCGGCACCGGATGCATGACTTCGTGCGCGACCTCTGGGCGTTCCGTCGGGAGCACACCTACGCCTTCTCGCCCGAGGAGTACGGCGGAGGCATGCCCTACGAGTGGAAGGATCCGAGCAACAACCCTGCTGGCGACGGTACCTGGGGCGCTCGGAACATGATGATGCACTACTACGACGACGGCTCCATCGGTGAGCCCGAGCTCCTGGTGCTGATCAACTTCGAGTCGAGTCCCATCGACTTCGTCCTCCCCGAGGGACGCACCTGGGCGCGCGTGCTCGACACCCAGCAGTACTTCGACCTCCCAGGCACGTCCGAGGAGCCCACCGGCTACTTCGACGAGGACCTGACACTCGACCCGTTCGAGAACATGAACCTCATCCTCGACCCCGAGCTTCGGCCCGTGCTCGAGACGAACAGCTACACGGCGATGAACCAGTCCATCGTCATTCTCGAGCAGGTGCTCTGATGTCGTTCGTTCGAGGACTCGCCGCGGGGACGCTGGCCGTCGCGCTCGCGACTCCGGCGCATGCCCAGTCCGCCCATGTCGGCGGCTACTTCCGCGTGATGGCGCGGCCGGATCTACAGGGCGGAAATGGCGCCCTCGGCTACTGGAACCTGTATGGCCGGCTGCTCAACGAGCGTCCCTACGGCATGCTGGACTTCCGCTTCGATGTGCTCGAGCCCCAGCCGGGCAGCTCCGGCACGTGGACGAGCCTCCATGCCCGCATCGAGGGTGGGGCCGTCGGCAATGCCGAGCCGAGCAACGGAAGCCTCGGCAACCTGCGCATGAGCCAGGTCTACATGCGCGCGGGGAACGTTGGGCTGCAGGATGTCGTGTGGCAGATCGGCACCTTGGAGTACTTCTTCGGCGACCTTGGTCTGTACGACATGCGGCCGGCGACCGTGTTCTTCAACACGGTAGGCATCTCGGCTCGCTACCAGCCCAAGTGGGGCGAGCTGCAGGTCGGCTTTGGCGACAGTGGCTTCGGCATGCTGCGCGACAGCTACGACACCATCCTCACCCCGGGCGGCACAGCGCGGGTGCGGCTCGGAAAGCACGCGGAGATCGGTGTCGGTGGTGAGGCCTTCATCGAGCCGCAGGTCGCGGGCAACCGGAACGGCCAGTACCAGACGCCGGGCATCACCTACGAGGACTACGTCCGCGGTGAGGTGGCTCAGAGCTACCTCGAGGAGTTCCCGGATCTCGAGGACTTCTTCCCCGACCCGGTGCCGCGAAGCGCCGCCTCGTGGAATGCTGTCGGCTACCTCGGCTTCGGCAACGCCGGACCGCTGATCTGGAACAGCACCTTCTGGAACTACCGTCGCGTTCACCCTGACAAGAAGGTCACCGAGGACCTCGCAGGCGAGCCGGTCGACATCTACATCCACGACTTCACGGACGAGCGCTACGAGTTCAACCTCGGCAACGAGATGCAGCTTCGGCTCGTGCCGGACTACCTCGATGCGGCCTGGGGCACCTTCTACGGCAACCACTGGGATCGCGACAACGACCTCCAGCCCTCGGACCGCGACCGGCGGGTCGCCTCCACGGTGATTCGCCTTCAGGCCTACATCACGCCGACGCTGCACTTCCTCGTCGAGAACAGCTTCGCGAGCGAGTGGTCTCGAAATGGCAATGCCTACCGAGAGCACGCGGACAGCATCTTCGCAAACACCGACGGGCGGCCCGATGTGCGCGGCCTGCAGTATGGCGACAGCGACACCCGGCGGACCTGGCAGGGCAAGGGCGGCTTCGTGCTCAACCCCACCGGTCGTGGCATCTACGCACGTCCCTCGCTGCGCCTTCTCTATGGAATTCAGCGCTCGAATCAGAACAATGCCTTTGGCAATGCGTTCGTTGAGAGCATCGACCAGTACAACGACTTCGACAATGTGGAGCAGCACACGCACCACGTCGTCGCAGCTGAGGCCGAGGTGTGGTTCTGATGCGAACGACCCTGATTGTGAGCACGCTCGCCCTGACCGGCTGCATCAAGGCTGCCCCGCCTGTCCAGGCTCCACAGCCCTGGTCGGTCGCGGTCGTCACGGTGCTCGAGGCGGCGGAGCAGTCCTTGATCTCGGGCGCGCCCGATACCCTCACGGAGTCGCTGCGGCTGGCGGCCGACGAGCGCTCTCTGACGCCGATTGTCGTGGAGCCGGAGTCGTGGCTGGCTACCTTCACGGCGAAGCGGACGACCGAGCAGCGTGTGGCCAGTGTCGCCGACACGGCGCAGACCGATCTGCTCCTCGTCGTCGAGACGGATGCGCGCTGGTACAGCCAGATCGCCGGGCGCTTTCGCTGGACCGTCGATGTCGACATCACCTTCGGCCGGTCGGAAGACGCCTCTGCGGCTGCACATCAGCACTTCGAGGTGCCGGTGGCGCTGCTCTTCGACCACCAGCGTGAGGCGGAGGCAGTCGCCGAGGCGACGCCGATCATCGAGCGCCGGGCGAACGAGCTGATGGACACTTGGCTCCGCGCTGCCACGGTGCCCGAGTAGAGGGAGTCAGCCGCCGCTGACGGCGAATCCCGCGACGACCGCTGCCACGGTGCCACTCAGGCCGAGCAGCCCCAGCAGGACATGGAGCGCAGCACCGAGACGCCCCATGCTGCCGATGGTCTCTCCCGAGACCTGGGAGCCGACTGCGCCCATCATGCCGACGCTCTGTGTGCCCGCAGCGGCCAGCGCCATGAGCAGGCCGAGGAGAGCGCCGAGCACGGCCGCAGCCCACTGCAGGCTGTCGCCTCGGACGCCCTCCATGCCCTCGTGGGCGGCCAGAAGTGCCGCGACGCCCCAGCCAGCGCTCGCGCCTCCGAGGCTCGCGAGGAGCCACAGCAGCAAGGCGAGAGCCATGGAGCCGTAGACGACCGTCACGAGGCTTCCGCCCACTAGGTCGAGCACGAGCTCCAGGACAGTCCGGCCAGTTGCCTCGTCGGTCATGGTCCCAGCCTATCTCACGGCTCACAGAGCGTGTGAGCCGTGGTGGCTACTCCCACTCGATGGTCCCGGGGGGCTTCGAGGTCAGGTCGTAGGCGAGCCCACTGACGCCCGGCAGAGCGAGGATGGCGTCGCGGATCTCACGAAGCACGGCCTCGGGGAGCGCAGCCGGCCGAGCGGTCATCGCGCGCACGGACAGCACCGGCCGCACGATCACGAGCTCTCGGCCCTCACCGTCGACGGAGAGCGGCACCAGCACCGTCGGGCACTGCCAGACATCGTCGTAGACGCCGTGGCGGCGCAGGGCCCCCATGACGATGGCGTCGGCCTCACGGAGGAGATCCAGGCGCTCCCGCGTCATGTAGCCGGAGGCTGGACGGGCCTCGCCGGGGGGCTCACCGCCGAGCCACCACAAGCAGCGGTTGATGCCGTCGAGCTTGGCTGCGAGTGTGCTGCCGGCACGGCAGAGGTCATCGAAGGGCTGATCGCCGACGAGCAGCACGGGGTGCTCGTAGCAGCGGAGGTCGGCCTTCACGCCCACGGACTTGATGGGAAGAGGGCGGGCATCGACCCCAAGCTCGCGGCCGAGAGCGGCGACCGGCCCCGTGAGCGCATCGGTGGGCGAGCCGGAGCCATCCGAGCAGAGCAGGCGCACGCCGAGCCCCGGGCCCGGGAATGGATGCCGCCACAGGGCCTCGTGGGGCACACCGAGCTTGGCACCCAGCTCGCGAACCTCGACCTTGTACAGCTCGGCGAGGGGCTCGACGACCTTGCCCTCGGCAATGAGCTGCTCGATGATCGGGACGCGGTTGTGGTGGGTCTTGATCGTGTCGGACCGCTTCGTGCCGCCGGTCTCGATGGTGTCGGGGTAGATCGTGCCCTGACCGAGGAGGTGATCGGTGAGACCGAGGCGCACGGCCTCGCGGTCGAAGACCTCGACGAAGGTGTCGCCGATCGCCTTTCGCTTCGCCTCGGGCTCCGTCAGCCCGTCGAGGGCAGCGAGGAAGTCGGCGCTGGCGTCGACGAAGTGCAGGCGCTCCCCGAGGCCGAGGTCGCGCAGCATCTCCAGGACGCGCTGGGACTCACCCTTGCGCATCAGGCCGTTGTCGACGTGCAGGAGGGCCACGCGCCCCGGTCCGAGGGCCCGGCGCAGGACCAGCGCTGCGACGGTCGAGTCGACGCCGCCGGAGGCGAGCAGGAACACGGAGCGATCGCCGACGTGCTGTCGGATCGCGTCCTCCTGCTCCTCGAGGTAGCGCTCGAGGGTCCACGTGGGGGAGGCGCCGCAGATTCCACGGACGAAGTTGCCGATCATCGCGTCACCGTTCTCGGTGGCGTCGACCTCGGCGTGGAACTGGAAGCCGTAGCGGCGCAGGCTGTCGGAGCCGATGGCGGCGAAGCGATGGGGCTCCGCCCCCTCACCGAGCGCGCTGTAGCCGAGCTCCTCGAACTCCGGTCCGACGGAGGTGACAGAGTCGAAGTGGCTCATCCAGACGGTCTGGACGGGACCGAGACCGGCGAACAGCGGATGCTCGCGGGTGAGGTGGAGATCGGCGTGCCCCCACTCGCGACCGCCGTGAACCACCGTGCCGCCGTAGTGCTTGGCGATCTCCTGGTGCCCGAAGCAGAAGCCCAAGATCGGCACGTCGAGATCGTAGATCTCCTTCGTGTAGGCCGAGTCTTCGCCGTGGGACGAGAGGCTTGGGCTACCCGAGAGGATGATCCCGGCGTACGAACGGAAGCGCTCGATTGGGTCCTCCGGCTGGAGGATGTCGGCGCGGACGTTGAGTCGGCGGACCTTCGTGGCGATCAGGTGGGCATACTGGCCCCCGAAGTCGACCACGGCGATTGCATCGTGAGCCATGTCAGCGCCCCCATTGCAGGATGCGGGCTAGCTCAGTCGGCGCTCAGAGGCACGTGTACACCGCGTGACAAAGCGCAATGGTTCGCGGCGAGCGGATTCTCCAGTCCATCCGGTTGGGCACGTAGGCCCAGGCAAGCTCGGCGTCGGGGTCGGCCCAGCCGAGTGCTCCTCCCGCGCCAGCGTGCCCGAAGGATGCGGGGTTCGGCGAGAACAAGGTCCGTTGTTCCTTGAGAAATCCCTGGGACCAGCCCAGGGGTTTCTGGAGGACACGGTCTCGGGTGGACCAAGACTGCCGTGCGCGCAGGGGCTGCAGGGCCTCTGGCCGCACGAGCCGCACGCCGTCGAGCTCCCCGATCGTGGCAGCGTAGGCGCGCGCAAGATCGTCGGCCGTGGTCACAGCACCCATCCACGGCAGCTCGAGGGCCATCACGGCAGGATCGTTCACGACGCCGAGGCCACCCATCCGAGGGTTGGAGAATGCACGGCGGGGAATGCTCCTCGGACGGAGGACGCGACGCGCCAGGCGCCCCTCGGGAGTCCGGCGGAACAGCGCGGCCGGCAGGTGATTCCGGAGGACCTCAGTGCGGCTGACCGGGATGATCTTCGCGGCCTGACGAGTCTGGTCCTCTGGGCCGCCGATGGTGGTGGTCAGGCCCAGAGGCGTGGCGATGTGCTCTCGGAAGGCCTCTCCGATGCGCTGACCAGACGTGCGAAACACGAGCTCCGCTGCGTACGGTCCGTAGGTCACGCCACAGTAGCCCTGGGCCGTGTCGGGCTCCCACAGGGGGGCCTGCGACACGAGGGCGTCGTGCACCTTGCCACCTGGATCGCCGAAGTCGCTCAGGGTGAGAGGCGTGTCGAGCGCATTGAGGCCCGACCGGTGGTTGAGCAGCTGCCGTGCCGTGATGCGGTGCTTGCGCTCGGCTCCGAACTCGGGCCAGACATCGGCAACGGGGGCATCGAGGTCGAGCAGCCCGGCGTCTGTGAGCTGCAGCAGGCGGAGGGCGACGAGTCCCTTGGTGACGGAGAACACCACCGCCGGCGTGTCTCGCAGCCAAGGACGGCCTGTCTCGGGGTCGGCCAGGCCACCCCACAGCTCCACCACGCGCTCGCCGCGATGGTAGGCGACGAACCCCGCCCCGACCTCGGCCTGCTCGTGAAAGTTGCGCGTGAAGGCCGCCGAGACGCGCTCCCAGCCCGGCGACACGGTGCCCGAGATCTCAGGCACGGCGTCGTCTCGGGCGGGTCGAGCACCGGACAGGGAGCGGGACCATGACAGGTCCTACCAGTCCACGGTCTCGATCTCGACCTCGGCGCCCTCCTTGGAAAGCGCATCGCGGAAGGCAGCCTCGAGGGCCTTGGTTGCGGCGTCCTCCAAGGTCTTGCGCTTGGCCTCCTCTGCAGCCTGCAGCTTGGCATCTTCCGCGGCCTGCTCCTCGGCCGCGGTCTTGAGACGCGCGAGCCCCCTGTCAAAGTCGGCTCCGATGAGGTCGTCCATGCCCATGAACAGACCCATTGCCTTGGCCGTGAAGTCCTGCGGGCTGTCGAAGGACCACGTGATCCGACTGCCCTCGTCGATGGGCTCGATCGCGATCGTGGCCACGGCTGTGGACTCCCAAGGCTCGACGAAGTCGATCTGCTGCTTCACCAGCAGGTGGGGCGTGGACTCGGTGATGGTCATCTTGCCCTTGCCGACGTTTTCGTCACCCTCCCAGGTGGTCCAGGCGCCGACACCACTCGATGTCGGCGAGATCTCCACCTTCTGGTCCGGATCGACATCGCGCCATGGACTCCACGCTTCCCAGTTGCTGAAGTCGTTGGCGTAGGAGAAGACGATGGCAGGCTTTGCGGCGATCGTCGCAGAGCGCTCGACATGCAGGGTGCCAGGCTGAGCCGCGATGATGGCGACACCGACCGCCACCACAGCGACGGCCGCACCGCCGCCCGCGAGTACCTTGTTCATGGAACCTCCTCGTGGCGGCGCAGCATAAGCTATCTGCAGGTCATGTGGCGCACTCCTGCATGGGCCGAGCTGCTTCAGCTCGCGCCGGTCATCACCCTGGCTCTCCCGATCATCCTTCGCGGGGAGGTCGAGCTGTCCTCGGTGAGCACGGCCTTCGGCATCGCGACGTCGCTGGCGGTGGTCGTCATCGCGGGCCTGGGATCGCGCGGGATCGTGCTGAATCCGATCCTCCTGGGCACAGCGATCTGGCTCGCGACCGGGGCGATCGGCTTCGGGATTCCCGTGGCCCCCCTCGCAGCCGTCCTGGCCGAGACGCAGGCCTTCGGGTTGTTCCTCGCGTCGCTCGGTGTCGGTGTGATCGCCACCCTGCGCGGCGGCGGCGGGTACATCGGCGCGGCGCACCCCGATCCGAGCTGGGTTCGGAGCCGCTCGATCTTGCTGCTGGCGATCACTGTGCTCGCCGTGATCTGGGCCTGGATGTTCCGCCACGACGTGCGCCTCGGGGGCGGCCTGCCGTTCATCGTCCTGAACGTCACCCGTCGCGTGCTCATCGCGCGGGGGTGAGGCCCGGCTGCGAGCAGCTCGCCCGTGGCATCACCGCAGCGTCAGTCGCTGCACCTCGAAGGGTCCGCCGGTGCTGTCGTCGAAGTCAGCGGCGGCCTCGAGACCGGCCCGAGCGATTGCAGCTGGGTCGTCGAGCTGGTCGTAGACCGCACGCATCGCGCCGAGGGCGAAGTCGCCTCCCGAGCCGATGGCGTAGAAGCGGGTGTAGCGGTGCACTGAGCGCATCCGGTAGAGCCCGAACAGGCCTCCACCGTTGGCGACCAAGCAGTCGAGCTGCGAGCTCTCGAAGGGCGGGGCCTCGTCGTCCTCCTCGTCCGTGAGGAGGTGGTAGTCCTCCTTCAGGGCGTCGTGAAGCTCGAGCGAGAAGGCGAAGATCTGCTGAACGCTTCCGAGCTTGGGAGGGCGGTCGAGGCGGGCCAGGTAGTGCTCGAGGACGAGCGGAAGGCTCGCGTGACCGACGACGCCGATCCACCCACTGCCAGCGCGCACCAGCTTCGAGTGATTCTCGACGTACTCGGGGCGCTCGTTCATCGACCCGAACTTCGCCAGGGTGTCGGCTCCGATCACGGCCTCGGAGCCCTTTCGTACGACCACGACAGTAGACATGTCGGGCGCTTATCGCGCCGCAGGGCCGGAGGGCTCAGGCCGCGAGCTGTCCGAGGTGGAAGCGCGCCTGTCGGTGCCACCAGCGCCAGCTGTGGGCCACGTCGTGCCCCCACAGGTCGAGGTGATGGGGGATGCCGACGTGGGCGCAGGCACGCGCGAGGGCCACGGTCTCTGCGATGCAGCGCCCTTCGAAGCGGCCTCGCCCGACGACCAGTGTGAGGTGGGTGTGGGCCTGGATGCGTCGGAGTGCATCGCCTCCGAGGTTCCAGACGTAGTCGAGCGGCGTGCTGTAGTACGCGTCGAGTCCCCGGTAGTCCCCCAGGAAGGCCTGCGTCGCGTAGCGGCCCGACATGCACAGAGCCCGGTCGAAGCGCTCGGGGTGCTTGAGCGCGAGGTTGGCCGCGTACAGTGCGCCCATGCTGGCCCCCGCCAGCCCGATCCGGGCCCGGGGGGCGCTGCAGTCTTCCTCGATGTGAGCGGTGAGCTCTTCGGCGACGAAGCGCTCGTAGGCCTCGTGTCGCGCGAGGCGCTCCTGCGGTGTGCCGTCGCCTGTCCACGTGCGGCAGATGTTGGTCTCGGGCTGGTACAGCTTGAGTCGACCGGCTCGGATCAGGTCACCGAGCGCATCGATCATGCCGTTCTGTTGCCACTCGTGGGCGAAGCCACCTGCCGTGGGGAAGGCGATCACGGGGCGTCCATAGTGCCCGTACTGCCACAGATGAACGTCGCGACCGAGGGCCCGGCTCGGCAGACGCAGGTACCGGGGGGTGAGGTCGGGGGACACCATCGCGCCTCCAGGAGTGCGTCGGGACGATACAGGGCGCGGCCTCGAGTCGGGTACCGTCATCGGTCACCGCTCGGAACGGATCGCGGCCGACCGGGCTTGTGAGCCGGAGCCGGCAAGGCTCGCTGTGGGATCGCCTCTGCGCGGAGGGACGCCATGAGTGACTTCGACACGCTGTGCCGCGAGGCGAGAACCGACCCGAGAGCGGCGCTGGCACTTCGCGAAGCCTTTCTGCGGCGCGGGTGCGTCATGGCGGTGATGCTGCCAGGGCTTCGCCATCGGCTGGAGGGCTCGGCACTCGTCGGACCGATCGCACTGGCCGCACTCGTCGATGCCGCGCGAGAGGTGGGGCTCGACGCCCACCGCCACGGCGACATCGTGTGGGCGGCCGGGCAAGCGTCTTCGGTGACGGGCCTGCTCGACCTGCTGGCCGTGGAGATTCCCGGACACCTGCACCCCGCGGCTGCGGTCGGGTTCGGTGAGGTGATCGTCGGTCCCAAGGCCGACCTTCATGGCGGCGAGGTCGAGAGCGTCCGCGCGCTCATCCGGTACGCGCGCGAGGGGGAGGTGCTCTGCACGCCTGCTGCGTCCACGCTGGAGGCACCGGATGGTGTCGGGCGCTTCGCCGCGCCGAAGGCGGTCGCCGAGGCGGTGGGCATGCCCGTCGAGGTCTGGCGCGACTACCGCTAGTGCACTCTGGAGCCTCTCACCAGCCGTGGAGGGCCAGCGCGGCGGCGTGCTTCTCCAGGGCGTGCAGCATCAGATTCTTCGGCTCGATGGCCTGACGGATGCGGAGCGCGAGGACGGCGTTGTAGTCGACGACGTGATCGATGGATGCGTGGACCACGCTGCTGCCGGTGTACCAGACGTTCTGCCGCCCCTGCATGCGCTCCAGGCGGTTGGGGCCTCCCGCGGCGATGCCGGCCCGGGTGAGGCGTGGTGAGTGGTCACCGATCCGCTGCTCGAGGACCTCCTTCAGCACGGCGCCCTCGGCGACGAGGTCTTCGCGGAGCTGCTCGACCAGGCGCGCGCGGAGGGAGGCGTCGGTCGCCTCGGGGTTCGTGCGCGGGTCATGCTGGGGGTCGACGTACTGGTGCACGACGTACAGGGGACGGCTGCCTCGCCCGGCGCGCGGCGAGCGACTCGCGACGAATGTGCGGTCGAGGGGCTGGTCGGCTCCGGTGCGCTCGGACCGCGGCAGGAGTCGCTCTCGGTAGGCCCGGGTGTCGATGGGCTCGTCGAACCAGCCCTCCACCTCGATGAGGGTCGTGGCGTAGCGGGTGGATTCCAGGTGCTCGGCGACCCAGAGCTCGTCTGCCGTGGCTCCCTCGCAGGACGCGAGCTCGGTGAGGGGGACGGCGACCACGACGTGATCGTAGGCCTCGTCGTGCGTCTCGGTCTCGGTGAGGTCACCACGTTGCACCTCGACACGCAGGCGGACCTCACGACCGGTGCGGCGCATGTCGACGACGCGATGGCGCCTCTTCACGTGGAAGCGCTCGGCCATGGAGGCCCAGAAGGTCTCCCAGCCGCGGTCGGGCTCACGGGTGCCGCTCGTCAGGCTCTTGTAGACCCGCGTCAGCGTGTTCCAGCGGTATCCCCACAGCCGCGAGGTCTCGTCGAGGAAGCCTTGGCCCATCGCGACGGTCGAGCGTCGCGCGAGGCGGTGCATGGCGTCCATGCCGCTGCGCCTCAGCCAGGGCCCGAAGGGCTCTGCGAGGCGCGCATACTCGTCGTCGCCGATCAGTCCGAGGGCCTCGCGGACGTGGAACCATGCCCAGGCTCCTAGGTACTTCGTGAGCTCCAGCCGAGAGCGCCAGACGTCGTCCCCGTAGACGAACTCGGCGAGGGGGCGCCCGTCGTCCATCTGGAAGGTCTCGGGGGGCCGGAAGGTGTGTCCAGCCTCCTGCATCCACGGTGTCAGGCGGCTGCGGCCAGAGGGTGGGTAGCCGGCACTGAGCTCGTGGGTGCGGCCGTCGGCGAACACCGATTCGCTCGTGTCCCCCACCGAGTCCGAGGCCTCGTAGAGCGTGATGTCGTGAAGGTCCTGCTCGACGAGGAGGCGAGCGAGGGACAGGCCGGCGGGGCCCGCGCCGATGATGGCGATCCTGGACATGGTGCTGGCTCCCGGACGAGGCGCGAGTGTAGCCCGGCGGACCATGCCGGGGGCGCGTCGCGAGGCAACTACGGCTAGGGTGCTCCGCATGGTCATTGCGCTCGCCCTCGCTGCACAGGCTCACACCGCCGTCGTCTGGCCGGTCGAGCCAGGAGGTGACTGGTGTCGGGTGGTCAACGAGGTGGCCGCACCTGGAGACATCGTCGAGCTGCCACCTGGCCGCTGGCGGGGAGGCTGTCGCATCGTGCGCGGGGGCATCCCGGAAAAGAACGAGTCGACCTTGATCCGGTCGGCCGACCCCGATGACCGCGCGGTGATCGAGGCGGTCGATGGTGGCCCCATCATCACCTTTGCAGCCACGCATGTCCGGCTCTACGACCTCGATCTCGACGGTCTCGATCGCGTCGGACCCCTCCTGCAGGTGGAGGCGGGCAGCATCACCATCGATCGCTGCGCTCTGTCGGGACCGGGGCGCGGGGTCGTCGGGGAGAGTGCTCTGCCCTCGATCTTCCTGCTGAACAACACCTTCGAGACCGGGAGTCCGGCCTGGTCACTCGGCTGTCCGGATGGCTCGTGTGCCATCGAGCGAGGCACGCTGCGCAACAACCTCGTCCTCGGTGCGGGCGTGGTGCTGACGGGCTCGAAGGCCACCTACGTCTTTGACAACGTGGTCGCCCCGACCACGGGTGCGGCCTTCACGCTGCGAGGGGCTGCCATCCTTCGGCGGAACCTCGCCTGGCACGGTGGGATCACGCTGGAGGGGGGGCCCTACGAGGTGGACAGCACCGTGGTGTGGGACGCCGATGTCGCCCTGGATGGAGCCGCTGCGGCGAGCGTGCTGGTCCGGGGGGCAACGCTCGATGGGGAGGTGGTGCTCGGGCCCGATGCGCACAGTGAGGCCGTGGCGCATCGAGGCGGCTGGAGCGGGCCAGCAGGAGACGAGGTCGTCGACTGCAGCGCGGGTGGCTGCTTTCGGAGTGTGTGGCTGCCAGACCTTCGACCGCTCGACGGTGGCCCCCTGGCGGTCGCCACCACGGGCCCGGGCGAGGACTTCTGTGAGGCCGGCCTGGCCAGCATCGGCGCGCTCGGCGTGGCGGCGGACACACCGCAGTGGCTAGGGCCGGAGGCGAAGGAGACCCTGTGCAGTCCCAAGTCCGTGCCTCCGGAGCCCTCCGACACGGGCCTGCTCCACACCGGTGACACCGGTGGAGTGTCTTCGGACACGGGCTCCCCAGGGGTCCACACCGGCGACACGGGCGCCCCTCCCCGCGTGACGACGACGCCGTCGGGCACGTCGCCGGTGGACTCTTCGGTCGCGATGTCGCGGGACTCTGGGGGGCGGACGGCCAAGGAGCAGCCGGTGGGCTGCGGCTGTGGCCACGCGCCGCGCGTCCCGTGGTGGCTGGTGCTGCTTCCGGCGGGCCTGCGCCGTCGGCGGTGTGTGCCCTCGACGACCGGGCTGCGGTAAGGGGCACTTGTGGAGGCACCATGCCGGACAAGCCGATTCCCGCGGGGAGTGTCGTCGTCGTCACCGCGCCCGACGAGGCGCTGACCAAGGCGCTCACCGCAGGCTCGAAGCCCGAGACTGCAGAGCCCGAGACGGTCTCGACCCAGCACACGCTCACCACTGCGTCCGGGAGCGTCCCCTACGAAGCCACCGTCGGCACGCTGAAGGTGGAGCGCGGTGAGGCGAAGGGCAGGATGTTCTACACGGCCTACCGTCGAACCGACGTGGCCGATGCGACCCGCCGGCCGCTGCTGTTTGCCTTCAACGGAGGTCCGGGCAGCGCGAGCCTGTGGCTGCACATGGGGGTGCTCGGGCCCGCACGGGTCGACCTCGATGTCGATGCGCTCTGTCCACCCCCGTGGGTGGCGGTCGACAACCCGCTGTCGCTGCTCGATCGGGCAGATCTGGTCTTCGTCGATCCCGTGGGCACGGGGTGGTCTCGTGCAGAGGGGGATGCCGCGCCTTTTCACGGGGTGGAGGGGGACGTGGAGAGCGTGGCGGACTTCGTCCGGCGCTTCGTGTCGCTGCACGGCCGGTGGGCGTCACCGATCCTCCTCGCCGGTGAGAGCTATGGGACGACCCGCTGTGCCGGGCTCGCGGAGCACCTCGCCGAGACCCATGGACTCGCTGTCCGCGGCCTGGTGCTGCTCAGCGTCGCGCTCAAGTTTCAGACGCTGCTCTTCGGGCCAGAGAACGAGCTTCCACCTGTGTTTCTGTTGCCGACCTGCGCCGCGACCGCGCACTACCACGGCCGCGTGACGGGAGATCTGGGGGCGCTGCTGGAGGAGGTCGAGGCCTTCTCGCTCGATGTCTATCTGCCTGCGCTGGTGCGCGGCGCTCGCCTGACAGCGGACGAACGCCGCGGGCTCGCGGAGCGCATCGCCGGCTACATCGGTGTGTCTCCCGAGTTTGTCGAGCGCTGCAACCTTCGTCCGACGCTCACACGGTACTGCAAGGAGCTGCTGCGGGATGAGCGGAGGACCGTCGGCCGCCTCGACGCGCGCTTCACCGGCCGTGACCGCGATGCTGCGGGCGAGGGGATCGAGCACGACCCGAGCTTGTCCTTCCTCCTCGGGCCGTACACGGCGGCCTACCACCACCACCTGCGGCATCACCTCGAGTGGGAGGATGACGCGGTGTACTTCCCGCTCTCCATGGAGACGAACCGCGGCTGGAGCTGGGAGCCGCACGTCAACCGGTACGTGGACGTCACGGAGCGGCTTCGGGGAGCACTCGCGGCCAATCCACACCTGCACGTGTTCGCCGGCAGCGGGCTCTACGACATGGCGACCCCCTACTTCGCGACCGACTACACGCTCGCTCAGGTCGCCTGGGAGCCGGATGTGGCCGAGCGAGTCGTGCACGAGCGATACGACGCCGGCCACATGATGTACCTGCACGTCCCCAGTCTGAAGAAGCTGCGGACTGACCTCGATCGATGGCTCGACGGCCTGGGACTCTGAGCCGCGGGCCTACGGGAAGTAGGTGACGTTCTCGCCCAGCTCGTGGCCGTAGGGCAGGCCACAGCCGAGCTCGTCGACCGTGAACACCTCGGGGGGCAGACGAAGCACCTGTCGCAGGCGGTCCATCGTGTCGGGGGTGAACGGGTACAGCATGATCATCAGCGTCTTCAGGATCACGAAGCTGGAGTAGAGCGCGTCGCGGCGCTCCTTCTCTGGGAAGCGGTCATCATGGGGCTTGAAGCGCGTGAAGAGGCTGTTGATCTTGCGGGCGTAGTTCTCCACGTCGTAGAGCATCGAGTGGTACTCGGCCTTGACCATGGAGCTGGTGTACCGCTGGACGATCTTCTCGGTCGCCTCCACCACCTCGGGGAGGACTTCGCCCTCGGGCACCCGGCCGCCGAACTTCGAGTGGGCCGCCGAGATGGGTCGCTCGAAGGCGGCATTCATCGGTCCGCGGAGGAAGGCGTTGCGCTCGTCCAGGACGCTGAACTCGAAGTTGGAGGACTTCCGGGAGAGGCCGAGGAGGGCCAGGTAGTAGCGGATCTGGTCCGCGCTGTAGCCCCGCTCGGCGACCAGCTCGTCGGCGGTCACGAAGTTGCCGAGGCTCTTGCTCATCTTTCCACCCTCG
The DNA here is from genome assembly GCA_002862545.1 of Pseudomonadota bacterium. GTDB lineage: Bacteria > Myxococcota_A > UBA796 > UBA796. The sequence goes on from PKDJ01000300.1 coordinate 29,257, forward strand.
ACCTGCAGGTGGTAGCAGCCGAAGACATCGGTGAGCTGGAGCTCGCCCTCGCTGGGCATGCGGTGCGGGTCGTCCTGTGTGCCGAGCCACATCGCGCCCTGCATCAGGACGTAGAAGTAGACGTTGTCCTGGCCGAGGAACTGGTAGACCCGGGCATCGGGGTCGCACCACCACTCTCGATAGCGCTCCGGATCCTCCCCGCGGCGCTCGAGGGCGACCTTGCTGAACGAGATCGGCGCGATCAGGGAGTCAGGCCAGACGTAGAGCGTCTTGCCGACGAGCTCGGGGTCGATGTCGGCGGGCACGGGCACGCCCCAAGCAACGTCGCGCGTGATCGACCGGTGACCCCAGGAGTCGTTGAGGACGTGAGGGATGCCGGCCTCGTCGAGCGTCGCTCGTGCGGACGCCAGCTCGTCGTGGTTCTTGAACTGCAGCACCAGCTGCTTGCCGGGCCAGAAGAGCTTCTTGTGCTTCTTCGGGAGCTGCCCCCGGACGGCCTTGTAGGCGTCCTCGTGCTCGCGTGAGAAGCGCACGGCCGGCAGGATGGTGGTCATCACGTCGGAGATGACCGACGCACGCCAGCTCTTCTTCTTGCCCTCGATCCAGGACTGCAGCGTCGGAGCGAGAGCGGCCATGTCGAGCCACCAGTGGGTGGTGTCGCGCAGCTCCGGGGTGGCATCCGACAGTGTGCTCCGGGGATCTGCGAGGTCTGTCGGCTCGTGCTGGTGACCGCAGACGGGGCACTCGTCGCTGTAGGCGTCTGGGTGACCACACTTCGGGTTGAGGCAGGTGCCGCGAACCAGTCGGTCGGGCAGGAAGCGCTCCAGCTCGGGGTCGTACCACTGCTTGGAGGTCTTCTTGGACAGCAGGCCGTTGTCGAGGAGGCGACGGATCATCCAGTCCGTCAGCTCGATCTGCCGCGGGAGGGTCTCGCCGCGGGAGGTGCCTGTCCAGGCGTCGAGGCCGACAGCGAAGCGCTCGAGCGTCTCGCCCTGAGCGGCCTGGATCGTGTCGATGAAGTCACGGATGGAGGTGCCGGCCTTGAGCGCTGCGACCTCGCTGGTGGAGCCGTGGTCGTCGGTGCCGCACACGAAGAGCACGTTCTCCCGTCCGATCAGCATGCCGAGCCAGCGCGCATGGATGTCGGCAGGCACGTGCGCGCCGGCGAGATGACCAATGTGGAGGGGCCCATTGGCGTAGGGCATCCCCGCGGTGACCACAGCCTTCGACGGCCGGTGGAGGCGGGAGAGGACGGACGGAATGTCGGTAGGGGGTCGCATGGGCGTCGGATAACCGCCCCTCCGCTCGGAACCACATCGGACAGGAGGCGGAGCGTCAGGTCTGCAGGTCAATGATCGATCCCGACGCACAGGACGACGGCGAAGGCATCACCACAGGACCGCCTGCCAGCCCTGAGACGCCTGTTACCGACATGGCATTCTCTGTGCCCCGCACTCGGTCGGCAGTAAGGTCGCGGGGTGGGGAGTGGCAGTGGGAAGAGCGGTCGTCATCACGGGGGGCACGGGGGGCATCGGACTGCACAGCGCCATTGGCCTGGCTCGCGCCGGGGCTCGCGTCGTCGTCACAGGGCGGAGCCGTGAGCGCGGTGAGCAGGCGCTGGAGCGGATTCGCGCAGAATCTGGCAGCCAGGATGTCGCGCTCGTGCTCGGAGATCTCTCGGATCGCGCCGGAGTCGCTGCACTCGGTGACGCGATCCTCGCCGAGCAGCCAAGAATCGACATCCTCGTCCACAACGCCGGCATGATGGCACAAGAGCGCACCGTCAATTCGGATGGCCACGAGCTCGACTTCGCCGTGAACGTCGTCGCGCCGCACGCGCTGACCCACCACCTGCTGCCCGCCCTGACGCAGGCGCCCTCCCGGGTGCTCGTCGTCACCGGTGGCAAGCCCTCTGGGCCCTTCGATCCCTCGGATCTGCAGTCCGAGAAGAGCTTCGTCCCGCTGGTGAACTACACCATGACCAAGCGCGCTGCCGAGGCGATGTCGATTGGGCTCGCTGAGGAGCTGCAGGGCAGGGACGTCGACGTGGTCGTGGTCTACCCGGGCCGGGCGAGCACGGCGATGACGCAGGCCATGACGCCCTCCTCTCTGCCCTGGTACCTCCGACCCGCATGGCCGGTCTTTCGCGTGCTGGTCCCCAAGGACGACGGCGGCAAGTCAGCCGCGCTCGCCGCCCGCTCGACTGTGTTCGCGGCCCTCTCGAAGTCGCTGGCTGGGCGGTCCTGGTCTTACATCGACACCCACAGTCAGCCGGGCACACTTCACCCGACCGTGCACGAGGCGGGCAACCGGGCGATCGTCATGAGGGCCTTGTCCCCGGGCGCCACCTCGGCGACAGCGCGATGAGCAGACTACGGTATCCACGGCTGTACCGTGCACTGATGGTGCGGATGATTCAGGTCTGCGCCGTGCTGGTCGTGCCGACCGTGCTCCTGCTGTACACCCTGCACTGGTCGGGGCACTACGGCGGCGTCGCGTGGGTGAATGCCGGCCGGGGAGGGACTCTTCCTCAGGTCATGTCCAGCATGTTGCTCGAGGGTGAGGCCTGCCTCGAGCAGCGGTCGAATGGTGCCAGCCGCTGTGTCTGGCTGATGGACGGTCCGGAGACGACGCGCGGGGCGAGCACCTACATTCCGCGCGACGAGCCCATTCCAGACGACGTGCGTGTGGGTCAACGCACGCTGCCTGGAGCGGCGCTTCGCAGGCTGCGGCAGCGAGGGAGACCCGTCGCGGGCATGGCGGGCAGCCCGACATGGATGGCGACCATCATCGTCGATCCGGGCCGGGGCACACTGGTCACGGACGTCACCGACGCGTTCCTCGACCGGACGAAGGCGGCGTCCGCGGCCGAGGTCGAGCTGCGGACGTCGGACGGCCAGCTCATCGCGGGCACCTGGCGCGGGCTCGAGGGCGGCCGAATCGCGCCTGTCGAGGTCGAGCGGGGAAGCGAGCTCCGCTCCGTGACCTTCGACGGTGGCTACCAAGGCTACGAGGGGATGGAGGCCGGGGTGTCCTTCGCGCGCGGGGCCACCCAGCTGCAGGCGTTCTACGCGACGCGGGAGCTGGAGGCGCTCGAGGGCTTCGAGCCCGTCGAGGTGGTCCTCTCGGTGCCGTCGCCCGTCATGCTGTACTACGTGCAGCTCACCATCGGCATCTTTGCCGCTCTGACCGTCTTGCTGCTGATCGCGATGGCTCTCGCTCTGAATCGTGTGGCGCGGACCCACCTGGACCCCATTGCGGCGCTGGTGGGGCGTGTGGAGGTTCTGCGGCAGCGCCAGGACACACCCTCGGGGGTGGCTCCCACGGTTCCTGCGGGCGGCAGCTACGAGCTGAATCAGCTCGTGGCAGCGATCGACCGCCTGGAAGCCCAGTGGAGCGAGAACCAGGTCCTCACGCGCCAGCTGGCAGAAGAGCAGGAGGCGGTGCAGGAGGCGACCCTTCGGTCGCTGAGGGAGAAGGAGACCCTGCTCAAGGAAATCCACCACCGCGTGAAGAACAACCTGCAGGTGATCTCGAGCCTGCTGATGCTGCAGCGGAACCAGCTCGACGACGAGACCCTCCGGGATGTGCTCAACGAGAGCATCAGCCGGGTCCGGTCCATGTCCCTGGTTCACCAACAGCTCTACGGCATCGAGTCGCTCTCGCACATCGATCTCGAGGCCTACACGACCGAGCTCGTGACGAGTCTTCGAGCAGCATTCGGGCAGCAGGGCAGCATCGCCGTCGAGGTTGACGCTGGAGCTATCGACATCGACCAGGCTGTCCCGGTGGCGTTGATCCTGAATGAGCTGCTCACGAACGCGATGAAGTACGGCCAAGGTGGCGCGGCCCCCGAGGGCCAGGCGGACGTGGGCGTGGAGATGCGGCGCCTCGCCAACGACAGGGTCGAGATTGCGGTGACGAACTACGGCCCAGAGCTGCCCGAGGACTTCGACCCGCTGCGTGCACAGGGGCTGGGTCTGAAGCTGATCCAGTCGCTCGTGAGGCAGCTCCGCGGGACGCTCGAGCTCGACCGTGGTGGCCACACCCGCTTCGTGGTCGCGTTCACGGCGGTGGCGCGTGACCGCAGCGTAGCTGGAGTTCCCCCTCGGGCCGCGGCCCCCTCTTCCTGACGGCTGCAGGCGCTCGGGGATCGCCGGTCAGCCCCCGAACCACACGGGGCTGGTCCAGGCACGCTCCTGGACAGCGCGCGGTACCTCCGGGTCTTCGCAGGCCTCGGGGCGCGCGTCTTCGGGGTACAGGAGGCAGTCGCGCCACGACCAGCGGCACGTCGGCACCTCGACGACGCGGGCGTAGTAGAAGCCGGCCTGGTCGGGCGTCCAGTCCGGGTCTTCCCAGACCGTGCAGAGCTCGTCGGCGCCCTCGGGTGGCGCGCAGGTCGATTCGTCGACGGTGTCGCCGACTGCGCCCGCCACGTCGATGACGTCGAGGTGCTCCCCAGAGGCATCGACCCAGCCCTTGACGATCTGGATGCGCTGCAGCGGCGAGCCCAGAGGGTCACGCAGCGCCTGGACGGCGATCCGGGGACGGCCGGACTGCAGATCTCCGCCCATCGGTGTGCCCCGCTGGTCGGCGACCTCGACGAAGTCTGGGCGGTCACACAGGTCGGTCGGAAGCTCGGAGCCCGCGAACAGCCGGACGGGGATGCGGGGGCCACTCGTGCCGTAGACCTCCCGACGCCGCAGGGCGTCGAAGATGGCGCCGCGGCTGTTCTCCTCGGCCCACACCGCCACGAGTCCACCGGGGCTGTTGCGGATGCCGCCTGGGTTGAGCACGGGGTAGTCGAGGCGTCCCTCGGGCGTGCCCTCGAGCAGGCCGAGGTGGCCCTGCCAGTCGGCTTCGTCCACCTCGCCCGGGGTGCCGTTGTGGGTGTCGGTGCTCGCGACGAAGCCGAGCTTGTGAGGGTTCGCGCCGAGGCGTCGCTGCTCCGAGACTCCCGCGAGCAGGATGCCGCGAGCGAAGTCGAGGCGGGAGGCACAGCCGAGGTTCGCGATGCCGCCGGCACCAGGAACATCGCCGCAGTCATCGACCTGTCCGGGGCGAAGGCGCTCGAAGGTGCAGAGCTCGTCCATGGCGAAGCCCCCGATGCCATTGCGGCACTCGCTGTCGCCCTTGTGCTGGTAGATCTCGAGCAGGGGCTCGAAGGAGGCCCGTCGGGCAGCGGCATCGGCGTCCACGTACTCGACATCGAACAGGTTGCCGTTGGACTGGTTCGAGTTGTGCGGGATGGTGAGCACGTCGCAGCCCGTTCTGGCGTCGAGGCAGGTGCGGTCGAGCGCGCCCCAAAGCTCCTCGACCGTCGGAGCATCGAATGTGGAGGCCGGGAGTGCGGGCACCGCTGAGCCGCGGAAGAGCACGTTGCGATGCAGGTTGGAGACGTTGGTGGTGGACGACCACTCGTAGGCGACGAAGCTGGTGAACTCGCACGCGGAGGTGCGGTCGTAGGCGGCCTCGGCAGCGTCCTGCACCTGGATCCACACGTCCGCGGCATCGCCGAGACAGTCGACCGAGCTGCAGATCTCGTCGAAGCGCTCGGGCTCCTGGACGGCGAAGCGCGTGCCCCAGGCCTGGATCGAGGCGGGGGTGGCCGCGCGGTAGTCGACGCAGACGGGGTCGTCATAGGCTGGAGAGCCGGGCGTCGAGCAGGCCTGGACCTCGGCCAGGTACTCGCTGTGATCGGTGACGGCCGCGAAGTCGAGCGGCCGGTCGAGCTGAGTGGCCGTCGTACCCCGACCGTCGGCGCCCAGCGGCGGCAGCCAGACCTCCTCGCCTCGGGCGAAGGCGTAGGCGTCGTCGGGCGTGAGGCGCACATCGTAGATCCACGCGTCGAAGGACAGGGCGGTGTGGACGTGCAGATCCCCCCACAGCAGGCGCCGCAGCGGCGTCGACTCGGCGCAGGGCTCGCGAGTGGGCGCTGGAGCCGCCGGAGGAGGAGCCGGAGCGCGGTCGCATGCCAGCAGCAGCGCCAGAATCACTGGAGCAGCGCCTCGACGCTGCCAACGAAGGTACCCGGATCGAACCAGTCGTGGACGGCGTGGAGCTTACGGTCCTGACCGATCAGGAAGGCGCCGTTGGGGACGGTGCCGTAGGAGCACCAGACGGGGTTCTCCATGGGCTCCACCAGCACGAGGGTCTTGGGGGAGCCGTCGACCGCCCGCGCGAGCTCGACGCGCTCCTCGAACGAGCGATCCAGGGGCTTGTCGCTGAACTTCAGTGGCCAGGAGTCGCCGCGGTACGGAGAGGGGTCACCCTCGCCGGGGTGTGCCTCGGGCCCGTGGACGACGACGACGTGCAGCTGATCGCCGAAGTTCTTGGCGATGCGGTCGATCTGCTTGCGCTTCTTTCGGTACACGGGGCAGGAGTAGCTGCCCGTGAACAGGGCGACGGGCTTGTCCTCGAGAAGCTCGGACAGCGTGTGCGTCGCGCCGTCGACATCTTGGAGAGAGAACTCGAAGGCGGCGTCGCCAGCCTCGACGAAGACCTCAAGCTCAGCGTGATTCTCGGGGCTCCAGTCTCCAGAGAAGCAGCCGCCGCTGGCGGTCTTCAGGGCCGCGGTCTCGGGAGCTTCCGAAGCGACGGGAGCGCTCGGAGCGGCCGCAGGGGCATCAGACTTCTTGGGGGCTGCATCGCCACCGAGGAGGCTGCAGCCGACGAGGGTGAGCAAGAACAAGATCTCTCCAGGTTTGGCTCGGGCATGGACGCCCGACGAGCGGGGAGGATGAGTGAGACTCGTGCCGACACGCCCTAGCTTACTCGCATGCTTCCGGGCGTGGGACACGTCTGCGGGCCGCGGTCAGTCGGCTCGGGGTGCGGAGCGGCCCTCACAGATCGTTCAGTCGGTCGACCACGGCGAAGAGGTCACCCGTGGAGAACCAGTCGACGGCCACCAAGGTTGCGGGTCTGCCCCACTCGGCCTCGCACTCCCGCACTCGCGCCTCGAGCACGGCTGCGCTGTTCGTGGTGGGTGCAGCGCCCTGGTCGGGGAGCCCGATGGAGGTGCTGAGCCAGTGGTTCACGAGGAACAGGGCGTTGTCACCCGATCCGCGGTTCAGGTCGCAGGACATGTCCTCGAGGCGCGTGAAGCTGTAGGGCGTGTCGAAGCCGAGGTCCCAGAAGTTGTGGAGCCAGGACGGTGGCGCGCGACCGGACTGTGCGGTGACCAGCAGGGGTGTGCCCGCCTCGATCAGGCTGCCGAGCGTCGGCCAGTCCCCCCCGTCGTGGGAGTAGGCGAAGGGCGTGAGCCCCGCCGCGTCGAAGTCGTCCTCGATGGCGTCCGGAGAGGCGTAGTCCTCGTACAGCAGGATCACCACCTCGCGGGGGTTGTCCTCGAAGAAGGTCCGCAGTGCGCGCAGTGCGTCGACGTGGGGGATGCTGCCGAGGGCGCAGGGGCCATGACACAGCAGGCGCTCGCCGCCCTCGTCATAGACATCGAGCAGCACACCGCGCACACCCCGCTCGAGCTGCTGCGCCAGGCCCAGCTCGTGGTTGGCGTTGAACACGCTGAACCCGGCATCCAGCGAGGCGTGGCCATTGTGGGTCGTCGGAAAGGTGACCTCGTCGAGCGGTCGGTCGCACAGGGCGACGTGCCCGTTGCAGGCCAAGGGGCTCGAGGGGTCCGTGCCGCCGGAGCCACTGCCTGCGGGGGTCGAGCCGGTCGCGGAGCCGGCCGTTGCGCCGGACGACGCGGCGCCACCCGAGGTGAGCGCGGTGTCGCCAGTCGGGGTGGCCTTGTCGGACGACGCTCCACAGGCGAGCAGCACACTGCAGAGAATGGGAGGTAGCCAGTGCATCGCGGCAGTCTATCCGATGGTGCGCTCGACCTTGCTCTGGACCACCCGGAAGCGGCGTGCGACGAACGCGGGATCGGTGAGGCAGGCCGTGCCGGCTGGGTTGAGGCCGGTGACGTGGTAGTCGCTGAAGGCGGCGGTGAAGTTCATCGGTCGCTGTCGCACGAGGTTGATGCCCACCGAGGCACCGGCGTCCCAGAAGGCGGCCTCGGTTGCGGCGACGCGGTCTGGTGAGACGTACGCGTAGGAGGCGATGGCGCCGTGGCGTCGCGCATCGTCGGCGGCGCCCAAGAGGGCCGCGGCGGGGCTCTCGGCCTCGATCACGAAGCTCATCGGTCCGAAGTGCTCCCGCTGCGCGAGCGCGCGCACCTCAGCTGTGAGCCGACGGATCAACGGGGTTGCTGTGCGCGCTCGTGGAAACTCGGGGTGCGCGTAGGGTGTGCCCTCCCGGATGAGGTCTGCTCCGCGGAGCGCGCTCATGGCCTCCAGGGTCGCCGGGCTGTGCAGAGCGCCACAGATCGCGGCTGCGTGGCTGGGGTCTGCAAGGTGAGCATCTACCGCCGCGACCAGGCGCTCCACGACCTCGTCGCGAGGCACCAGGTGCTCACCGTCCCTGACGTGCGGAGGAATCCACAGGTTCTGGGGCGCGGTGCACATCTGGGCCGAGAACAAGGAGAGGCCGTGAGCGATGGCGCCGAGGGCGTCCTCGAGGTCGTCGGCGCCCTCGAGGACGACGGCGTTGCAGCCTGCCGTCTCGGTGTACACCTGAAGGTGAGCCCAGCGGCGCTCCAGGTGGGCACCGAAGCGCTGGCCGCCGGTGAAGTCGACGATGCGGGTCGCCGTGTGGGCGAGCAGGTGCTCGCCGATGGGAGCGGACCAGGTGTCGGGCGCGAGGGTGAGCACGTTCGGATCGCAGCCAGCCTCGGCGAGCACGCGTCGGGCGGCCTGGACCGCGAGGGCGACCGGGAGGATGGTGTCGGGGTGGGGCTTGACCACCACGGGATTGCCCGTCGCCAGGTTCGCGAGGAGCGCCGGATAGAGGTTCCAGGCCGGATAGCTGCCGCAGGCGAAGACCACGGCGACGCCCACCGGTCGGAGGCGGTAGCGCTTGTCGAGGGTGGCCTCGTGTCTGCCGAAGCGGCGGGTGTAGGACGCCGACCGCGGCATGCTGTCCATCGCCGTCCAGGCGGCGGCCAGGGCCTCGAGCCCTCGGTCCAGGGAGCTGGCTCCCGAGCCGGCGAAGGCCAGCATGAAGGCCTGACCTGTGGTGTGCATGGTGGCGTAGGCGTTCTCGAAGCACTGGTCGGCCCAGGCGCCCAAGATCCGCAGCGACAGGTCGACGCGCTCCTCGGGTGAGCGCGCTCGCCAGCCCGGCCAGGCAGCGTGGATCCGCTCGAAGAGCGCATCGATGTCAGGGGCGGTGTAGGTGACACCGAGGGGCTCGGCCGTGAAGGGGGACACCTCGGCGCCCAGCGTGAGCGTGCCGGGGGTTCCGACGTCCAGGTGGCGACCGCAGCGCGCCTCGAAGGCTGCCTTGCCCCGCTCATGGGCCCCCTCGGGGTGCCGTCGTCGACTGGGGGACTCGACGAAGGGGCTGTACGCCTCCCGGGTGCGGAGCGCCTCCACGGCGCCGTCCAGCCACTCCCTCACAGCCGCCTCCAGGTCAGGACGAAGGTTCGGTCGACGCCCGAGCGGGCGGACACGACGTAGGACAAGACCAGCTGCGCCCCGTCGAGTCGCACGTGACGTCGCTGCTCCCGCCCGACCACCTCGGGGACGAGAGCCTGCTCGACCGTGTGCACCACCTCCTCCCCGTCGAGGCGCCACCGGCCTGCGTAGGAGAGGTAGCCGTCGAAGGCCGCGGCCTTGGCCTCGGGGGCGGCTCGTGCGGAGGTCTCGAGCGCCTGTCCGAGCGGCGCACGTGAAGCGCGCGAGAGCACCGCCGACATGTGGCCGCTCTCGGTGTACAGGAGGCGGCCCTGGGCGTCTGGGCCGTAGGGGAGCCGGTCGGGTCGGCCGTCGGCATAGCGGATGCGGCAGTCCACGAGCGCCCAGGCTCCACTCAGACGGGCGGGGCTCAGCGCCACTGAGCGCCGTCCACCCACGTCGCGTGGAAGCCGGCGGGCACACGCACGGGGAGCGGCACGGTGGCGACCGGCCCTGCGCTGATGTCGGCGGCGTCGAACACCAAGCAGGCGCTCGACCAGTCGGTGGTGTCCGTGACGAAGGTCATCACCCAGCCGTCGTCCTCGGCGCATCCGCCGGGGCGTGGGGCGAAGGGGGCCTCGGAGCCGAACACGCCCGGGCCGTAGGCATACCGCTGGGTCGCGCCGGTGTGCAGATCGACCTTCACGAGCGCGTCGAAGGTCGCAGGGATCTCGTACGGAATCTCAGCCAGGTAGGCGTAGCGGTTGCGTCGGCCGAGCCAGGACCCCGAGATCATCGGGAACTCGGCGTTGCGGTCGTCGAGCTGCCGCTCCGAGGTCGCGCCGGTTGCGAGGTCCATCCGCCACTCGTGCAGGTTGGCCTGGAGCTTGATGCCCGAGAGCATGGCTGCGATGCGTCCATCGGCAGGGTCGGGCCGGAGCGTGGGGTCGTCGGTGCGGCACCCGACCATCACGACGGTGTCGTCTTCCTCCCAGCAGTTCACGACGTGGAGCATGTAGCAGGGCGTGAACTCGAACCAGCGCACGTCGGCGTCGGTGCCAAAGCGCGGGATCACGCCGAACCGCGTCGGTACTTCGCGATGAAACAGCGGGACCCGCTTGCCGGTTCGGGCGAAGTGCTCGGGGTCGAAGAATATTGGAAAATCGTGGAGGATACTGAAGCGTGGCGTCACGCCGAGGTCGTGCGGACGGCGCGGCCCCGGCAGGGTGATCGCGGTGCGATGGACCGTGCCGTCCGGTCGCAGGACGCCGTAGTGCATGTACGGGGGCCGGTCGCCGTAGCCGAAGAACAGAAAATCACCGGTGCTCGGGTCGACCTTCGAGTGGGCGGAGAGCCGCCTCGGAAGGCGGCCTCCCGCGTCGTAGATCCCGCGGGTCTCCAGGGTCGCCGGGTCGAGGTCGTAGAGCTGACCCGACTCGTACCAGAGCGCCAGGACGCGGCCGTCCAGCGCGATGAGATCGGTGTTCGCGGTGTCCTTGAGAGGGCCTCCGGGCAGCGAGAAGTCGAAGGGGCCGAGCACGCCGCCCCAGACCGTCTGGCCGGTCTCGGCCTCGTGACGAAGGCCGCGCGTCTGGACCCACCGCGACCGGTAGCGGGCGCGGCCGTCCTCGAACCACACGCCGTGAACCATGCCGTCGCCGTCGAACCAGTGGTAGCGGTTGATGGGAGCAAAGCGGCTGTTGGGGCCGTTGCGCAGATAGGCCCCGCGGAGCTCCCGTGGCAGCTCGCCGTGGACGGGGAGCGCGGTCTCTTCGCACTCGTGGGTCACCGGCGCGAAGAGTCCATGCAGGTAGGGGTTGTCGATGTCGCCGATCCACGGAGGCGCGTCGGTCGGGATGGACGAGCCGAGCGCCTTTGGGTGTCGCTCGGTGATGGGGAGCATGAGCGTCTCCTGCGCTTCGGTTTCCCTACCACACCTGCGCGCGCTACCCGCTGTCGGGAGGTTCGATGCTCTGGTTGTGTGCAGCACTCGCCACCGCGGCACCGCTCGACAAGGTGCTCGACGACATCCTCGACGACCCGGCCTACGCGGGTGCCACGGCCACCGCGCTCGTCGTCGATCTCGACAGTGGAGCGGTGCTCTACGAGCGTGAGGCGGATCGGCGTGTGTTGCCCGCGAGCGTCGTCAAGTGGGTGACGGCCGTCGCCGCCGCGGAGCGACTTGGGCTCGATCACACCTTCGAGACATCGATTCTCGCGACGGGGCCTGTGAAGGGAGGGGTCCTCTCGGGAGACCTGGTGATTCGCGGTGACGGGGATCCGTCGCTCGGCGGCGACGACCCCGAGGGGCTGTTGCGCGCATGGGCCAAGGAACTCTCCGGAGCCGGCGTGACGCAGGTGGCGGGAGAGCTGGTGGTCGACCCGACCATCATTGGTGATCCGCCACTCGGTGCGGGCTGGGCTTGGGACGACACGCCCTACGGCTTCAGTGCACCTCTCGCGGGACTGAATCTCGGCCACAACATGATGGAGTGGTCGGCCCGGGCAGCTGCCGATGGAGAGCGAGTCGAGGTCGGCCCGGGCTTGTGGGCTCCCTGCGTGGAGGATCTGGCCATCGCGGCGCGCACGGGAGCGGGCGAGCGCGTGCGGGTCCAGGCCGATCCGTTTGGCCCACCCGCCGTGATCGGTGGGCTGAAGGAGGGAGCGCGACAGCGGGTCAGGCTGCCGATCCCGAGGCCCCCGCTGTGCTTCGCACGGGTCTTTCGGGCTGTGCTGTCGGAGGAGGGGGTCGAGGTCGCCGGTGGAGCCCGTGTCGGTGCGACGGCCGAGGGAGCGCGGGTGCTCGCCGTCCATCGGAGTCCACCCCTGCGCGAGCTGCTGCAGATCATGCTGGAGCAGAGCCAGAACCTCTACGCCGAGGCCATCGCCCGGGCGCTCGATCCGTCGGAGGTGCGCACCTGGCGCGGCGCCTCCGAGCAGCTGACCACCGTGCTCGGCGCGGCTGGAGCGCCAGAGGACAGCTTCCGTCTCCGAGACGGGTCCGGACTCTCCCGCTACGACCTGATCACGGCGCGGGCGCTGGTGCAGCTGACGGCGTACGCATCGCGGCAGCCCGGGTACGAGGCGCTCTCCGAGGCGCTCCCGGTCGCGGGCCGCACGGGGACCCTCTCGCGTCGTCTCACGGGCACGGCGGCCGAGGGGCGGGTGCGGGGGAAGACCGGCTCGATGACCGGTGTGCGCAACATCGTCGGCACGGTCGAGGACGCCTCGGGACGCACGCTGGCCTTCGCCTTGCTCGTGGATGGCTTCATCACCGCGCAGAGTGCGGCCATCGCAGTTCAGGACGAGGCGCTCGTGGCGCTCGCTGTGTCTCGGGGCGGGAAGGTCCGCCGACGCGATCTGCGGTGAGGTAGACCACCAAAGTGTGCGGGAATCGGCGTTAACTGGATCTCATCGGACGAGCACCGGGATGTCGACAGGGAGGAAAGATGACGACTCTATTGGCCTTGCTCGTCGGCGGCTCCGCGCTCTCGGCGTCCCCTGCGGATGCTGTCCGGTGGGGACTCGCGCCCGATGCGACGCGTTGGTACGTCGAATCTGACGTGGTGCTGCCGCAGCACCTGTGGTTCGAGGCTGACTTCAACAAGCAGGCGCGGGTGCGGACCTTCCAGGTGCGGATGGTGCTCGACTGCTCGGGTGTCACGCCACGAGCCAAGGCGACGCGGCTCGACTGCCACATCGAGGATGCAGCTCTGGGCGGTGTGACGTTCACCCGGGAGCGGGGAAAGCTGCAGCCCGTCCTCGAAGAGCTCGACGACAAGCTCACCGGCGCGACGCTGCAGGTCGTGCTCACCGAGCGAGGGCACGTCCGGGCGATCCGCCTGAAGAACGCCTTCGTCCACGACCAGCGAAACCGAAGAATCAACCGGATGAACGAGATTCTGAGGCTGGTGACCGCTCGGGCGCTCGCGGGCTTCGACCTGGTGATGCCGCGGGAGGGCAACCGCTCCGGCGACAGCTGGGTGCAGCACACCGACCTGATCTTCGGCGCCCCGAGCTTGTCGGGTGTGCGTGGCTCGGTCGATGAGGTCCACCACGCCGAGTGGCTGGACGATGGGCGGGTCGCCATCCGCACCGAGGGCCGAGGAACGTCCGTGCCGGGCCCGATGTCCACGGTGGAGAACATCTACCTGGGCAACGTCGAGGCGGACGCGGTCTTCGACACGCAGCGGGGGCTCCTCGTCGAGCGCGCGTGGTCGATGGCGGTCTCCCCGACGCCCTCTTCGCCGCTGGCTCAGGGCTGGCAGGGCATTCCCTACGCCCAGCGGGGGCGCATTGAGCTGCTCGACGCAGGGGAGGCGGTCGACGTGGGCGAGACCCGAGAGTGGACCCCGAGCACGGAGCTGCCGCCCACGACGCTCCAGCGGATGACGCCCTTCGCCTGGGCTGATCCGGGTGCTGTGCCGCTGTGGGGCTCGGTCGTCACCGACATGCCCGAGTCGCTCGAGATCCCGGAGCTTGATCGCTTTGAGTGGTGAGCCGGGGCAGGTCTAGCGGAAGCCGTCGCGCTTCTTGTGCTGTCCATCGCACCAGGGCTTGTTGCTCGACCGCCCGCACCGACACAAGGTCGCACGACCAGGGCGCTGCAGCTCCTGCAGGGGCTCGTTGATGTCGAAGGCGCACTGGACTCGAATCTCGCCGCCCTCCATCACAAGCACGTCCACCTCGCCGTCCGCCTCTGGCTCGACAGTCTGGGCCTCGACCCACTCGTAGGAGAGCGCACCGCTAGGACAGGCCCGCACGACCTCGGCGATTGCGTCGGCGGCCGCACCGTCGCCTTCGCGTTCCTGCCTTCGGAGGGCCTTCAGGGGCTTGCAGGCGAAGACGTGCATGCACGCGTTCGGGTTGAAGCGCGTGCGGATTCGCTTCCCCTCCCAGGTCTTGATGGGCCGGTCACGACTCGACTCACACGCGCCGGAGAATCCCACCTTGCGGTGTGTACCGTCACAGAACGGCGGGCTTGCGGTCTCACCACACCGGCAGAGCCAGATGTCGTCCTCGGTGTTGAGCTCCTCGTCGCCGAAGCGTGCGCTCCGCGCATTCCGAATGCGGTAGGGACCGTCTTCCTGAATGGTGATCTCGAGCTTGCGCGACATGGGGCCTCCAGCCCGGAGC
>PKDJ01000297.1 GCA_002862545.1 Pseudomonadota bacterium
GACCTTCGACACGATCTCCGGCGCACTCAACAGCGCCACGAGCTCCGTCGGCACCGCTTCCTGATCCGAAGCGTCCTCACGGACGGCGGCCGGGTCCTTCGGGGCCCGGCCGCTCTGCTTTCTCGCGTCATTACGAGCCATCTCCGACGCGGCGAGAGTACGACCTCGCTCTGGGCTACAGACCCGTCTCACAGCGCCGCAGCGCGCGGTGCCCATCATCGTTGTCGGTGTAGTAGATCCACACCGTGTCATTGCCAGCGAAGGCCTCCGGGTCCATGCGGCGACGAATCAGGCTCTCGCTTACCCGGTAGTTCAGATCGTCTCCGGGCTCGACGCTGGCAACCCACACCTCGGCTGGATCCTGGCCACCGTTCCGCGGGCGCTCGATCGCCAGGTAGGAGACGTAGGTTCGACCTCTCCAGTCGAAGGGCTCCGGCGAGATCACGTACGGGTAGTCCTCTGGAGGCACAATCCACTTTATGGGCTCCCAGTGCTCTCCCTCGAGCCGATAGATGACCAGCTCGGTCGGCGCATCGTCATCCGTCACCATGGCCATCTCGGCGCCCGTCTCGACAGACCAGAAGCGAAAGACCTGCCCTGCGTTCGCAGACTCATCCGTGATGTAGGACAGCTCTTGTGTGTCGACATTCAGGCTCACGGCCGCACCATCGTACGAGAAGGTGACGTCGTGAGTTCCGGGTACCCAGCGAGGCGAGTAGGCGGGATCCCGCACCAAGTCGCCCACAGCGGACCCATCAGCGTAGGTCCAGTGCACCTCGCTGGTTCGCACGTCGCGGTAGATCACCCGCGGCTCTTCGTCACCCGCGTCGAGACTCCCGATAGGTGCGGCTCCGAAGGTGGTTCTCAGAATTGGCTGCGAGCTCCACTCACCATCCATACTGCGCCAGGCACGCCTGACCAACGGCTTGTCCTCTTCAATGCGAGAGAACAAGATCTCGGGGCCCTCGGCTCCCTGCATCCACTCCGGCCCATTCTTCGCGAGAGCGATGGGCGTCACATCTTTGCTGACCAGCTCTCCCTGGCCGTCCGACGGCACGAGATCCCCTGTGTCGAGGTCGAGCCGCGCGACCCACAGCTCCTCTCCGGTCCGCTGCTGCCAGACAACCCTGCCCTCGATCGCATCGAACTCTGGATCGGAGATGCTGGCATCGGGATGAGACACGAGAACGTCTCTCACGACGAAGTCGGACGGGGTCGTCGTGCTCCCCACCGTGGATGAGGTCGACGTCGTGCTGCCCGTTGTCGGCGAGGTCGATGTCGATGTCGTGCTCCCTGTCGTCGGCGAGCCCGATGTCGAAGGTGATGAGGGCTCGGTCGTCGTGTCGGTGCCGGATGTCGGAACCGCTGGCGCAGGCCCCACCAGCTGATTCCCACCACGGTTGACGATGATCACCAGCTCATTCGAGCAGCTCACGGATGCGAGCAGGATGACAGCGAGTGCTCTCATGGACTCACGGGCGCGAGCCGGTCAATGCGTCGAGCTCGGTAGATACCCCGGAATCCCGGCCCAACCGCGAGCTGGAACACCACGTCGTTGGTCGCGGGATCGACCTCGAGCACGTGCGCCGAGGGCTCAGACACGGCACGGCCCGCCTCGTGTCCCGTTGCAACAAGCACATTGCCCGTGACGGGAAGGTAGTCGGCATCACCGCCGTGATCGGAGAAGACCGCGGGCAGATCTTCCCATGACCAGCGTGTCGAGCGGGTTCCGGAGGCCTCGTCCAGATCGAAGATCACCACCCGACTGAACTCTTCTTGGGCTCGCTCCCAGGCATTCGCTCGGTAGTTGCCATTGTCGAAGAGCAGCAGACCGCCATCCGAGGTCAGCTCCATCCCATGCGTGTGGAATGCATCGACCTCCTCCTCGGGGAGTCGAAGCAGGTAGGGCTCGAGGTCAGCGGGCCAGTGTGCGTCAGGAGCGACGACCCATTGGAGCTCCCCCGTCGCACGATCGAACTTCACAACGGCATCTTGGTGTCGCATGGAGGCCAGGAAGCTGTCGGTGTCAGCGTCGTACCAGAGGGCGTTGGCGTGACCCCAGTCCTTGAGATCTTCGTCGAGGTAGCTGGACCACCATGGTCCCGTCACGGCCGAGCGGGCGATTCGCTCCTCGTCCAACATTGCCATGATGTCGTGCGCGTGCACGAGCTCACCGTCCGGCGTGAACTCGACCAAGACCTCGGCCACCACCATCGCGGCTTCGGTACCCCTGCTCCGGTTGATCTCGCTTACCGGATAGTTCTCGACCTCCCGGAAGTCGACGCTGAAGGTAATGAAGTTCCCGTTCGGCAGCTCGATGAAGTCATGATGCATCGCATAGACCGGCACCGACACAGCTCCGGGCCCTGCCGCATCGACAGTGAGCTCGGAGGTCCAGGCCCGCTGCTGACGTCCCCACAGATCGATCTCGATGATGCGATCCCGGTTGTAGAGCATCGCAAGGTGACCGCTCGAGAGCACCGACACCTCATTGATGTGGGCGTCCTCCGCGTGGTACCAGAGGATCTCCCCATGCTCGTCGATGATGATGATGTAGTCGTCCTTCTCGTCGACCGTGTTCTCGGCCGTGAGCAAGGTGAGCCCGGGCTCCATGCGCAAGGGCTCGGAGACGACGACCGTGAGCTCTGGGAAGTCCTCGGGGAGGGGTGGCGTGGCAGCCGTGAGCGCATCCGGCCACACATGCTCCCCCTGCTCGTCGATCACGGTCACGCTCACATCATGGGTGGCGTCCGGGCCAAATCCGACCAAGGTGTGGACATGCTCGGTCGACGAAGGCCCAAGCTCGACCGTCCACGAGCGAGTCGGACCATCGATCTCGACACGAAGTGTCGAGGGCCGACTCGTCGCCACAGCCAGCTCTCCGACCAGCGGTGTTCCCTCGTCATCTGTCATGGTGAGCGTCGGCGCGTCAGCGAAGGCAGACCCTGCGGGCACCGTCGGCTCAGTGGGCGAGGTCGGCTCCGTCGTCGATGTCGAGCTGGGTTCGGTCACATCGGTCACAGCCGATGGTGTCGTAGGCTCGTCGCACGTCAGATTGACCACGACCACCTTGTCGGCGCACCCGACCAGTAGCAGGACACTCGCAGTGAGTAAGCAACACCTAGACCTACGCATCACTACCGCCGAACGCATGTTTCCGATCAGCCATACTTGGCACTGAGGCCTCACGCAAAGATTCTGGCTTCCTTTGCTGCGGATCACGTCCTAGGGAATCATGACGTCAGTCCCCGTCGGCCGACCCATCGGCATCAATCACGACAACACCCTCGATGTGGCCGCGACCGATGCTCTCCACCAAGAGCCACGCCTGCGTCTCCGGCACGCCACCATTTCCAACCAAGGTCAGGTCTCCGCCGACGTAGTCGACCTCACTCAGTGGCATCAGACTGCTCAAGGCACCATTATCGCGGACGACCAGGCTCTCCTCGACCTTTCGCAGCTGCCCGAGTCCACCGATCGAGACGAGTGACGGGTTGTCGTCCACCTCAACCGAGAGCGAGCTGGCCGAGAGAGCCTCGAGACCATTGAGGCTCACCAACAGACCATTCCTCGCAACCACCAGTCCCCCAACATCGGTGAGCGACACGAGTCGGGGAAGTCGCTCGAGCGCCGCATTGTCTGCAATGCGCACGCTCCCATCCACTCGCTGGAGGTGGGACAGGCCCCGAACCTGACTCAGCATCGCGGCGCCCTCGATGGTCAGACTCCCGCCTATCGACTCCACAGACGGCAGGAGCTCCGCCGCGGACAGATGTGGAAGCCGGCTCAGCCGAACCGACGCTGGAATCTCCGAGACGCTCTCCAGTCCCTCGAGGACCTCGAGACTCGGGGCGCTCGATACCTCGAGACCCGCCAGCTCGGTCAGGCTGTCGAAGCGGGGGAGGCTGGAGAACCCGACGTCGTGAATGCGAATGCCCCCGAGCTCCGCCTCGACCTCCACGCCGACGGAGCGCAGGAAAACGAGCCCCTCAAGTCGCTCACCCCGCGGGATGTCCACGAGCTGAAGTGCACCTCCGATCGTCTCGAGTCTGATGAAGCTATGGAACTCCCGGAGCTCTGGAAGATCTCTCACGGACACGCTGCCCGCCACGTCCTCCAGTGCATGAAAGCCAGACATCTGCTCGAGATGGGCGAGACTCTCGATCCTCACGTCACCACCGACCACGAGGAGCTGACCGAAGCCGTTGAAGCTCTCCAGACTCTCGGCCTCGGTGACCACCACATCGCCCGCGACGTCGAGCAGGCTACCGAAGCCATCGACGTCACCGAGCATCGGATTGCGCTCGAGCCACACACTTCCGACAACGTCTGTGACCCGCATCGCCTCGATACGCCGCAGCGAGGCATTCTCGCTGACCCAAAGATCGCCTTCGACCTCGCGCACGTAGGGGACTCGAAGGGTGTCGAGCAGTGCATTGCCGGTGACGAGCAACGGCCCACCGAGACGCCCTTCAACTCCCGAGAGCTCGACAGACTGTAGACCCTCGTTGTCCACGAGCTGCAGGCCCCCGCCGACCCGCTCCAGACCTGGGAGCTCGACTGCTGAGCTCTCCGTCACTCCCTGCACCACGAGGTCACCCTCGATGCGGGTCAAGCGTGGCAGCACCCAGCTCCCCTCCGGGAGACTACGAATCTCCAGCTGGTCGTCGATGACACACAGGCAGTCGAGCGCGGCCGCCTCACCGCCCTCGACGACCACGGCACCCGTCACCGCGTTCACCCCCTGCGTACACGGTCCCGGCTCGCCTGACCGCAGCACGACATCACCGTCAAACCAGACAAGGGGGTCACAGTCCTCGCCCTGCATCGAGCCTGTC
Organism: Pseudomonadota bacterium; assembly: GCA_002862545.1. Classification (GTDB taxonomy): domain Bacteria; phylum Myxococcota_A; class UBA796; order UBA796. The sequence goes on from PKDJ01000297.1 coordinate 4,839, forward strand.
AGGGTGACATCGTGGGGCATGTCGCAGGTGACCCACTCGGTCAGGCGGTCTCGCTCTTCGACAGTCATGCCCCCCGCTGGCGGCATGGCCTGCTCCAGGCTCACCTCCCGGAGTAGCGCGTCAGACCAGCGGACCGTCGATTCGTAGGTGTCGAAGTCGACGCCCGGAGGAGCACCGGCACGTGCTGCGCCCTCGACCTCTGAGCTGTGGCACGGTGTGCACCACGTCCGCAGGAGCGGATTCCCCGTGTTCTCCCAAGTCGTGAGGGTGCCCCCGCCGCAGTCACCCTCTGCTACCGGAGAGGTCGCAGAGGTCTCCGCGGAGCTGCTCGGGGTAGACCCACTGGAGACGGTCGACTCGCCGGCCCGTGGCGACGTGACCGTGTCTCCGAGCCAAGACACCGAGCTGCACCCCGTCAGCACGAGCCATGTCCAGCGCATCAGACGGTGGCTCCCATGAAGGGGGGAATACCTGGCAGCCACTCCTCCGAATCAACACCGATCATCTGAAGCACACCTGCTGCCAGGTTGTCGTACTTGATGATGCTGCCCGCCCCGGACAGCTCACCGGTGGCGAGGTCGACGGGACGTGAAGCAAGCAGGCCATCCGTACCACCCCGAACACGGCCACCGACGACTCCACCGCCGAGCATCAGGGCGCTGGTGTAGGGCCAGTGGTCCTTGCCACCGCTCGCGTTGAACTTCGGCGTTCGTGTCATCTCGGAGAGCACCACCACCAAGGTCTCATCGAGCAGGCCCTCGTCATCGAGACGGGTCACGAGGTTGTTCAGACCGCGAAAGGTCAGATCGTAGTTGGAGTGCTGCGCGAAGTTGTCTGTGTGGGTGTCCCAGCGCATGGAGGTGTCGATCAGGACGCTGTGACACAGCCCCACCGAGAGGAAGTCGACGGCCAGGCTCGTCGACGTCATCAGGCTTGGGAACGAGCCCAGCTCGAGAGCCTCCGTGATCAGCCCTCGCTCCGCGGCGAAGCGCTCGGCACGCTCGAGGGAGATGCCGAAGTCGTCGAGCAACCGGTCGTTGTGGCCTCCATCGCCACGCCGGGTCCGGAAGCGCTCGGCGCGACTTCGAATGATCTCCCGAATGGCCACATCGTCCGCATCCGTGTTGCGATATTGAGGGTAGGCCCAGTCGACACCGCGCGGCGGCTCGAAGACGGCGTCACTGTCCAGCAGCATGGCCAGCTGGCTCCGATAGCCAACCCGACCCACTGAAGACGCATAGCGCCCGCCCTGACCGAGACCCGACATGTCGACCGAGCCTAGCGGTAGGTCCTGTCCATGGGCGTAGCCAGCGATCACGCTCATGTCGGGCACGGTGCCGAGAGTCGAGCCGGACAGGATGCGCTCGCGGCAGGGATCGTGCGCCAGGGTTCCGAGCCAGAGCCCGTTGATCACGGCAGTCCGCGAGCCCCACTCCTCGAAAAACTGCGTGACCTGCGGGCGCTTCACTTCGTTGACCATGATCGGCAGACCTGAGAAGGTCCGCACCGCCTCGCGATCGTCCGGGTCTCGCGGGTCTTCCTCGCGCTCCGGCCCCTCGATCTCGGGCTCACCCAGCTTCGGATCCATGCAGTAGGTGACGTCCCACCCACCATCGGCGATCACGACCACCAGCTTCATCGGCGGCGTGCTGGAGCGCGCCAGTCCTGGCAGGCCCAGAAATCCGGTAGCCGTCAAGGTACGCAGCAAGTCGCGTCGATGAAGATGCATGGCTCCTCTAGTAGAAGTACATTCGGGGATCTTGCAGCAAGGCGGCAAGCACGACGGTCCAGGCATCCTCGGTGCTGTCGCCTCGCGCGCGCGTGGCCTCCCACAGAGACCACAGCTCGTCGACCTCGTCGCCAGTGGGCTCCACAAAGCTGCCGAGCACCGTCAGGTGCAGCTCGACGAGAGCAGCACGGATCGCCGCTGGGTCTCGCTGCTCGACCTCGATCGCGCCGAGTAGCCGTCGCTCTGCGGCCGGAAGCGCAAAGTCTTCGCGCACGACGTAGGCTGCCGCCTCGTAGGCAAAGCGTGCCGTCACGAGGACCTTGGTAGGCGTGACGGTGTGTGTCGGATGCTTGACCGGCATGCTGTCGATGCCACCAGACATCGCTCGGAAGCCATAGACATCACTCTCGCCGAGATCGACGGCTCCCCAGCACGTGTCGTCGCAGCCAGGCCCATCTGGACGCACGAGCCAGACGAACCCGGTGAGCTGCTCGATGACACTCTGGAGCTGCTCCGGGCGAATCACCTGCAGGCCGGGCACAGAGCGCTCGTCATCGCTGTCGAGCGCACGCGCGGCTGCAAATCGGTCAGAGAGTACGACGCTGCGAACGAGCTCACGGAGCGAGAACCCCGACTCCCGGAAGACCGCATCGAGCTCGAGGGCTTGCTCACCGACGACATCGTCGCGCTCGGTCTGCGTGAGGTAGGCGTAGAAAGTCCTAGCCATGCACGGGGAGAATCGCGGATCTTCGACGATTAGCCTGCCGAGATCACGCTGCTCGACATGGAGCTCCCCGTAGAAGGCAGGGGGCGGGAGCAACCAGTCTTGCCAGTCGTCCTCAGTCGAGGGGGTGTACATCCGCAGCGGGTAGCAGTGGTCCTCCGGCAGCCGATCGGTCGGCAGCGCTCCTGTGTCTTCAGGGTCGAGATGGCAGCCCTGCCGATGGGCCCTGCGGACGCCCCGTCCCGTCATCATCCCCCGCCAACCCCACCAGAACGAAGCGAGTGGGTCGAGGGCCTGGTGGCAGCCGATGCAGGTGGGCATGGTCGACACGGCATGGGCCACAGCGAACTCATCCGACAGATCGATGCCGCCCTCGACGACGATGTCCCGCGTCGCGAAGTCGGAACACAGAAAGGTGTCGGCGATAAAGTTGGCTCGACCGCGGTTGAAGTTCGAGCCATTGGAGACGTGACGACGCCAGAGTTCCGTGCTGCTGAGCAGTCCCATCTGCGGCCGCCCATCGACCCACTGGCTGCGCTGCCACGGCTCACCGTCAGGATCGAAGTCCAAGCCGAAGACGACGCTCGTGACCGCGTCGGTGAGCATGTAGTCGGCGGTGAAGACCTCGGTGTAGGGGCGGTCTTCCAACACGATCTGCTCGATCAACTTGAGAGGAGCCTCGGTGGTCGAGTGGTGGATCACACCGGTCGGGACCTCCTCCATGAGGCCGAGAGACGGGTACTGTGAGTCGATGTCAGCCCGCATCTTGAGGATCTCGTTGTGCATGTCGCGAACAACATCCCCAAATGCCGCGCTCTGCAGGTAGTCATCGACGATGGACTCCAGCTCCTCGGGGCGGTCTCGGACCCGACGCAGCTCGGCTGCACTGGGCCGTAGACCTCGAATCGTCATCGATGCTCTGACGAGGTGCTCTGGCGGGGAGAGCGGCTCGTACAGGATCTCGGGTGGCGTGAGGGTCTCGGGGGTCGTCGATGAGGTGGTCTGGACGGACTCCGACGATGTGGCGGCGACACGGGATGGGTCCCGACCATCCCGCTCAGGAGTGCTGCAGGACAGCGTCAGCACAGCCAGCAAGAAGGTCGCTTGTCTCGAGCCATAGACGAGCCCCCGTATGCCACTCCAGGCAGCAAAACATCGGCTCGCGATGCGACAACCCACGGTCTCTCCTGCGCCGACTATACCAGGAAGTCACCGCATAGACACCGTACAATGACCCGTCTAGTACGGTCTCAGGATCCCGACTTGGGAGTGGCAGCAGTCAGCCCGCCCTGGCCGCCCTTGATCGCCTTCCGCGCCAACTTCTCACAGTCTTCGGCATAGCGGGCCTCGACCTCGACCGTCATGGTGACCGTGAAGGTACGCGGAGCTGCATCCGCATCGAACTGCGCGGTCAGGTCGGTGTCGAGCGCAGCATCGACCTTGCCGAGAGCCATACCGGAGCTCGGGATGCCAAAGACCTTGCGCGGCTTGATCTCCAGACCCGGGAGGAAGGTCCCCTCGGTGGCGATCGCCGCTACATCTCCCACCTCGTACACGTTGGTGAGGTTGGCCACGATGGTCCGCTCACCCTGCTCGGGGCTCTCGAAGGTGTAGATGAAGAGGGTGTCGGTCTTCTCGTGGGCCGTCTTCGAGGTGGCCTTCATCGCGACGACGGGCATGGCGTCCTCCAGGAGAGTGGTTCGCTGACGCTACTTGCGGACGATGGAGCGCTTGTTGCTGGCGAGCTCGCGCTTCCGCAGGCGGATGTTGGTAGGCGTGACCTCGACCCACTCGTCGTCGTCGATGAACTCGAGCGCCCACTCCAGCGTGACCTCGCGCGGCGGGGCGAGGATCGTCTTCTCGTCGGCACCGGAGGCGCGGAAGTTGGTGAGCTGCTTGCCGCGCACGGCGTTGACGTTCAGGTCGTTCTGCCGAACGTGCAGGCCGATGATGGAGCCCTCGTAGACCTCGACGCCCGGCCGGACGAAGAGCTCGCCGCGAGGCTGGAGGTGGAACAGCGAGTAGGCCGTCGTCTTTCCAGACCGGTCGGCAACCAGTGCGCCACGCGGACGGCGCGGCAGCCCCTCGACCTTGCGATCCCAGCCATCGAACAGGCTGTTCATCACACCCGTGCCGCGGGTCTCGGTGAGCATCTGGCTGCGGAAGCCGATCAGGCCTCGTGTGGGCACGCGGTAGACCATCCGCGTGCGGCCCTTGCCGTTGCTCACCATGTCGCGCATCTCGGCCTTGCGACCCGCGAGCTGCTGCGTCATGGCACCGACGAACTCGTCGGGCACGTCGAGCGTGACCTCCTCGAAGGGCTCGAGGGTCGTGCCGTCGTCCTGCTCCTTGAAGACCACCTCGGGCCGACTGACCGACAGCTCGAAGCCCTCACGGCGCATCTGCTCGATCAGGATCGCCAGCTGCAGCTCGCCGCGCCCGAACAGCTTGAACGTCTCAGCACGCGCGCTCTCCGCCTCGAGGCGGAGGCTGACGTTGTGGAGCAGCTCCTTGTCGAGCCGGTTGCGGATCTGCCGCGCAGTGAGGAACTTGCCCTCCTTGCCGGCCAGCGGGCTCGTGTTGATCGTCATCGTCATGCCGATGGTCGGCTCGTCGACGGTCAGGCGGGGAAGAGCCTCGGGCTCCTCGCCGACCGCCACGGTGTCACCGACGGTGAGGCCGTCGATGCCGGCGATGGCAACGATGTCACCGGGCTGGGCATCCTCCACCTCGTGCCGCTTGAGGCCCGACCAGGTGTAGATCAGCTGCACCTTCACCCGGGAATCACCGTCTTCCCCAAACAGGCGGCCGATGGCGTTGCGCTTGAGCGGCGCACCGAACAAGCGACCGAGCGCCAGGCGACCGACGTAGGGGTCGTAGTCGAGGCTGGTGACGAGCAGCTGGGCGCTGGCTCCCTCGACAGCCGCGGGAGGCGACGGAACGTGCTCGACGATGGCATCGAGGAGCGGGCGAAGATCGTCGTTGTCGTCGTCCATCGACTCGCGCGCGAAGCCCATCTTGGCCGAGGCATACAGGACGGGGAAGTCCAGCTGCTCCTCGGTGGCGTCGAGGTCGATGAACAGGTCGTAGATCTCGTCCATCACCTCGTCGACGCGTGCATCGGGGCGATCGACCTTGTTGATGCATACCAGAATGGAGAGCCCGCGCTCCATCGCCTTCTTGAGGACGAAGCGCGTCTGTGGCAGCGGTCCCTCGGAGGCGTCGACGAGGAGCATCGCGCCCTCGACCATGGTGAGCACGCGCTCCACCTCGCCGCCGAAGTCGGCGTGGCCCGGGGTGTCGCAGATGTTGATCTTGAAGCCCTTGTAGAACACCGCGGTGTTCTTGGCGGCGATGGTGATGCCGCGCTCACGCTCCAGGTCCATCGAGTCCATGACGCGATCGACGACGCGCTCGTGGTCCTGGAAGGCCTTGCACTGGCGCAGCAGTCCGTCGACGAGCGTCGTCTTGCCGTGATCGACGTGCGCGATGATGGCGATGTTGCGAAAGTCCATGGCCAGGCCCTCTCCGCTGGGGCGGGCGGGGGTAACGTGGCGGACGCACCGCGGCGCGTCAGTCTCGTGAACAAGCGGCAGCTCGGGCTCGGAGGCTCCGAATCGCCACCGCTCGGCAGCCCCTACGACGAGGGGTCCACCGTGGGAGGTGGTTACGGGACCCCATGTCCCTCCTCCTGCTGCTGCTGGGCGCGTGCGCCGGAGAGCCAGCTCCTCGACCCCACACCGGTCCGGTCGACGTCTTCGGCCGCGTGCTCGGCTGGGACGGCACGGGCGACGTGGCTGTGGAGGCCTGTGGAATCGGAGCGCTCGCCGAGCCCGACGGTGCGTTCGCCTTGCACCTGGAGACCGTCTGCGACGTGCGCGTGGTCTGGGAGACCCGCGATGCCCGTGCGCGAGGGCCCTGGACACCCCTGGTCGCGCTCGGTCCCCAAGTCTGGGTCGAGCTCGAGGTCCCCAGCAGGCTGAGGCCCCTCTCCGTCGAGGAACGACAGGAGAAGGATGCCTTCATCCAGTCGGCGACCGAGCAGCTCCACGGCGTGCCCGCTACAGGAGGCGAGGCCGCCAACGAGGCCGTCTGGTGAGGGGCACGATAGTCTCTGCCGACGTGTGCCGCGTCTGAGGAGAGCGAATGCAACGAGCGCATCGCGCGCGCCGAAGCTGGCTCAGCGGTGGAATCGCTGCCAGCATCCTGGGCACGTTCTGGCTCTCGTCGCGGTACCCGGCCCTCGACGCCAAGGCCGGGATGGGCATGGGCGGCCGCATCGAGCTCGATGCACTCGGCTTCGATCACGTCTTCGCAGCCGGCGCCGACGCTGCGCTGTGGCTCCGCGTCCTGGCGACCTTCGGCAACTGGTGCGTCACCAACAAGACCGGCATGCTCTTCGGCGTCGTGTTTGCCGCTGCCTTCCTCACCTGGCTCTCCGCGGCAGGGCTCGGCCAGCCCCGCTCGCGCCTCCTCCGCGCCCTCAAGGGCGTCTTCATCGGCGCGCCCCTCGGGGTCTGCGCCAACTGCGCCGCGCCAGTCGGCCAGGGACTGATCGCCGCGGGTGAGCGGCGGGAGACGGTGGTGGCGGCCGTCGTCGCCTCGCCCACGCTCAACGTCGTGGTGCTCGGCATGGTCTTCGGCCTCTTCCCCTTGCACATGGCAGCGGGCAAGGTGGCGGTCACGGCGGTGATCCTCCTGGGCCTGATCCCCATGCTCGCGAGGCTCGGCGGTCCTGAGCCCGAGCCCGTGACGCTCGACCTCTCCATCGACCTCGTCTCCACCGAGGAGTCCTGGGCCGAGTCGCTGCGCGGCGTCGTCCGCGACCTGTGGCGCAACCTGGTCTACATCGTCCGGACCACGGTGCCCCTGATGGCGCTCGCGGGCCTGCTCGGTGCCGTGGTCGTCGAGGTACTCCCCCTCGAGAGCCTGATCTCCGCGAGCGGAGGGATCGCCACTCTGGCGCTCACGGCTGTGGTGGGCACCTTCCTCCCCGTGCCGATCACCTTCGACGTGATCATCGCCTACACCCTGCTGCAGGCCGGGCTCGATCCAGCCCTGGCCATGGTGCTCCTGGTGACGCTGGGCACCTACAGCGTCTACCCGATGTCGATCCTCTGGCGCGGCACCTCGCCGGTGGTCGCCGGGGGACTCTTCGTCGGAGTGGCCGTCCTCGGTGGCGTGTCCGGGGCACTCGTCGGGGCAGTCGACACCGAGCAGCAGCGGGCGATCGAGGCCGTCGTCGCGTCTCTACCCGAGGCCCCCTCCGAGACCCTGAGCGAGCGCATCGCGGCCACCTGCGCCCCAATCGAGGTCCCTCAGCTCCGCGCAGGCTGTGAGCAGCGCACGCTCGACTTCATGGTCCGCAAGCTGGAGACCGAGGACCGCTGCGACCGACTCCCCGACGCAGCCCGAGGGCGGTGTCGCTTCCGACAGCTGATCGGGCACACAGAGACAACGGCCGAGGACGTTCGTGCGCTGTGCGCGACGCTCGCCCCACCGGATGCCGTGGAGCGCTGCATCTCGGACGGAGCGGCCCAGGCCCTTCGGGCAGGCTGGTGTGAGACCTTGCAGCAGCCGCAGCCCTGCCGTGACGCCGTCTCGACGGCCTCCGTCCTTCGAGGGGAAGACCCCGCCGCATGTGAGCGCCTCCCCGACCCCGCGGGCTGCCGCAGCTCCATGATCTCCAGCCTCGCGCGGGGCAGCGCCAACCCGGCGCTCTGCGACACCCTGCCTCCGGCCCAGGCCGACACGTGTCGTCTCCAGGTCGCCCAGCACCGCTCGCGCACCGTGCGAGACCCCGCGCTCTGCGACGCCGTCGAGGCGGCGGGTGGTCCCCGCTTTGGACAGGACTGTCGCCGCTTCCACGCGGTCTTCGACGCGATCATCTCCGGAGACCCAGCCCGCTGCGCCGCGACCCAAGATGCCGGCTACTGCTGGCAGCAGCAGGTCGCGAACATCCGAGGCATCGCAGCGCACGTCGGCCGCCCCGATATGCTCGACGTCGCTCTCGGAGCACCACGCACCACCGCCGCGCCTGTCGAGCCCGCTCCGCCCCCCCGGACCGCTCCAGACCTTCGGGTCGACCGCGAGGGTGGCGTGACGCTGCTGTCGTCGCCACACCGCCCTCGCGCCGGCTCGGGGACCGGCTTCCGTCGAGTCGAGGGTCCCGCGATCGGCCTCGACGAGGGGCCTGCCGAGACGCTGCCCTTCCACGAGCCGTTCGTGTACGGACGCGGCGTGGCGCTGGGCGATCTGGATGGCGACCGCCTGCCCGACATCGCGCTGGCACGTCCCGATGGCGTGGCGCTGTTCGTCAACGGCGGAGCTGGCCGCTTCCACCGGCTGCCCACACCCGCCGACCTTCGCCTAGATGCGCTGGCCGTGGCGCTGGCTGACGTCGATGGCGATGCCCGCCTCGACGTCGTGGCGACCGGCTACGGCGGCGACGTGGTGGTCGTCTCCAACGACGGTGAGCGCTTCCAGTCAGCCCCGCGCGTCCAGCGGGTGCCTGGCACGCGCACCGCGACCCTCGGCCTCGGCCTCGGAGACCTCGACCACGACGGCGACCCGGACCTCGTCCTCGGCAACTGGACCCTTGGCGCGGCGGGAGGCTACGACCCCGTCCGCTCGGGCAACACGGTCGTGTGGAACGACGGCGAGACGTGGCGACCGACACCGCTGGCCGACGGTGCACCCGGCGAGACCCTCTCGGTGCTGATCTCGGATCTCGACGGAGACGCGTGGCTGGACGTGGTCGTCGGCAACGATGGCCCCGCACCCGACCAGGTCCACGTCGGCTCACCCGACGGGCTCCAGCACCGCTCCTGGTCCGAGGGCCCCCTGACCCACACGTCCTGGTTCACGATGGCCTACGACGCGGGCGACATCGACAACGACGGGGACCTGGACCTCTTCTCCTCGGACATGAGCTTCCAGACCACGGCCGATCGCACCCTGTGCGGCCGCCTGGACGACCAGCGGGCAGCAGAGCACTGCGAGACCCAGCTCGCGCTGCGGCGCGCGGTGCGGGACTGGTCGGTGGAGGCCTGCGAGGCCCTGCCCGAGGCCGCCGCGCAGTCCTGCCAGCTGTCGCTCGTGGTGGAGCTCGCAGCCCGACGCGACGACGCGACACTCTGTGCACGCCTACCCCCGGGAGCTGCACGCACGCTGTGTGAGGCGCACACCTCGACCGCCAGCAGTCATCACGGGCTGTCCGACGACCATCGCCCGCAGGTGCACCACAACGCGCTGCACGTCCAGACCCCCGAGGGGTTTGTCGACCGGGCCGTCGCGCTCGGCGTCGCCGAGAGCTTCTGGAGCTGGAGTGCTCGCTTCGTCGACGCGGACGGCGACGGCTGGCTCGATCTGGCGGTGTCCAATGGCTACCTGCTGAACGGCCCGCTGCCCGGACAGCTGCACCCCAACCTCCTGTTCCGGAACACCGGCGGGGAGGGCTTCGAGCGTGCAGAGGCCGAGCTGGGCTTCGACGACCGCCTGCACACCTCCGCGATGGCCTGGGCCGACCTCGACGGCGACGGCGACCTCGACGCGGTGGGCCGCGGTGCGCTCGTGCCCACCCGGGTGTGGTGGAACGAAGACACCCGGCACCACGCCGTCACCGTCTCGCTCGAGGACGCGACGGACAACGGCCGCGCCCTCGGCGCCCGCGTGCGCATCACGGCGGGTGGGCTGTCTCAGCTCAGGGAGATCCGTGCCAGCGGCGGATTCCTGTCCACCGATGCACCCGTCGCTCACTTCGGACTCGGCGAGGTGGACCGCATCGACGAGCTCGAGATCCGCTGGCCGACCGGAGAGGTCAGCCGGCTCACCGGACCGCTCGCTGCGGATCGGCACTACGTGGTGCGTCGCAGCGCGCCGTGAGAGTCTGCCGGGGCGTCAGGCGCGATAGACTGGCCGCCAGGGGGCGATGTGGGGAGACTCTCGGCGGCGCTGCTGTGGCTCGGTCTGGTCGGCATCACGCTCGTGGCACCACCGGTACGCGACGACGTGGGGCCCTGGCTCACGGCACTCATCAGCGGTGACTGGGGCAGCCTGGAGCCCTGGATCGTCACCCATTTTCAGCTGATGGGTGTGTGGCCTGGACTGTTCGCTCTCCTCCTCCGGGGTGACGGGCCTCGCTCCTGGGCCTTCCGCGGCAGTGCCTTCTTCGTGGGGTGCTTTGGCCTGCTGCCGTGGCTGGTGTGGCGCTCCGAGCCCACCGCCGCGCCACCTTCACGCCTGTGGGCAGCCATCGCGGCCCTGCTCGGCGCGGTGGCGGTCGCTCTGCTTGGCTGGGCTGGCGTCTACGGCAGCTGGAGTGCCTGGCTCGCCGAGGCACGCGCCGATGGCTTCGTGAACATCATGGCCTTCGACTTCCTCGCCTTCTGGCTCGCCAGCATCGTCGAGACGCGCCAGCGCGGCGCGCGCTGGTGGTGGACCTTCCTCCCGGTGGTCGGCCTCGCGGCGTGGCTGGTCGAGCGAGACGCGGCCACCTGAGGGCTGTCAGATCGACATGTCCGTCGGCGCGACGACAACGTACGTCCACCCGATGCTCTCCATCGGCGTATATACGACGAGGCGCTGGCCTTCGGGCGTGTCGACCTCGAGGTAGCCGCCATGCCCCTCGCGAATCGGCTCGAGCGCCTCCCGAATGGGGAACACCTTGCGACGCAGCAGTGGCTTGCCGCGGTCGGAGTCGCGGAAGGTCTGCCCCTTGGACTGTGACGAGACGACGATGCGGCCCTCCTCGTCGAGGATGAAGGCCACTGCGTCCTCTTCGAGAGAGCTGATGTCTAGCAGGTCCTCGATGAGGTAGTCGAAGGTCAGCTCGATGCCCGCGATGCCCATGAAGATGCCGTTGTCGTCGTAGAGCGCCATGCTGCAGGGGAGCATCAACCCCAGATCACCCAGATCGACGACCGGAGTGCCCCAGCTCGGACCACGAAGCCCCTCGGCCGTCGTGTACCAGGGCTGGCGCCGCGCATCCCAGCCATTCGGGAAGCCTCCGTGCCCCGGATACTTGACCATGACCCCGTCCTCGAGGGCGACGTAGGCGAACGCGACCGGCGTGCCCTCCTCCAAGATCAGGTCGCCCTCGGGATCGCCGTCCTTGGCTGCAGCGTTCAAGCCGACAGCCTCCTCGCCCGACGAGCGCAGGAGCACGCGACGCATCGCCTGCTTGAGCAGCGCAAGGCGGCGGACCGAGAGCATCTCCACCGGCTCGCCCGCCACGTCGTAGTCGACGGTGGGCGGCAGCACGGTCACGGGAAAGCCCAGGCTGACACGCCGTCCATACAGCTCGGAGGCCGCGAGGTCGTAGGGCGCGAAGGGCTCGTGCAAGAAGTAGTTGTTTCCCGCGAGGCCGATGTTGTCCTCGCCGCGCGTGCTGGCCTCGACCGCGTTGGATGCCAGCACCGTGAGCAGGCCCTCGTAGCGGAGTAGGCCGGCATCGACCCGATGCCCTTGCTCGTCGACCCGGGACAGGATCTCCGTCATGCGCTGCGCGTGCTCGTTGGCGATGCTCGCCTGGAGGAAGGACCAGCCGATAGCCCCCACGAGGCTGGTCGAGAGCATCAGCACGAGCAGGGTCACCATCAGGCCCACGCTCCGCTCGTGCTGGCGAACGTAGCGGAGGACACGTCGCAGCCCGCGGTCTGGCAGAGCCTCGGTGACCTCACCACGCTGGAAGCGACGGATGTCCTCCGCGAGTGCGGCGACGTCGGGGTAGCGGCCCTCGCGCTCGGGAGCGGTCGCACGCTCGATGATCGCTCGAAGCTCGGGGGGGATCTGCGCCCTTGGATGGTAGGAGACCAGCGGCTCGAGCTGGGCATCCTGAACCCGAGCGAGGAGACGCATCGTGTCGTCATCGGGCAGAGCTGGTCGCAGAGACACCAGCTCGAAGAGAATCAGCCCGAGCGAGAACTGATCGCTCCGGGCATCGAGGTCACGTGTCTCCCCGGCGGCCTGCTCGGGCGACATGAAGGCGGGCGTGCCGATCACGGCTCCCAGGCGGGTCTTGCTCGAGGCGATGGTCTCGCGAAGCTGCACGCGAGAGTCGGCGTCTGCCTGGTCGTCGTCATGGTCGAGGCGCTTGGCGATACCCCAGTCCATCACGTAGACCTCGCCGAAGGCCCCGACCATGATGTTGGCGGGCTTGAGGTCGCGGTGGAGGATGCCGCGTGCGTGCGCATAGGCCATGGCCTCGCAGACACGCACGAAGTGCTCGAGCCGCGTTCCTAGGGTGTGATCGTCGGTGAGCTCCTGACCCCGAGCGAGGAGCACGCGCGTCTCGTGGACGAGATCCGCGAACGTGCGCCCATGGATCAACTTCATCGTGTAGGCGAGAGTTCCGTCGGCGAGCTTCTCCAGGTTGTAGACGGGCACGATGGCCGGGTGCTCGAGCTGGGCCGTGATCTGGGCCTCTCGCCAGAACCGGGCGGCGAGGCTGGTGTGCTCCCGAATTCGTGGGTGCATCTGCTTGAGCGCGACCTTCCGCATCAGCTCGCTGTCGCGTGCGATGTGGATCTCGCCCATCGCGCCCTCGGCGAGCTTGCCACGGAGCTGGTACCGGCTCAGGAAGGCGTCTTCCTGCTCGGGCGCCGCGAGGGGCTGCTGTCCATCTGGCTCCGCGGGGGCATCCGCCGCGTCGACGCTGTCGTCATCGAGCAGGTCGTCCGAGCGGTCCTCGGGGAACCAAAGGGTGCTCATGTTGGTGAGCTGGACCTGATTTTCGGAGTGCAGCTCGCGGAACGTGCGCTGGTCGATGAGTGCGCGATCGCGCAGCCACGACACGAACGACTCCACCGTGCCACGACCATGCACGGTCGTGAACTCGCGGTGCAGCGTGTCGAGCTGTCCAGCAAGCTCGCTGTCGACGGCCTGGCGGATCTCTTCGTAGCGCATGACGCCCAGGGGGAGCAGAGGAGCCCCAGTGTATCAGCGCCGCGACGTGACCGACTGAACCAAGCATGAGCTGTCATCGTTGAACACGGTCCGGTACGCCACGGTCGACCAACCGATAGCCCCGCCGCGGAGGCACCGCGTTGCTCGACCGCTGGACCGAGATCGGAGACACCCTGGCACGCAACAAGCTGCGGACCGTGCTGACGGCACTGTCGGTCGCTTGGGGGATCTTCATGCTCGTGCTCCTGCTCGGCGCCGGCCAGGGCCTGGAGAACCAGATCGCCTGGCAGTTCAGGGACGACGCGACCAACAGCATCTGGGTCTACGGAGGCGAGACCTCCATCGCGCACGAGGGCTACGGGGTCGGGCGCCGCGTCGGCTACGACGACGACGACTATGACCAGATTCGAGCCTTGTTCCCTGGTGAGGCGGTCACGGGGCGCTACGTCCCGCCCTCGGCCGGCAGCATCCGCCACGGCGACCGGGTCTCCACCTTCGAACTCCGCGCCGTCCATCCGGACCACCAGGTGCTCGAGCGGACCGAGATGCAGGAGGGCCGATACCTGAATCTCGGTGACCTCGACGAGCGCCGGAAGGTGGCCGTCGTGGGACGCGAGGTCTCGGAGTTCCTGTTTCGAGGGGCGAGCGCACTCGGTGAGTGGATCGACGTCGACGGCGTGCCCTTCCGAATCGTCGGTGTGTTCAAGGACGTGGGTGGGGAGAGCGAGGAGCGCATCGTCTACCTGCCCGTGACCACGGCGCGAGCCACGTGGGGCGGAGGGGATTCCCTGCGCCAGATCATGTTCACCGTCGGAGATGCCTCCCTCGAGGAGGCCGCGGTGCTCGAGGAGCGCGTCCGGCTGGTGCTCGCCCGCAACCACGCCATCCACCCGGATGACCGGCGCGCGATCCGCGTTCGGAACAATGTCGAGAGCTACCAAGAGGTGAAGCAGATCTTCGAGTTCCTCGGTCTGTTCGTCTGGATCGTCGGACTGGGCACCGTGCTCGCGGGCGTCGTCGGCGTGAGCAACATCATGCTGGTGAGCGTCACGGAGCGCCGGGCCGAGATCGGACTCCGCAAGGCGCTCGGAGCCACCCCGTCCTCCATCGTCAGCATGGTGCTCGAGGAGGCCCTGCTGCTCACCGGCATCTCGGGCTACGCCGGACTGATCTTCGGGCTGGGCCTCGTGGAGGTGGCCGCCTGGGCCATCCCCGACAACGACTACATTCGCGACCCCTCGGTCGACCTCGGCACCGTGATCGCGGCGACGGTGCTGCTCGTCGTCGCGGGGGTTGCAGCCGGCTTCGTGCCCGCACAGCAGGCGGCCGCGGTCGAGCCCGTCACCGCACTGCGAGACGGCTGATGGATCTCGACACCCTGCGAGAGCTGGGGCACACGCTCACCCAGAACCGCCTGCGCACCGCGCTGACCGCGGCTGGGGTGTTCTGGGGCATGTTCATGCTTCTCCTGATGCTCGGCTTCGGCGACGGTCTGCAGGTGGCCGTCGCCAGCAAGATGCGCGGAGGGACGACGAACGCGGTCTACACCTGGGGACAGCGGACGACACGCCCGTATGCGGGCTACCAGCCTGGGCGCTCCATCCGGTACGACGCGTCAGACCTCGGGCCGCTCAGAGAGATGGCAGGCGTGTCCATCGTGAGCCCCCGGAGCCAGCTGGGCGGCTACCGCGACGGCAACGTGGTGAGCCACGGCACCAAGGCCGCCAACCTCCAGGTGATGGGCGACGACCCGGCCTACCTCGAGGTGCAGCCAATGACCCTGACCCAGGGCCGGTGGATCAACCCCCTCGACCTCGAGGAGCGCCGGAAGGTCGCCGTGATCGGTCAACAGGTGGTCGAGGAGCTCTACGAACCCGGCGAGAACGCTCTCGGGAGCTCGGTGTCCGTCAACGGGGTGCACTTCACGGTGGTGGGGGTGTTCGAGGCCCGCTCCGCTGGCGACCGCGCCGATCGTGAAGAGAGCACGGTCCACCTACCGTTCACGACCTTCCAGCATGCCTTCAATCAGGGCACGCGGATCGGGTGGTTCGCCATCGTCGGCGAGCCCGACAAGGACGGTGAGGAGCTCGAGGCCGACATTCGCGCGCTGCTCGCACGACGGCATCGGTTCCATCCGGACGATCGCATCGCGATCGGCGCATGGAACTCCGCCCGCCAGTTCCGGCGGATTCAGAACCTCTTCGCGGGGATTCGGGCCTTCGTGTGGTTCGTCGGCACGGCGACGCTGCTCTCGGGCGTCGTCGGCGTGAGCAACATCCTGTTGATCACGGTGCGAGAGCGCACCACCGAGATTGGCCTTCGGCGCGCCATCGGCGCGAGGCCGTCGGATGTCGTCGGCCTGATCCTGCTGGAGGCCTTCGTCCTGGCGGGGGTGGCCGGCTATGCGGGCCTCGTCGCGGGAGTGGCCACTCTCGAGCTCGTCGGCTGGCTGGTCGGCGAATCCAACGCGGTCCTCGGCAAGCCCCAGGTCGACCTGGGCGTCGCCGTGACCGCGCTGGCGATCCTCGCGGTGGCGAGTCTGCTCGGCGGACTGCTGCCTGCACAGCGAGCGGCCTCGATCGAGCCGGTCGAGGCCCTTCGGGCGGAGTGACGATGAAGCGTCTGTTCACAGTGATGGTAGTGCTTGGGCTCGGCGGGGTCTTCCTCGGCACCCTCGGCTTCCTCTGGTACAAGGCCCAAGAGCCGCCCGAGGTCTTCGAGACGACGACGCCCTTCATGGCCGACATCGTCAAGAAGACAGTCGCGACCGGCTCGATCGTCCCACGCAACGAGGTCGCCATCAAGTCCCGCGTCTCGGGCGTGGTCGCCGACCTGCACGTCGACCCGGGCCAGCTCGTGCGCCAAGGCGAGCTCATCGCCTCCATCCAGATCATCCCCGACGAGCAGACACTGACCACGGCAGAGTCGTCGGTGCGAACCTCCCGGATCACGGTCTCGGATGCCGAGCGCGAGCTGGAGCGGGCCCGCGCCCTCGCCAAGCAGGGGGCGATCAGCACAGCCGAGCTGCAGCGGGCGGAGACGGCCCACGAGCTCGCCAAGCAGGACCTTTCAGCGGCCGCCACCCGACTCACGGTCGTGCGCGAGGGAGCCCGCCGCGGGACGGGCCAGGTGAACACCGAGGTGAGGTCGACAGTCGACGGCATGGTGCTCGCCACCGACGTGAAGGTGGGCCAGTCCGTGATCGAGTCCAACACCTTCAACGAGGGAACCACCATCGCCGCTGTGGCCGACATGTCCGACATGATCTTCCTAGGCTTCGTCGACGAGACCGAGGTGGGCAAGATCGAGGAGGGCATGCCGCTGCAGGTCACGGTGGGCGCCCTCGAGGGCGTCCGCTTCGGCGGCACGCTGGAGTACATCTCGCCGAAGGGCAACGCAGAGACAGGCGCGGTCCAGTTCGAGATCAAGGCGGCCGTCGAGCAGCAGGAGGGCGTGTTCCTGCGTGCCGGGGTCAGCGCGAACGCCAACATCGTGCTCGACCGGCGCGAGCAGGTGCTCTCCATCCGAGAAGCCGACCTGGTGTTCGAGCGAGGGGAGCCGTTCGTCGAGGTCGAGATCGGCAACCAGGAGTTCGAGCGACGGCCGGTCGAGGTGGGGCTCTCCGACGGCATGACGGTGGAGATTCTCTCCGGGATCGAGGCCGAGACCCCCATCAAGACGACCGGCGGTGGCGGTGGGCGGGGTTGGCGAGGCTGACGGCAAGCGCCGAGCAGATCTCCCGAGGTCACGGCCCGGCCGAGCATCGAGCGCCTCCTGTTCGGCCTGACCGATGAGGGAGTGGTGACGTAAGCCAACCGAAGGCTCGCCCATCGATGCGACGCGCACGTCACGCACCCGCCGAAAATGACGGCAGGTCGTTCGGCGTATAGGACGCATGTACATGCTCACCTTGCTCGCCATTGCAGCCCTCGCCGACACGGTCGCCACCGAGCTTCCCTCCCGCCCACCCGACGAGCGCTGGGTGGCCACCGTGGCCGTGCTCGGCGAGCGCAAGATCCCGATCCTCGGCACGGTGCGCTTCCGCACCGACACCAACGCACTCGCCGACGTGTGGCGTACCGAGCAGGGCTGGCTGATCTCCCAGCAGACCTGCGGCGTGCGCTTCGCCAAGACTGCCGGCGCCGTGCTCACACTCGCCGAGCACGCCCCGTCCGCCATGCCACCGGCCGTGATGACCTTCGTCCAGCAAGGGGAGGTGTGGTCGGCAGGGCCCTGGCCGAGCGGCTGGAGCGAGAGCGATCACGACGGCGACGGCAAGCCGGGCATCACGGTCAACGTGAAGGCGCCGATCTGTGGCCAGGGCGAGCTGCACGTCGAGAGCGAGGCCACGAGTGTCGCTCGCGGGGCGCCAGGCGACGGAACGACCCTCGAGGGTGACATCCTGGTGCGGGTGATCCAGACCAACCACTCCGCGAAGGGGCTGTGCCTGAAGCTCCTGCCGACGCGCACTGACGAGACCATGCTCGGCCGATTCGCCTACCAGCAGGTGCCCGTCGACACGACGTGCTCGACGGTGACGGCGTTCCCTGACCCCCAGCCCGAGAAGGCCCAGCCGCTGGACGCCTCCCTCCTTCAGGACTGAGGCTCAGCCCGCGAGGCTCTCCGTCGGGCGGAAGGCCACGGGGCGCCCCGCCGCACCTTCCGCGATGGCCGTCTCCCAGTGCGCCCGCCCCCAGGCCATGGCCCGCTCCTCGAGCGGTCGGACCCTCCGAACGAGCGCGTCCACCGGTCGCACCACCCCGCGCACCGCCGACAGACCGCGCATCCACGGCTCCCGGACGAGGCCGAGCTGATCACCGACGGTGTCTCCAAGCAGAAACCGGCAGAGCCCGTGGGGCACGCTGGCCGGCAGGCGCTGTGGACGACCCGACTGGGGGGAGAGGAGCGAGGCCACCAGACGCCTCGCGTCGTCGTCGGGTGGCGCCTGCGTCAGGTGGATCAGGTCGGTGAGGCGCTGCGCCTCGTGCTCGGTGGTCGGCAGCAGGTCGTCGACCACCCCCATGCGATGGCTGACCAGCCGCCAGAGGTGGAGCCAGTCCGCGCACAGCCGCTCGTCGATCCCCAGGCCCAGTCTCCGGAGACCGTCGACGAAGCGCATCGAGAAGAGGAGGTGTGTGGCGACCATGTCGTGCTGGTTGATCGGCGCACCCCAGGCCGCTTCATCCCAGCGGCCGGAGCGCTGCACGAGCCACCGAACGCGCGCATGCATCAGCCGCACCCGGGTGGCAGCAGCGAGGCCCGCACCGTGGCGCCGGAGACCACTCGGCTCACAGACCGCCACCACGAAGCGACCGGTCTCAGCCAGCCGAAACGCAGTCCTCGTGCCGGTGAGCGCGCCTGTCAGGACCAGCGGCTTGTTCCCCGCAGGGGCGCAGTACCCGGCGACAAGCGAGCCAGCGCCGAGCACGAGCCCACCCAGCGGGCCCGCCCGGAAGAGCAGGCGCCCAGCTCGGTCAATCCGCTCCCAGTCGACCCACATCGGAACCCGGTCGAGTGCGGCCGCCAGGGCACGCACGCTGTCGGGGGCATCGGCAGGCAGGTCGCCCGCGAGCATCCGACCGATCACCGCGTGTCCGCGGTCAGGGCGCTCCGCGAGGTCGGCGACGACGGCATCGGCGAGCGGATCGGCCTCGAGAAGCCAAGGCACGAGACGGTCGAGGCGGTCTCCAAACCGTCGACGCGCCTCATCGCGATTCACCACTCGGTCGGGCCAGCGCATGACTTCTCGTAGCCTCTCTCTCGACGCAGCGAGGACGGGCTGCGCAGCGGAGCGCCGCGCCCGGGATGCGCTGCGGCATGCGTCGTGTCGACAGGTCCACAGGCCCACGACGGGGTCACCCGACCGCGCTGAAGGGTTCGCCATCGAGCATCTCGGGGACCCGATCACCAAGCGGGCCGGGATCGAGCTACGACGGTCACGCAGGGACACCGTCCTGCCGTCTCGGAGAGCCCATGCGCTACGAAGGCAAGCTCTATCGGCCCCCCTCCGAGCACGATGCGTGGATCCTCCAGGCCACCATCGGCTGCTCCTGGAATGCCTGTACCTACTGCGACATGTACAGGGACAAGAAGTACCGAGAGCGGCCCGTTCCCGAGCTGGTGGCGGAGATCGAGACAGCCGGAGCCGTGATCGGCCCCGATCTCCGCAAGGTCTTCGTGGCAGACGGGGATGCCCTCGGCATGCCCACCGCGTCCTGGCTGCCCCTCCTCGGCGGCCTCCGCACGGCCTTCCCTCGGCTGAAGCGGGTCAGCTGCTACGCGATGGCCCGAAACGTCCTCGACAAGTCGGTCGCCGAGCTGACGGCGCTGCGAGAGGCGGGCCTCACCCGGCTGTACATCGGACCGGAGACCGGCGACGACCCGACGGCCAAGCGCATCGCCAAGGGAGCGACCTTCGACGACCACGCCGCAGCCGCCGAGCGGGCCCATGCCGCAGGGATGGCGATCAGCATGATCGCGCTGCTCGGCGCGGGAGGCACCGCACGCACCGAGGAGCACGCCGAGGCCACCGGGCGGTTGATCACGGCGATGGACCCCGAGTTCTTCGCGGCGCTCACCCTGACGGTCGTGCCCGGGACTCCACAGGCGAAGCTCCAAGAGCGAGGGCGCTTCACGCTGCCCGACAAGCCGGCGCTGTTCCGAGAGCTACGGACGATGGTCGCCGTAGCCGCCCCGACCGACGCCCTGTTCCGAACCAACCACGCCTCGAACTACCTGCCCCTCGGCGGCCGCCTGCCCCGCGACCGCGACCGCATCGTGGCCGCCATCGACGCGGCCCTCGCCGGGCGGGTGCGCCTGCGGCCGGAGTGGTCCCGTGGACTATGACTGCCAGGCCTGTGGGGCCTGCTGCGCCTTCGCGGCAGACTGGCCCACCCTGCGCACCCCGCGCGACCACGGCCCTGAAGGACCAGGCCCCGACTGGACGGAGGAGGGGCACGTCCGCTGGACGGGCAGCCGCTGCGCCGCGCTCACCGGCGAGGTCGGCTGCGAGGTGAGCTGCACGATCTACGCGCGCCGTCCCCAGCCCTGCCGGGACTGCGAGCCCGGCAGCCTCTCCTGCCTGATCGCACGGCGGCGACACGGGCTGCCGGTCCCCGAGGAGCGCAGCGGCCTCGAGGACCTCTTCGCCTGAGCGATCAGCCCTCGAGCTTCTGGTAGATCTCCCCGCCGCTGTCGCGGAAGCGCTCGGCCTGCTCGGCCATGCCCGCCTTGGCGGCGTCCGAGAGCTCTGCGCTGATGCGCATCGAGCAGAAGCGCGGTCCACACATGCTGCAGAAGTGCGCGATCTTGGCTCCCTCGGCGGGGAGCGTCTGGTCGTGGAAGTCCTCGGCGGTCGTCGGGTCGAGGGCGAGGCGGAACTGGTCGCGCCAGCGGAACTCGAACCGGGCCTTCGACAGGGCGTCGTCCCACTCGCGGGCCTGGGGATGGCCCTTCGCCAGATCGGCCGCATGCGCGGCGATGCGGTAGGCGATGAGGCCTTCCTTCACGTCGTCGCGGTCGGGCAGGCCGAGGTGCTCCTTCGGCGTGACGTAGCAGAGCATGGCCGTTCCCAGCCAGCCGATCATCGCCGCGCCGATGGCGGAGGTGATGTGGTCGTACCCGGGCGCGACATCGGTGGTCAGCGGCCCGAGCGTGTAGAACGGAGCGCCGTCGCACCACTCGAGCTGCTTGGCCATGTTGTCGGCGATCAGGTGCATCGGGACGTGGCCGGGGCCCTCGTTCATCACCTGCACGCCGTAGGTCCAGGCGACGCGGTTCAGCTCGCCCTGGGTCTTCAGCTCCGCGAACTGCGCAGCGTCGTTGGCGTCGGCGATGGAGCCGGGACGCAGGCCGTCGCCGAGGCTGAAGGCCACGTCGTAGCGGGCCGCGATCTCGCAGATCTCCTCGAAGTGCGTGTAGAGGAAGTTCTCCTTGTGGTGGGCGAGGCACCACTTGGCGAGGATCGAGCCGCCGCGGCTGACGATGCCCGTGACCCGGTCGGCGGTGAGCGGGATGTGTCGCAGGAGCACGGCGGCATGGATCGTGACGTAGTCGACGCCCTGCTCCGCCTGCTCGATCAGCACGTCGCGGAAGACCTCCCACGTGAGGGCCTCCGGCTTGCCGCCGACGCGCTCGAGGGCCTCGTAGATGGGCACCGTGCCGATAGGGACGGGGCTGTTGCGGAGAATCCACTCGCGGGTCGCGTGGATGTCCTTGCCCGTGGAGAGGTCCATCACAGTGTCAGCCCCCCACACGGTGGCCCACCGCAGCTTGTCGACCTCCTCGCCGATGGTCGAGGTGACGGCAGAGTTGCCGATGTTCGCGTTGACCTTCACCTTGAACCGGCGGCCGATGATCATCGGCTCGGTCTCGGGGTGGTTGATGTTGGCCGGCAGGATGGCCCGACAGGCGGCGATCTCCTCGCGGACCACCTCAGGCTCGCAGCCCTCTCGCGCAGCCACGAACCGCATCTCGGGCGTGATGATGCCGCGCTTGGCGTAGGCGAGCTGTGTGACAGCGCCCTCGCCACGACGGGCCCCTCGGCGCAGTCCCTCGGGAATCCGGGGAACGTCGGCTGGATCACGCTGACGCTCGCCCTGCACGGTGTCGCCACGAGCGTCGATCCAGGCGCCCCGCAGTGCGGGCAGACCCTGCCGAACGTCGACGCCCTGCGGCCCGCTGGTGTCGTACAGCCGAACCGAGGGCTCTCCACCGGTGAGCGGTACCTCTCGGAAGGGCACCTGCAGTCCGTCCACCTCGGCGAGGACCTTGATGCTGCCCGGGTAGGCGTGGCTGAAGAGATCGGCGGGAAGGGGCTTGGGACTGCTGTTCATCGAGGGCCTCCACAGGGGATGCGGAGCCTCGACGGACGTCGGCTGCCAGGCCGCACTCCCTCCGCCGGTGTCAACCGGATCAGGTTCCAAGGGACTCTCTCAACCCCGTTCCGGGGTACCCCTGGCGGCTCCGCGCGCAACGTGTATCACAGGAAGAAACCCGAAGCTTCCAACGGTGAAGCTCGCGATTGACCCGCGAGCGCGCCGGTCGGCTCATGGGGCGGCTACGTTCCACCCATGCTGACACTCTCCTTGTTCCTGCTCGCCTGCGGCGGCGACGACGCGCGCTCCAAGCGCACCGACCTCGACGACGCCATCCAAGACCTGGTCGCCCAGCCCTGGGTGCTCCAGCTCGACCCCGAGCGGCGCTTCCTGGCCGTCCCCGCCTCGGAGGTGCCCCTGGTCGCAGAGGTGATGATCGACGGCGTGGATCGTCTGGACGTGGGACTCCGTGTCGAGACGTCATCGGGCGACCTGATCGGCGACGACGTCGGCCCCGTGCTCGCACTCGTGGAAGACCAGCGGCTGATCATCGAGATCGACGACGAGCGCTGGTGCGTCGCCATCACCCCTGACGACCTGCCCCCCTTGTCCGGGCCAGGAGGCGAGGTCGACGGGTTCTTCTTCCTGACGCCCCGCGACTTCACGTCGCAGTACCCCCCCAGCGACTACGGGCGCTTCTTGATGATTGTCGACGGCTGGGGAACCCCGGTCTGGTGGCGACGCGCCACGGGGCTGTCAAACGACTTCCGAGTCGGGGGAGACGGCATGTTCTCGGCGCAGACCTTCTTGGACGGCGCTCCCGCTCGCGAGTCGGTGCGCGTCGATCCGCGCACGGGCCTGGTGCTGGAGCGGTGGCTGCCCGAGCAGCCTGAGGGCTGGGAGGGGGCCTGGACCGATCCGCACGAGCTGACGATCGGCGCGGACGGCAGCGCCATGACGGTGATCACGGGGGCGGGCTACGAAGATCTCTCCCCCGTCGGTGGCTCGACGAGCGGCGAGGTGCAGCACAGCGCCGTCCAGGAGCTCGATGCCGACCGCAACGTCACGGCCGAGTGGATCGCCGAGCTCGTGGACATGACGACACTGCCGCCCGAGGCCATCGCGACCGAGTCCCAGGGCGCCGCCTGGCGCTGGACCCACATCAACAGCGCCGAGTCCCTCGAGGACGGCTGGCTGCTGTCCCTCCGAACGCCGAACGAGGTGGTGAAGGTACTCCGCGAGACGAGCGAGGTCGCCTGGCGACTCGGCGGAGCCCACTCCGACTTCACCTTCACCAACGACGGCGGCTTCTATGGTCAGCACTCGGCCCGCTGGCTCGGAGACGACCGGGTCATCCTGTTCGACAACCGCACCAACTTCGGCTCACCACCGCTCGGCGACGTGCGGTACGTCGAGTACCAGCTCGACATGGACGCGATGACCGCCACGCTCGTCGACAGCTACGAGCTCGAGGGAGCAGGTGGCGCGGACTACACCGGCCACGTCCAGCGCCTGTCCGACGGACGCACCGTGGTGGGCTGGGGCTCGACCCAGACCCTGGACGACGGGAGCCGTGCACCGTCCATTCACGTCCTCGAGCCAGACGGCACCGTCGCCCTCGAGCTGTCGCTGCCACTCGGCACCTACAGCTACCGTTCCTGGTACCACACCGGTGATCCGATCAGCGGCGTCTGGGACCCACAGCTGCCCTGAGCGAGGGCTCTGGCGCCCCAGGAACATGTCGTCCGTACCGCCTTCGCTGCCGTGCCGGTCCGCGAGCGTCATAGACCCAGGCGCATAGACCGATCTCGGAGGGATGATGAACGGAAGCGCCCTGGTGGCGGCACTGCCGCGGCCACAGCGACTGCCTGACCGGGATCAGGTCAACCGGGGTGACGGGCAGACCGTCGGCCTCTCCCGTCTGCCTGCATCGGATCGCGAGCGGGTGCAGCGCCTCTACGCCGAGCTCGTCGCACTGCAGCAGCTCACCGAGGCCCACGCGGGGAACCCGGAGCGGTCCTTCGAGGTGCTCTCGGACGTCGAGGAGGCCCGCGTGGCAGCGCTGTTCGCCGACGCACATCAGCTCGGCGCCGATCTGCCCCGCGACGACCTCGAGTGCCGCAAGGCGATTCACGACGTGCGGGGCGGCAGCCTCGCAGCCGTGCTCACCCACCTCGATCTGATCCACGAGCGCATCGCAGGCCCGGTAGACGCCGAGCGCGTTCACCTGCTGCTTCGCGACCACCTCAAGATGATGCGCAACGCGCTCTTCGATCTCGACCCCGAGCGCTACAGTGCCGATCTCCTCGACCGCCACCACGGCATGGAGCTGCTGCGCGAGAAGTGGACGAAGACGCAGTACCCCGTAGGCGGACAGTCCATCACGGTGCAGCTGGAGAGCGCCTTTCAGGGTGTGGTCAGCGAGCGCTGCATGGAGTTCTCCTCGCTCGACCGCGTCCTGTACAACCTCGTGAACAATGCGGGGCGCTTCGCAGCCGACCAGCGTGTGCTGGTGCGGGCCGATGCCGTCGACAATGCAGCGGACACCAACCTACGCTTCGCCGTGATCAACCGGGTGACCGAGGTGCAGGTCGACGCTCTGACAGAGCGGTTTGGCGATGCCCTCGGCCAGGTCTACGAGGGAGGCTTCACCACCGGAGGCCATGGCCTGGGTCTGCGCATCTGCGCTGACCTGGTTCGGCATGCCTACTCGATGGCCTCCGTGAACAAGACCATCGCGCAGCACATCATCGGCGCGCGCGTCGTCGACGGTCACTACGTGGCGTGGTTTCACTGGCCAGCCCGACGGGCGGCGCCGTGAAGCGTGTCTTCCTGTGGACGCGCGACCCGGGCGCTCGCGACACCATCCCCCTGGTGCTGTCCCGAATCGACCAGCCCTTCGTGCGCTGCGACTCCGTGGCCGACGTGCTCGAGGCGATGTCCGACGAGACTGGCCCGGTGATGCTCGTTCTCGGTCCGAGCTTCGACGAGCAGGAGGCCCGCACCGTCCGGTCTTCTCTGGTCGCCTCCACCGGCCGCCGCGTGACGGTCGTGTTGCTCGAGGACGTGCTGGAGCCGCTGCCTCCGAGGCTCGTGCTCACGCGCGACGAGGTCCGGCTGCGTCTCCCCGTGCGCCCCCGCACCCTTCGTGAGGTCGTCGACGTCTGGCGCGGCTCTAGAGCCAGCAGTCGCGTGCAGTCACGCCCTCCGGAGTCAGATCGAGCCTGACGTGATGCCGGCCCTGCCTGGCCACCCGCGGCACCTCAGCCGCGTTCAGGTACAGCGTGTCGTCACGACACTCGCGCCACCTCCGCTGTCCACCTCCTCTGAGGCGCCGGTGCATGTGACCGGCCACCACCGCACGCACGCGCAGCCCTCGCCGCCGAGCGTGCTCCACCGCGACGGCGAGGTCGGGATCGCCCCAGTCCCCCGCCTCTCGCCGAAAGTCGCAGCCGAAGATGGCATCACGGGTCGCACCGAGCCCCGTCGGACCATTGTGGGCGAGGAAGAGCACGTCCTCGGTGTCGACCGCGTCGACCACCTCACACAGTCGCTCCGCCGAGGCCTCCAGCGTCTCGATGCTCCACGCGGCAGCCATGTGCCCCGGGAACGAGAGCGTCGGCCCGCCCATGCTGTGCGGGCGCCCCGCAACCACGGTCAGGCCGCCGATGCGGTGGGCGCTGTAGCCAACCAGCGTGTGGGGTGACAGCGCCTCACGCAGTGCCTCGACCCGGCGACTGAGGGTCCCCGTCAGCCAGTCCCCGAGCTGCTGCTGTCCTGCGACCTCGGCGAGCAGCTGGCCCGGGTGGGGTCCGTCGTGGTTGCCCGGAAGCACCAGTGTGGGGGTGCGGAGTGCGGCGATGCCGCGGGCCACACCGAGGGTGGCGCTCCAGCGCAGTCCGGCGAGGTCCCCCACGACGAGGATCGCGTCGGCACCTTCGGAATCGAGCTGCTCGACATCGGCAGCGGACCAGTGCCCGTGGATGTCGCCGACGACGATGAGGTGAGTGTGCATCGGGAGAGCTAACCGCGTCCCCAAGGCAGACACCAACGCGGTGGGCGACCGTGGTAGCGTCCGCCGCCAAGGAGGCCGGATGTTCGGCAATCGCGCGATCGGGGCCTGGCTGTCTCGAGCGCACCCGGTGGTGTTCTCGGCGTACGCCATCTGTGCGGCCTTCTCGACCTACTTCTGCATGTACGCCTTCCGAAAGCCCTTCGCAGCGGGGACGTTCGACGGTGAGGTCGACCTGCCCGGCGTCGGACCCATCGGGTACAAGACGCTGTTCATCATCAGCCAGGTTCTCGGCTACTGCATCTCCAAGTTCATGGGGATCAAGGTCATCTCCGAGCTGACCCCCTCGCGACGCGCCATGGGAATCGTGGCGGCGATCAGCCTCGCCTGGCTCGGGCTCTTCCTGTTCGCCGTCCTGCCCGCACCCTTCAACGCCCTCGCCCTGTTCGTCAATGGGCTGCCTCTCGGCATGATCTGGGGGCTGGTGTTCGGCTTCCTCGAGGGCCGGCGACTCTCCGAGGTCCTCGGGGCCGGACTGTCGGTCAGCTACATCGTGGCGAGCGGCTACGTGAAGGCCGTCGGTCGCTGGCTGGTCGGCCAGGGGGTCGACGAGTACTGGATGCCCTTCGCCACGGGCGCCATCTTCGCGATTCCGATGCTGTTCTTCGTCTGGATGCTCTCCAACCTCCCGCCCCCCTCCGAGGAAGACGAGGCGGCGCGGAGCAAGCGGGCGCCGATGGACGCCGAGGCCCGTCGTGCCTTCTTCCTGCAGTACCTTCCCGGACTGCTCTCGCTCACCAGCCTGTACATCCTGCTCACGGCATACCGCGACTTCCGCGACAACTTCGCCGTCGAGATCTGGGCCGCCATCGGGTACGACGACCAGCCCGAGATCCTGGCCACGTCCGAGAACTGGGTCGCGCTCGGCGTGCTGATCACCCTCGCTGTACTCATGGCCATCAAGGACAACCGCAAGGCCCTCATCGCCGTGCACGTGATCATGATGATGGGCACGCTGCTGGTCGGCGGCAGCACACTGCTCTGGCAGATGGGTGTCCTCGACCCCGCATGGTGGATGATCCTCGTCGGGCTCGGGCTCTACATGGCCTACGTGCCCTACGGATGCGTCCTCTTCGACCGCCTCTTCGCCGCGGTCGGCGCGGTCGGCACCGCGGGCTTCCTGATCTACGTCACGGATGCCTTCGGCTACGCAGGGAGTGTGGGACTGCTGCTCTACAAGGATCTCGGGCAGCCCGACCTGTCCTGGCTCGAGTTCTTCACCGGCTTCTCGTACCTCACGAGCGCGGTCTGCTCGACGCTCTTCGCCATCTCGGCGGTCTACTTCTTCCGCCAGGCGAGGCCCACGTCCCCCGACGCCCCGCAGGCCTGATCCTCCCTCGGCGCGTCAGCCTTCTCCGAGCGCCTCGAGCCGGGCATCCACCTCCGCGCGCTCCCTCACGAGCGTGGCGAGCTGCCTCGCGACACCCCCGCTGCCGCTCAGCGCAGGCACCGGCTCATCGGCTTGCAGCGGCTCGGCCTCCGTGGCGTCAGCGAGTGCACGCGTGCCCGACAGATCGATCGTCTCTGACGTTCCGGGGACGAACGAGGAGAGGCAGTCTCCGAGAGTGCTGAGGTGCGTGCAGTAGGCCCACCGCAGCTCCCGCTGCCCGGTCGCCTCCGTCCGGAGGACCTCGGCCTGCGTGGCTCGCGGAGGCAAGGCCGGAGCCGAGGCTCCCGCCGCCTCGAGCAAGGCGACGGCATCTCTCTCGAGCGCCAGCCCGACACGGGAGACCAGCAGAGACCCACCCGAGAGGGTCCGACCGAGCCTCGCGATCTCCGTTGCACGCTCGACAGCGAGCCGCGCGTTCCCGTCGTCCAGGTGACGCCAGCCCTCACCGAGGTGCACCGCGGCAAGCTTCGAGAGCTGGAATGGAGCCGTCGACAGCGTGGTCGTCACTCGGCAGTCGAGCGCCTCGACGACGCGCCCCCGGACCTCGGCTGTCTCGGCAAGCAAGCCCTCCGCCTCGGGCTCCTGGAACAGCTCCGGAGGGAGCTCGCGCGTGAGGAGACTGTCGAGCTGATCCTGGTACGGCGCCAGGCGCTCCTCGAAGCGACAGTCCTCGCTCGGGGCAGGCCCCCCCAGGGGACTCGCGACGGCTGCTGGGGAGAGAGCGAGTCCGAGGACAACCAAGACAGTCTGCATGCTGTGCTCCGTGCTGCTACTCGACCCCTCTGCATGGGGCATGCCTGAGATTTCCCGGCGTCTCTCCGCTGCAGAAGCCCCTCCCGCGACAATCTGTCTGCCAGCCCCCGCGAGGGGAGGTGCCTCAGGGTCAAGCCGTCATCGGCGACGACGGCGCGCGTTACACGCAGAGGTCCAGGAGACGAGATGACCGACCTTGCGGCCTTCATGCGACGCCACTTTCGACACTTCAACAGTCGAGTGGCGCTCCAGGCTGCCGAGGCCTGGGTGATGCATCAGCGGGCAGGCGGTCGCATGTTCGTCACCCTCGCCGGGGCGATGTCGACCGCCGGCATCGGTCGCTCGCTCGCGCCCTTGATCCGTGCGGGCGCCGTGCACGGCATCTCCTGCACGGGCGCGAACCTGGAGGAAGACCTGTTCCTCCTGCTGGCCGCCGACGAGTACGAGCCCATCGACGACTGGCGGGCCCTTCGCGCCGAGGATGACGCTGCCCTGCTCGAGCGCAGCATGAACCGGGTGACGGACACCTGCATCCCCGAGACGGTGATGCGTCACCTCGAGCGCCGACTCCAGCGACGCTGGGAGACCTGCACGGCCGAGGGCATCGCCAAGCTCCCCTCCGAGCACCTGTTCGACGTGCTCGATGACCCCGATCTCGCCCCGCACTTCCAGGCCGATCCTGCCGACTCCTGGGTGCTGGCAGCGAAGGAGATGGGGATTCCCATCTGGACCCCCGGGTGGGAGGACAGCACGACGGGCAACGTCCTCACGGCCTTGGTGATGCAGGGCGTGCTGCCTCACGACCGGTGCGTGGTCACCGGAACGGAGCAGATGCGTCGGCTGTGCGACTGGTACCTCGCCCAGCGCGGTCACAGCGTGGGCTTCTTCCAGGTAGGAGGCGGCATCGCGGGAGACTTCGCGATCTGTGCCGTGCCGCTGCTCATCCAGGATCTCCACGTCGAGGACGTGCCCCTGTGGGGGTACTTCGCCCAGATCAGCGACGCCGTGACCTCCTACGGCGGCTACAGCGGCGCACCGCCGAACGAGAAGATCACCTGGGGCAAGCTCGGCACCGACACACCTCGCTTCATGATCCAGTCCGACGCGTCCATCGTGGCACCGATGATCTTCCAGTACGTGCTCGACGCGAGCGCATGATGTTCCCCGTCCGGGTTGCCATCGCACAGCCCCGAACGTTCGTGTAGGGTTCGCCCATGCTCACCACACTGATCGCCCTCTCCGCACTTGCTCAGGACCCCGCCGCCGAGTCCGGTGACGCGTCGTCCGCCGCTCCACCCGAGGAAGCACCGGCCAGCGATGAGCCGTGGAATCGCAAGGGCTGGGGCTGGGGTGGCCTGCCCGCGCTGAACTACAACAGCGACGAGGGCTTCGGCTTCGGCGTCGTCGCGTCGCTGTACCGGTACGACGGAGAGCACCAGCCCTACAAGACCTCCTGGGATCTCATCCTCTTCGCGACCACGCTGGGAGGGCATGCCCACAGCCTGAACATCGACTGGCTGGAGGTGGGCGACGAGCCGGTCCGCATCACCACCCGAATCGGCCTGGCAGCCACACAAGCACAGCCGTACTGCGGCCAGGGGAGCGCCGTGACCTGCGACACGGCCGACGCCGTCGCCGCCCTCGGCCTCGACTCGGTCGAGGACGACCCCGACGCTGTGCGGCGGTTCCATCAGCTGCGCTACGTCAACCCCAACGCACGCGTCGACGTGCGCTGGGCCTTCGACCCGATGCCACACCGCATCGAGCTCCTCGGCGGCTACCGCTTCAACTACTTGATCCCCGGCACCTTCGCGGAGAAGGGGCCCTGGGCCGACTCACTCTGGGCAGCAGACACCGGCGGACGCGGCGACGAGGGGCTCGTCAGTGTGCTCCAGACCGGCGTGATGATCGACAACCGCGACAACGAGCCGTCGCCGACCAAGGGCTACTGGCACGAGGCCACCGTGCGAGGTGCCCACAAGTTCTGGGCCTCCGACTACGACTACTTCGGCTACAACCTCACGGCGCGGACGTACCTCTCTCTCGCGCCAGGGCTCGTGTGGGCCAACCGTGTCGTGGCAGACGGCATGGTCGGCGACGCGCACATCGAAGAGCTCGGCCGCGCCGGCGGCACCGTTCGCTACTACATGTACGGCGAGCAGCGCGCGGGCCGGGGCATCCGCCTCACCCGCTTCGTGGGCCGCGTGAAGAACATGGAGCAGAGCGAGCTTCGCTGGACCGCCCTGTCGGCACCCGTCTTCAACGTCCCTGTCGACCTGACCCTGGTGGGCTTCCTCGACGTGGGCTTCGTGGCCGAGGACTGGCAGAGCCTCGATCAGCTCTCCCGGCCGCTCCCTGGAACGGGAGGCGGGTTCCGGGTCGCCATCGACAAGAACTTCATCGTCCGGACCGATGTCGGAGTCAGTGCCTTCGAGGACTGGTCCCCGAGCATCTACATCGACCTGAAGAACACCTTCTAGAGGTGTGGCTCACCAGGTGGTGACGATCGCGCCGTCGACCACCAAGGCCACGGGCTCCACCGTGCCCGACACGAACACGGCACCCAGCTCGCGGCCCTCGCGGTGGAACTGGAACCAGTCGTAGACGAACGGGCTCGGGGCACCGCTGATCTGGTCGAGCATCACCCCGTCGTCGACGAGCGGGTACAGATCCGCTGCATTCTCGACCGGAAGCCCGAGGACCTGCGCGGCCTGGACCACCTGAACGGCCTCCTGCCAGTGCAGAGTCACCGGCGCGGTGTGGTGCTCGATGGCGTCGACTGTCCAGCGCTCGTCGCTGCGCAGCGAGATGGTCGTCGAGCCGAACGCCGGCGGAGCGACGGCGGCGTCGCGGAGATCACGGAGCGTGGCCTCGCCCACGTAGGGCTGCGCAGCCAGCTCATTGATGGACGCGATCGGCTGAGCGTCGATGATGGACCGGGCGGCGCGAACGTCGAGGCCGAAGTCGACATCGAGGAAGTCGAGGGTGGACGCGTTGACCCAAGCCAGCGTGGCCTCGGCCTCGTGCTCGGTGAAGGTCACGTCGTCGAAGGTGCCCGCGAGGGACTCGGTGCCCGAGGCCTCGACCCAGTCGAACAGCTTCGCCAGCGTCGCCTCGCCGACCCACTCGACCCCATCGACCTCTGCGAGGGTCTCGAACACGTCGTCGTCGGCGCTCGGAAAACGACCGTCGCGGCCATCGCGATGCGCCACCAGGTTGTTCGCGGAGCGGGAGTCGAGACCCACCTCAAAGTCGAGCAGATCGCGCGTGGTGGTCGGGGCGTTGAGGAAGGCAAGCAGCCCCAGGACATCCCCAGTGACCGGCGCATCAGCGCCACTGGCCTCGGAAGACCCGCCGGCCAGCGACGTGGTCAGGGCATCGCTCTCAGACTCGGGCAGCCGGTCGGTGCAGGCCGAGAGAACAAGGAGAGCGGACACGAGAAAACGAACCATCGGTAACTCCAAACACCCCTTCTTCAGGGTGTTTTGACTTGCCGTGGATTTCCGTCGTGGAGAGGGTCGAGGGACAACAGGAGCCGCCACGGACCCCAACCTTCTCGTTGTGGCGGCGCTGATAATGAGGTCAGTCGAGGGGTGTCAAGAACCTTGTGATCACAGGTGCACACCCCCCCTCGAGCCGCACCCGTCAGTCCGCGAGCGTCACCTTGAAGGCGTGCTTCGTGGTGATCTTTACACTCATCATCTCCTTCTCCTCGCTCTCCTCGTGCGCGAGGACACCGTCGGCCGCCCACGGCACCGAGAGCGCAGTCAGGTAGACCTGACCGCCCTCCTTCATGCCAGACTTCAGCGGCTCGTGCGCGTCGGCGTCTCGGTGCACGACCCACTGGCTCAGCGTGCCGTCGTCGAAGGTCAGGCTGTGATGCACCTTGCCCTCGACGCCCCCCCACAGGGTGAACTGCTCGCTGCAGGTGTTGGACGCGATGGCCCACGTGCCCTTGAACGTGATGCGGTCACCGCTGCGCTTGGGCTTGGCTCCCGTGCCCTCGTAGACACTCTCGCAGGGGCAGACCTTCGCCATTGAGCACAGCGCGCCCGTGGGATCGGCGACCTCGAACGTCACCCGGTACTGAACCTCGAGGGTGGAGGCGGCCTCGGGGGCCGCAGGCGCGGCCGAGGCGAGGAGCGGGAGCAAGGCGAGCATCGGGACCTCCGGCACGGGCTATGTACCCTGACACCTGGAGGGGCGGATGCGTACCCACGCAATTGGACTGTCCCTGTTGCTCGCGGCCTGCGGTGCAGCGGACAAGTCCGGCGACTCGGGCATCCTCGACGACGGAGGGCCGACCGGGCCGGCGACCAGCACGACCGAAGCGGGCTCATCCACAGGCGCAACCGGGGGAGCGACCACCCCGACCGGCTCCACGTCATCGACGGTCAGCACAGCCACAGGCACCTCTTCGACCTCGTCCCCCTTGGTCGAGGACTGCTCGAACGGCACCGACGACGACGACGACGGCCTGATCGACTGCGACGATCCGGACTGCCTGGCCACCTGTGACGCCGACGGCGATGGCTTCGTGCCCCCCGAAGACTGCGACGACCTCGACCCGGAGGTCTACCCCGGCGCCGTCGAGATCTGCGGTGACGGCATCGACCAAGACTGTGACGGCATCGACCCGGTCTGCCTTCAGCTCTACGCCGGCGACGGCCGCGGCGGACGGGGCGTGGACGCTCCGAAGCTCTACCGAATCGACGTCGAGGCCGGCACCGTGACCGAGCTCGGCGGCCTCGAGCTGCCGCTGACCGGCCTCACCTGGACGGGCGAGGGTCGTCTGCTCGGGGTGACCGCGACCCTCGCCGAGCCCACCCGCGTCGTGGAGATCACCCCGGCGCCCCTCGAGGTGTCCGTGGTCCTCGAGCTGGAGGACGACGAGCGCTGGTCCGGCTTCGCATGGCGTGCCTCCGATGACGGGCTGTACACCTGGGTCGAGGGCGAGGACAGCCTCCACCAGCTCGAGCTGGAGACCGGCGAGCAGGGCCCTCCGCTCCTCGCTGCCGGCAGCTCGGGGCACTGCCTGGCTGCCGACGCCGACGGGGTGCTCTACCGACTCGTCGGCTCGAGCCTCTATCAGCTCGATCCAGAGGCAGGGACGGAGGCGTGGCTCGGCGAGGTGCACGCACTGCCGGCTGGCTACAGCGGACAGGGCTGCACCTTCGGGAATGGGCGCCTCTACGTGGCACCGCTCGACGCCTTCGACCCGAGCTTCGGCGAGCGGCAGCTCTACGCCATCGACGTGTCCACGATCGTCGCGTACCCCACAGGGATCGCGCTGTCGGAGGACATCGACGCCCTGGCGGCGTGGCCACTGTGATCCCTGAGGGCTTCGGACCCGCCCTGCCCGGCGTCGAGCAGGTGCACCACGTCGAGGACAGCCTGGCCTGGACCTCGGTCGGCCGCACGGTGTCGGTCGATGGCGAGCTGGCCGGGCAGTTTCCACCGCGGCGCCGTGACCGACTCGAGGCCTACCGTCCCTGGCGGCGCATCGCGCGGGTCGACAAGTGCGTCGTCCGTCCGACCCCGTGGGGGCTCCTCGGAATCCGGGGCGGCTGGGGCTACTGCCTGCGGCGAGAGGGTCCCCAGCCCCTCTGGCCCTTCCACAGCGACGCACCCCTCCGGGGAGCCATCGCCGTCACCGAGTCCGGGGCTTGGGTCGGCGAGTACACAGGCGCCCGCGAC
Source organism: Pseudomonadota bacterium (assembly GCA_002862545.1). Classification (GTDB taxonomy): domain Bacteria; phylum Myxococcota_A; class UBA796; order UBA796. Next base: position 38,925 of record PKDJ01000297.1, read on the forward strand.
CATGGACCGATCGTGATCTGGCACATCCGCCCCGATCTGTCCCGTGTCCCCGCGCACGTCTTCCCGGCCGGGGCGGTGCGTCACGTACACCGCGTGCAGGTCGATCCGCTCGACGGGGCCCTGTGGGCGACCACGGGCGATCGCGACGGTGCCTGCTGGCTCTGGCGCTCCGACGACGGCTTCCGCACCGTGGAGCGACTCGGAGACGGCACTCAGCGCAGCCGGGCGACCCACCTCTGCTTCACCGAGAGCCACGTCGCCTGGGGCACCGACACTGAGCTCGGCGTCAACCACGTGGTCCGCCTCCATCGCCGGACCGGGCAGCTCGAGACGGGCATGGTGCTCCCAGCTCCCGTCTGGTCAGGAGCGCTGACGACGGATGGCTGGCACCTGATCGCGACGGGCGTGGAGCGCGGCCCCGGCGTCCGCACTCGCCGGGCGCAGGTGTTCGCCAGCCGCGATGCCTGGCACTGGCAGCTCGTCGCCAGCCTCGACAAGGACCGCTGGCCGCACCGGCTCGGCAAGCACGGCTTGCTGTGGTTCCCGACCGGACGGTTCACCCTCGAGGAGACCCTCGTGAGTGGGGAGGCACTCCGAGGCCTCGACGGCAGCGCGCGCCCCCTCGACGTGTGGGGACTCGACCGGGCCTGACGGTGTATGATCTCCTCGGATGCCTGCAGTTGCCCGCAGGCAGAGGCAGCGTGAATGTCCATGTTCTCCAGCTTCCTGAGCTGGCTGCGCGGAGAGCCGCCGGAGGAAGATCCCGACGTTCAAGAGGCCTTCGTCCTGCGGCTGAGGACGATGGTGCAGACCGTCGACCCCTCCATTCACTTCGATGCGTCGGACCAGGCCTTCGTCAGCGAGACGGGGACGCGGGCCTACGTCGGAAACCACTGGGACCGGTACCGGCTGGCACCCGAGGAGGAACGCGAGGGGGTCCTGATCGACACGGCTCGGATCATCGTGTCCTTCGGTGGTGACGTCCCCGACACACCGCAGACCTGGGCCGAGACCGCACCCTGCGTGCTGCCGCGGCTGCGGCCTCGGCACATGTACGAGGTGGTCGCTCTCCGCTCGCGACTTCGGGAGTCGACGCCGAGCGAAGGCCCGATGGCCACCCTCCGACCTCTGAGGGGTGACCTCCATGTCGAGCTCGCCTACGACCTCCCCACGGCGATTCAGAACCTGCGCCCGGACAAGCTCCGAGAGTGGGGCGTCGACCTCGACACCGCCTACTCCCGGGCGCTGCAGAACCTGGCTGACATCACGCCCGCGGGTGCATTCGAGGCCATCACCGATGGGCTCTACACGATCGAGGTCGGAGACTGCTACGACAGCTCACGGATGCTGCTCGTCGAGCGGGTGCGCGCGCTTCCCCTCAGGGGCCGGCCGCTGGCTCTGCCTGCCAACCGTGACACCCTGGTGATCACTGGCGAAGACGACGACAGCGGTGTGGAGCGGCTGCTTCAGATCGCCGTCCAGGCCATGGATCAACCTCGACTCGACACCGTGGCTCCTCTCGTGCTCACTGACGAGGGCTGGAGGGCCTGGCTTCCCCCCCGACAGCATCGCCTCCATGCGGAGTGGAGGGAGCTCGAGCTGCGCGATCGCGGCACCGCCTATTCCGCGGTGCGCGAGGCCCTGCTCGCGCTCCAAGAGGCCGACATCGAGCCCGCGGTGGCCATCGCGTCGTTCGGTGCACTCCTGCACGACGGCGTCCCGATGAGCTGCACGGTCTTGGAGCGTGCTCCGGTCTGGCTCCCGCGCACCGAGCTCGTGCTGCTCGTCGTGGAGGATCGCGAGTCGCTCCTCGTCACGCGGGACCGACTCCTGTCGGAGCTCGAAGGCCAGGTCGTGCCGCTCGAGGGCGTGTTCCCCGCCTACGATGCCGTCGACACCGCCCTGACCGTCGAGCTCGTCGACCGCCTGCTGCCACACGCCCTCGAGGTCAGTGACTGACAGGCCCGCTCAGCTCGCCGTCTGAGCGCCGTCATCGCCGCTCACGGCAGGATCGTCTTCCGCCTCGGTCGGGTCGCCCACGATCAGACCATGCAGCAGGTAGATCGCCACCCCGACCAGCAGGCTCGCATCGGCGACGTTCCAGATGGGGTACACGTTGGTCCCAAACGTCTCGATGAGCCAGGGCTGAAGGCTCGGATGCTCGGTGTAGCACTTGACGAAGTCGGTGACCCAGCCCCAGCGGAGCCGATCGATGGCGTTGCCATAGGCCCCCGAGAGGAGCAGGCCGAGGATCCCGCCGAGGAAGGCCGCATCAGCCGGCAGCCGGCGCATCATGTCGACCACCACCAGCGTGGCGATGACCGTGAAGGCGAGGAAGAGGTAGTGAGCGCCCTCGAACATCGAGAAGGCCGCGCCCGTGTTGTGGGCATGCACGAACGACAGCCAGCCGTCGATGATGTGCACCTCGTCGATGCCGTACTCGAGGTTGCGGACGACCCACTCCTTGGTGGCCTGGTCGGCGATGAGGCCGAGCACCAGCACACCGGTGAACCACAGGTACTTGTTCTTCACGAGGGCTCCGGATCGAGCGGACGGGCACAGCGGTAACCGGTGGCCCGCCCCCAGACCTTCACATCGTCCAGGTCATCGTGCCGGAGTCGCCGGTGTCGCCCGAATCGATGCGTCCCGTGTCACGCGAGCCGGTGTCTCCGGTCTCCTCGGGACCCGTGTCCAGCACCGTGCCCGTGTCGGTCGGAGGGGTCGTGCTCGTGCCCGTGCCCGTGCCCGTGCCCGTGCCACCCGTCGTGCTCGTGCCGGCGCCACCGCCTGTGCCCGTGCTCCCACCGGAATCGAGTGTGCCACCGCCACCACCAGGACTGGTGCTGGTGCTGGTGCCTGTCGTTGCTTGTGCGTCAGACTGCAGGCCCGTGTCGCCGAGCTCACCACCCTCTTGGCCGCCCAGTGTGCAGGCCATCAACCATGACGCGAGTACCCATCCCACTACCATCCGGTCCCCCCTCGGATGCATCCTGACCGCTGGGACGCCCACTGTGCAAGGGCGAACCCTCGGTCAGTCGCTGCCTGTGTCCCCGGTCTCACCCGTCTCATCCGTGTCCGTGTCAGCATCCGTGTCCGCGTCAGCATCCGTGTCCGTGTCCGTGTCCGCGTCAGCATCCGTGTCCGTGTCCGCGTCCGCGTCAGCATCCGTGTCCGCGTCAGCATCCGTGTCCGTGTCAGCTTCGGTGAAGCTACCGTCCGTCCCGCCCCCGGCAGCCGGCTCCGACTCCGCGTAGTCACCGGACTTCGGCTTCGTGAGCTCACCCCCCTCCTGTCCACCGAGGGAGCAGCCCCAGACGAGCAGCACACACACCCAGAGCCATGGCTGACGCATCGCCTCCTCCTCACGTGGAGTGTGCCGCTCCCACAAGCTTGATGCAAGGCGATTTAGCACATACCATGACGCAGCTCGGCGCCTTGCTGTGCAGTTCTGACAGGTGTTCGATGGACATAGACCACGATCGGGTCGCGAGGGAGCTGCTGCTTGCTCTTCGGGGAAAGCGCAGTCAGGTCCAGTGGTCGCGGCGACTTGGCTACAAGAGCAACGTCGCCTATGCCTGGGAGAGTGGACGGCGGTACCCGACAGCCGCCGAGACCTTCCGCGCCATCGCGCGCAGCGGCAGGGATCTGGAGGCGGTGCTGATCGCCTTCGTCGGCAGTCGACCCGACTGGCTCGACGACCTGGAGCTGGCAAGTGCCCCGGGTGTGGCCCAGCTGCTCGACGATCTTCGCGGCAGCGCAGGGATTGGAGACCTGGCACGCCGGGCCGACCTCAGCCGCTACGCCGTGAGCCGGTGGCTCTCCGGCAAGACCCAGCCTCGCCTGCCCGACTTCTTGAGGGTGGTGGATGCGGCGAGTGTGAGGCTGCCGGACTTCATCGCCGCAGTCGTCGACCCGAGGGAGGTCCCCTCGATCACCGAGACCTGGCGCCGGCTTGAGGCTCGGCGCAGGGGCGCAGGACAGTATCCCTGGACTCAGGCGATCCTCAGGGCGATCGAGCTCGACGCCTACCTGGCACTCGACGCCCACACAGAAGGGTGGATCGCCAAGCGTCTGGGCATCGAGCTGGAGACTGAGCTGGCCTGTCTCACCTTCCTCGAGGAGACCGGCCAAGTCACCTGGAGCGGCACCCACTACCGGCAGGAACGACTCGCAGTTCACCTGCAGCGCTCTTCGGAGGTCGGTCGTCTGCTCCGCGTTCACTGGACAGATGTCGCGTCGAGCCGACTCTCACAGGCCGCCGACGGACAGTTCTCCTACAACGTCTTCACGGTCTCCCGTGCCGACTTCGAGCGCATTCGGCAGCTGCATCTCGACTACTTCAGAGCCCTGCGCGCAGTCGTCGCCGAATCCGAGCCCGGAGAGGTCGTGGCCGTGGCCAACGTGCAGCTCTTTCCTCTGGAGTAGGGGCGCAGCCGAAAAGCAGAGCGGCCGGGCCCCGAAGGACCCGGCCGCCGTCCGTGAGGACGCTTC
>PKDJ01000097.1 GCA_002862545.1 Pseudomonadota bacterium
CGAGGAGGACGAGGAGGACGAGGAGGACGAGGAGGACGAGGAGGACGAGGAGGACGAGGAGGACGAGGAGGACGAGGAGGACGAGGAGGACGAGGAGGACGAGGAGGACGAGGAGGACGAGGACGAGCGCGACTGAGCGAGCCCTCGTGGCTCACTCGCAGGCATAGACCTCAGCGCAGCTCGACGGTGCCCACACCGTCGCTGCGCTCTCGTCGCAGTCCCAGCGCTCGCCGAGACACGTCTCGGCGACCTCGACATCGAAGGCGCACCCCTCGACCTCCGACCAGTCGACCGGGTCGCAGTCGACGTCGATCTCACACGGCTCGAGCTCACAGAGCTCCTCGAGGCACTCCTCCAGCTCCTGGCAGCCGCGCCGCTCGTACAGGGAGCGAAACTCGGACTCCGAGAGCGGTCCTCGCTCGGCGCTGCCGTCGGGAAGACAGTGCCCGTCCCGACGCTCCAGGCCCTCGGGGCAGGGACTGCAGGCGCCCAGCAGACTCACCATCAGCACCGTCACGGTCATGCTCTCTCCCCGCACGCCACGACTCCCGAGCCGAAGAGCCCACGTGCGTCGAGGTCTCTAAGCTGGGCCGACTGGGAGGTCACGAGTCGCGTCCCGAGCTGAGGCCTCAGCTCCGTCGACGCCGGAGGACCAGACCCACACCGAGGAGCCCGAGCCAGCCTCCGGCGAGCCCGCCCGAGGCGCTGCATCCGCAGAACCCGTCGCACTTCTCTTTACACACCATGCCCGTGTCCCAGGGGACCGTGCCCGTGTCGATCCCGCTGCTCGTGTCCGTCAGGGTGCCGGGCGTCGGGGTGGCCGAGGTGCCCGTGTCGCTCACCGTGCCCGAGGACAGGACCGTGATGGTGCCGGCCGCCTCGTCCACCACCACCTCCTGATCCGCACGGGTCACGCGCTCGAAGCCACCATCCACCAGCGTCGAGGCCGTGAGCACCACCTGGGATTCGCCCGTGACTGCGGTCACGTCGAGGGCACCGTCGAGCACGGCGGTGCCGCTCACGGTGAGCGCACCTCCCTCACTCGGAGACAGACGGCCGCCGGTCTGGGTCAGGTCTCCGCTCACCTCGAAGGCTCCCGCGAGCGCGCCACCGGTGAGCATGACGGGAGGGAGGACGCCCGCACCGATGGTGACCTCTCCGCCCGACTGCTCCAGCTGCCCAGACCCCATCGTGCTCGCCGTAGTCACCGTCAGGACCCCGCCCTCGACGGCCAGCAGCCCCTCACCGCCCGCACCCACCGTGAGAGTACCGACGGTCAGATCCCCACCCGCGGTGACCCAGAGGTGGCCGTAGCCGGACTCCCCGTCGTGCTCGACCCCCACAGCCAGCGCGTCGCGCGCCGCTGTGGTCGCCACTCTCACCTGCAGCCGCATGGCCGGATCGCTCACCGTGTCGGTCACGTCCGGGATGTAGAGGGCCCATGGCAGCGGGAAGGCGTAGGGATCACTCAACACGGCACGGGCAGCCACCTCCTGAAGGTAGGCTCGGTAGCGCTCGTCCTCCAGCTCTTCCTGCACGGCGTTGCCCTGCGGATCATGCCCCGAGAGCGCAGCGTGGAACACCGCCGCCACCAGGAAGGAGCCATAGGGAGACGGGTGGCTGCCGTCGCCCGAGTACAGCCGATGAAAGTCACTCTCGGGACTACCAGGGTCGCCACCTGATGCGAGCACGTCGCCCCACACCAGGCGCCACGCCTCGCCGACCGGTGCGATCCATGCTCGGCGCCCCGTCGACTCGATCGCATGGTGGTACGCCCAGTACCCGTCAGTGAGCGCGTCCTGCATCGTCGGATAGTCCGGAAACAGCTCGGGGTTGAGGGCATCGCCATCGCGTCGTCCCCAGGTCTGGAAGAGCAGGGTCTGGCCCCCTGCCCCCGCGACGAGCGCGTCGAGCGCCACGACGGCCTCGAGGCTCGCCGCCTTGTCGGGCACGTCTTCCGGAAATGCTGGAATTTGGCTCTGATCCTGCAGCACCACCGTGTCCCAGACCATGCCTCCGCTGACGAGGGCTTCGTGTAGGGGGCGACCGGGCGTCTCGGCATCCGCGAGGTGACGGGGCAGCGTGTAGCCGCCCGTGGTGATGGCCTCGACGGTGAAGGGGTCCCACACGGCATCCGCCGCCACGTTCTCGGCCACCCGCTCATGCAGCCCATTGAACGCCGTGTAGCTGTTGCCCACGAACAGCACCTGTTGTCCCGCAGCGACCGCGCACACCGAGAACATCCACCCGAGCATTCACCCTCCCACCCGGTGAGCCTACCCGACAGACGCCTCCCTGGTGGTGAAGGACAGGCCACCAGAGCCGAGCACAACAGACCGAAGACCCAGGCATCGGGGCAGAGTTTCGTGAACCCAGGAGGTCCCCTGATGAACCGTCTCTGCCTCGCTGCCCTCGTGATGTCCGCCTGTGGCACCGAGCCGGAGAAAACCTCGGACACCGGCACGTCGCCCGAGTGTGCGACCACCTGCGACCTGCCACGACACCGGGTGGAGAGCGCCGACGATCTGGCAGAGATCGCCGACTGCAGCTGCATCGACGGAGAGGTCGTCTTGGCTCCGCAGGCCGGCGTCGTGGTCGACCTGCCTGACCTGCGGCGCATCTACGGTGGGCTGGTGTTCGAGTCTCCCTTCGACGGGGAGGTCGCCGACCTGCCGAGTCTGCTCAGCGTGCGTGACCTCAAGCTCACCGGAGCAGCCGGACCGGGCTCGGTCGTCGAGCTGACCGCGCTGGAGGCGGCCGGCGTGGTGACCGTCCTCGGCGGAGGCGTGACCACGCTGAGCCTCCCAGCCCTGACGCGCTCCGAGACCGTGCGCGTCGAGGGTGCACCCGCACTGACCGGCCTCGCACTCCCGGCGCTGGCGTCCGTGGACCGTGTGATCCTGCAGAGTGCGGAGGCCCTGACCGCGGTCACCATGGGTACTGCCGTGGAGGCTGGCGACATCACGATCGAGGCCAACCCCCTCCTCGACAGCCTCTCCGGAGGACTCGACAAGCTCGAGGGCGATCTGGTCGTGACCGACAATCCCGTCCTCGCCGAGCTCCCCTGGCTCGGCAGCGTGCAGAGCACGACCATCGGAGCGCTCGAGCTGTCTGGCAACGCGTCACTGGCATCGGTCGGTGTGCTCGAGCGGGTGGAGCGCATCGATGGGCAGCTCAAGGTGACGGAGAATCCGTCGCTCGTCACCTTCGACAGCCTCCCGGCCCTCCGCGAGATCCACGCCACCGCCGACCCCGAGCGCGGCCTCGACATCATCCAGAACGCCAGCCTGACGACCCTCGAGCTGCCCCTGCTCGCCTACGTCGAGGGCGGGATCACCGTGATGCGGAACCCCTGCCTCGACGACACTGTGATCCAGGACTGGCCGCTGGCCGTGGCTGCCGATGCATTCATCATCATCGACAATGGCGGTCCCGAGGCATGCCCCTGAGCCACGAGGCGCTACGTTGCCCGCATGCAGCGCCGCTCCCGCCGCTGGCTTCCCTGGGTGGTCGCAGCCCTCGCGCTGCTGCTCACCGGGCTCCTGCATCGCTCCTTCGAGGTCGACACGTCCCCGGGACCACCCGCCTCCGGACAGTCGGGATGCACGCTCGGCCCCGATCGACGAGGCGCGCGTCCCCTCCCCACCGGCAGCCTGCCCTCCTCGGGCACCGCCAAGCTCACCGTCGTCGCGCCCTCCCCCGCACCCACACCGGTCCCCGAGCCGCCTGAGCCCGAGCCTGAGCCAGGCCCGAGGCTGACCGACGTGCCGCTGCCCGTCGCCTCGCTGCCCGTGAAGGACGGGCCGCCGACGGGCCCGGGCGTCCTGCTCCTGGGAATCACCGAGGACGCCGCCCACCACGTCGTCGCGTGGCAGGAGGGAACCCCGCCCCTTCGTGTCCTCACCTCGCCAGAGCCCCTCGCAGATCTGGCCTGGAGCGGTGGCAAGCTCCTGGCTGCGACCACTGGTGCCGAGCCTGGTGTGCGCACGTGGCGTTCGTCCAGCGCCGGATGGACCGCGGACACCGAGACGCTCCCCGGCGCGTGGACCCTGCACCGCATCGGCGGCGTCGTCCTCGCGAGCGGAGAGGCTGGGGTGCGGCTCCACACGGCGGCGGGCTGGACACCTCTTCCCGTAGGCGGACGCGTCGCGGCAGGGGGTCGGGCGCTCGCCGCCGGCGGCCCGCGTGGCACGGGCCTGCTCGTGCAGGTCGATGGCCGCGACGGGGTCGCGCTGCTGGCCTGCGACGTGTCGGACCGTCGCTGCGAGCGCACCTGGCTCCTCGGCCCCGGCACGGGCTGTGGCATCACTGGCCCACGAGCCGCAGCAGCGCTGCGCCGGCACGCCGGCACCCTGCTCGCTCACCCCCTGAGGTCGGGTGTTCCGCAGGGGCCCGAGCGACGAGACACCACCCGGAGGTGCCCAAGCTGGCTCGAGCATCCCGTGCTCGGCTCGCTGTCCCTCGCGGCCGAAGGGCCGCTCGGCGTCGACGTTCCCCACGCAAGGGCGGCGCTGCACGACACCCGTGCCCGGGGTGAGCCGGACCTGTTCGGCGCCGTCGGCGCGACCCTCCTGCGTGTGGCCCCAGGGACCGACCTGGCCGCCGAGCCTGTGCTGCGCTTCCGCCCGCCCGCCGAGATCACCTGCGTGCGGCCCGGGCCTCCCTGAGCACCCTCAGGCCCAGGTCCGCCGCTGGTTGCGCGCGTTCTTCTCTCGAAACGCGTCCTCCATGTCGATATCGAGCCGATTGGCGATGGCGAGCAGGTAGTTGAGCACGTCGACCAGCTCCTCGCCGACGTGAGCGACGAGTGCCTCCCGCTCCTCCACAGGTGCCTCGGCCTGGTCGAAGAGGCGGTTCACCTTCCGGACGGCCTTGAAGAGCTCACCGACCTCCTCGCCCATCAAGAAGCAGTTGTGGACCAGATCCACGTCGAGCCAACCCTTCGAGGCCTCTAGCTCGTGGATGTACTCCTGGTACCGGCGCATGGGTGCGGCCGACTCGAGCTCGATCTCCGACATCAGTAGCGACCCACAGACGGATCAACATCAGAAGCCCAGGCCGCGATGCCACCCGCGACGTTGTGCACGTCGGTGAAGCCCTGCTGCTGCAGGAAGGCCGCCACCCGGTAGGAGCGCATGCCGTGGTGACACATCACGGCATACTTCTGGGCGCGATCGAGATCCGAGAGCCGCGACGTGATCGTGCTCATCGCCACGTGCGTCGCGCCCTCCACGGCCGCAAGCTCAAGCTCTGGAGCCTCACGGACGTCGAGCAGCACCGCCTCCCCGTCACGCAGCCACGCCGCCGCGACGCCTGGGCTGATCTGTGGAACCATCCTGTCCTCCCTGCTCCGGGCGACTATCCCGACGCCTCCGAGCACCATATTTTTCGATTCGGCACGATGTGCTTCTGCGCCGCACCTACTGAGCGCTGCAGCCTCCACCGAGAGGACACGAGAGGAGCCAGGCTCTACTCTCTGCATCCCTGTCGCAGCTGCCATGTACGTCTTTCACCCGCGCCTCCATCCGCGCACAGCCACCTACGCCCAAGCCAGCATCGCGGCGCCCTCACACCGGACGAATGTGATCGGATCCGCGCGTTGGCGGGCGACTTCGAGAAGGGAACCGTGGCCGACGGCGTGGTCAACACAGAGGACCGCGACGCCGACGTACAGGGCATTCCGTTCACCGCCGAGACGGGGTGAATCTTCAAGCGCATCGCCGATGCCGCGCGTGCGCTGAACGACCAGTTCTGGAACTTCGACGTGGTGGGCGTCACTCAGCCCGCACTCCAGCTGATTCGCTCTCGGAAGGGGCAGCATCAGACCTGGTGCACCGCGTGACGCCCGTGACCAAGAGGGAGCGGCTCGCGCTCGTGCTGTGGATCCACGACCCTCCCTACCGGCAGCGGATGCCATGTCAGGGGTTTTGCAAGCGCGCACCCAGGATTCGCTCACGCACCTGTCGAAGCTGCACATGCCCAAGGCCAATCTCCCCGAGCTCGACGCGCATGGCCGTCTCGCAGGCCTCTCCTGACCAGTGCCATCCCTCGGCGGTCAGCCGGCGGTCGAGATCGTCGACGTGTGCGACTCCATAGAGCACGCCGACGCTGTCGACGCCCGGCTCCGCAGCTGCCTCCGCCAGGTGCTCCATCACCACCGCATCACGTGCCTCGATCAGCACCTCTTGGTACAGGCGCGCCGCCTCGTCATCCGAGGTGGCAGGCGGAATCGCCAAGGTCGTCATCAGCGCGTGCCGCGCATGGGCCACGAAGCGATGCTCGACCTTCGCGAGCGCCTCCACGGCGGCACCATAGCCATCGCCGACCTCATGGAGCAGCTCGTCTACGTACGTTGGTGCCGCGCCGGCAGCGATCAGCGCCGACTCCAGCTCCCCCACCGACATGTCGCTGTTGCGCCAGCCCGCCCTGTCGGTGTCGATGCCAGACTGCTCGACCAACCCGAGCGCTTCGGCGAAGTCACCGAGATCGGGCGACTCCGAGTGCTCGGGGGCTGGACCCGTGACCCCCTCGTAGAGGACCACCTGCTGACCCGCGAGGAGGGTGTCGACCCACGCATAGAAGCCTGGCTCTGCAAGGTGAATCACCCCGGCGACCCAGACGGTCGGGAGTCGAGGCCCCTCGTAGCGGCGAGCGCAGATCGACAGGCGAACCTCGTCCGCACTCTCGTCGAGGCGAACAGCGTGCGCTGCCCGCGGGGCCCTGTAGACCGACGCCTGAGGCTGCACGACGGTGCTCCCGATCGGGTGGGATACCGACACGGCGAGGGCACCGATCACCATGCCGATCCCGGCACCGACCGACACGGCGACCCGTGGGCTCCACGACTCGAAGTGCATGCAGTCCCCCCGGCGATTGTAACCGGCCCCAATGCAAGGTTAGACGCCCCGCCGCTCGGAGACAACGTGACCCTCATCTGGCTCGCCGCCGCTCTCGCAGTCGCCCAAGATGGGGCTGTGGACACCGCAGCCTCGGACGCCCCTACGCCTCCGACCCTTCGAATCATCGCCACCGGAGCAACGGGCGGTGTCGGCAGCGGCCGATACGACCTCGACATCCCGGAATCGGTCCGGGCAGCGCTCGCCTCGCGAGACGCCGAGATTCGGTCCGTCGTCGCGCACCACGGCGTACTGTCCCGCGACGATGCTGCCCTGATCGCGGCTGATCGGCGGGCCGACACAGTCGCTGCCTTCCTCCAAGCGGACTCTCTCAGCTGCGGCGATGCACGCCCCGCAGAGGTTCAGATCGAGCGCGACGAGATCGCCCTCGTCGACGAGGCGTCGGCTCCGGGACTCGCAGGCGCCCTCGAGGCGACGCCCGCGCTCGCACGAAAGTGCACGGTAGACGGCTCGGATGCCTGGCTCATCCACGGAGTGGACACAGCGGTCCCCACCGACCTGGCCGGCTTCGAGTTCCGCCTCGGCCTGACCGTAGAGGTCTCGGCCGGTGAGACCACTGAGCGGTTCGAGATCCTCGGTCGCCCAGACCGTGAGGCCACGCGCCGAATCGGCGCCGTGCGTCGGATCCTCACCGACGATCCGGGCGCGCTCTTCGTCGATGCCGGCTCCTTCGTCGATGGGCCCTCGTCCGTCAGCGACGGCAAGCTCAGTCTCCACCGGCCAACCGGCTACAGCGTGCTCCGCGACCTCGAGCCTGCGGCGCTCGCCCCGGGGCGCACCGAGCTCGCCGGGGGGGCCGTCGCGTTCGCTGCGGAGGCCAGCGGACTGCCCTACACCGCGGCCAACTGGGAGGCGGCGGAGGGCGTTCCCGACCTACCGGCCTCGATCCGCGTCAGCCGACCGGGCGCCGACATCGCCTTCGTCGGGTTCATCGACCCCGAGTGGCTGCGCTGGGTGCCCGCTGACGAGGGAGTGGTCATCTCAGACCCCGTCGCGGCGGTCCAGGCCGAGGTCGACCGCCTGCTCGCCACGGAGCGCCCCGAGGCCATCGCAGTCATCGGCGAGGCCTCGGCCGAGCTCCTGCGGCGCCTGCAGCGCGGCCTCACCGATGTCGATGTGATCATCGGTGACTCTGGCCCTCCCATCGACGGCGTCCACAGCCTCGAGTGGGAGGTCCGCGAGCCCTGGGCACCCGAGCCCCCACCCGCAGCCACGCTGCCCCTCGACGGCGTGATCGACGCCACCCTGATGCTCGGCTCCGAGCGGGTCGAGGCCATCCGCGCGGAGCCGATCCGGATCACCACGGCGCTCACGCCCGACCTGGCGGTCTTGGAGAAGGTGAACGCGGTGCGCGCCGAGACCTATCCTCGACTCGACGTGCCGCTGCTGCCTGCCCCCGATGACCCCACGACCGCTCTGTCGCACGACACCTGGACCAAGCTCGTCTGCGAGTCCGTGCTCGAGACCACTGACGCCGACCTCGCTCTGCTGCCCGAGCTTCCCGTCGTCCGCCCGACGCCCGGCCCGCTGACCGAGCTGCTGGTCGTCGATCGTCTCGCTCTCCTCGACGAGCTCGTGGTGCACGAGATTCCTGGCGATCGATTCGGCAAGCTGCTGGACAAGGCCTTCGAGAACGTGCCGACCCACTGTGGCGCACCTCTCGGAGAGCGCTTCCCGAAGGCCAAGGGGCGCTCGCTGGAGGCCGAGCGCTCCTACAACGTGGTCACGACCGACCGCACCCTCGCCGACGGCACCCTCCGGGGCCTCCTCGACGAGGCCCACTCCCCCTGGGTGCTCGATGCCCGACGCGCGCAGCGGCCCGTCCTGACCGAGGACGGCTCGCCCCTCACCCTCCGTGCAGCGACCCTGGACGTGCTCCGAGACATCCGAGACCGCGGGGAAAATCCGATCGCCGAGCTGTCGGCTCGAACCCACACGGACTTCCCGCCGATGTGGACACTTCGCTCACGCATCCTCTCCTTCTCTCTCGAACGATTTCAGGGCGCCGGCGACACTCGCTATGCCTCATTCCCCGAGACCCTCGCGACGAGCCCCTCGAGCACGACCCTCAACACGACGGCCGATCTGGCGCTCGAGCACAGCAGTCGCTCTCTGCTGTGGGATCTGCGCTGGGTGAGCATGTACAGCCAGCTCACGACATCGGACGACCAGCAGGAGCCCGCAGACGACCTGCGCCTCTCCACGTCAGGCTCGCTCCCGGGCGCATCCTTCCCGGTCGGCAGTCTCGCCTTCATGCCCTACACCGAGCTGCTCTTCGACAGCGAGTTCACGGCCGTCGAGAACGAAGACGGTACCCTCAATCCCCTGCAGCGCGACGCCTCCCTGACGCTCGGTCTCAGCACCAAGCGGGCGGCCGTGCTGCGCGCCTTCCGGGTCGGTGGCTTCGGACTTCGCGACCTCACGGTGCCTGAGAAGCCCACCGAGTTCGGAGCCAGAACCAACGCCGAGATCCGTCTCACTCTAGGCTCGGGAATGTACTGGACCACGTGGCTCGATGCCTTCGTCTGGGCCGACACGCCGACCGCCGATGCCAGCGATCTGCGCTTCAAGGCGCTGGTCGACACCCGTGTCCAGCTCGCGCTGGCCCGCTGGCTGAACACCGCCGTCTATGCCCAGTCCTTCAGCTTCGCGGGCCGGCTCCCCGAGACCTCGAAGGTCGGCCACGCCCTGACGGTCGGGGCTGCTCTGGACGTCGTGGGAGCGTTCCGGCTCTAGCCAGAGAGGAGACTACTCAGTGGTCCGCGCGATCCGAAAGCCGAGCACGTCCCCCCTGGATGTGGGCCCCCCGCGCGATCGAGCGGCCACCCGCACCATGTCTCCCCAGGTGTTCCAGGCCCCCCCCTTGCCGACACGTAGGTCGCCCTCATCCGCACCGAGAGGGTCTACGACCGTGGAGGAGGTCCACACGCCGTAGCGGTCCCAGACCCACTCCCAGACGTTGCCGCTCATGTCGTACAGCCCGAGCGGGTTGGGGCGCTTGCGGCCCACAGGCTGGGGCGCCTCGCCCGCGTTGTCCGCGAACCAGGCCACGGCCTCGGGCTCGTCTCCCCCCGCGAAGCGAAGGTCTCGACCGCCGTGTGCCGCAAACTCCCACTCCGCCTCGGTGGGAAGCCGGTAGCCCGTGGCCGTCTGGCTCCAGTGCACCGCCTCGCCGTCGAGGGTGTAGACCGGCCGCAGCCCCTCACGGAGTGACAGCCGGTTGCAGAACCGTGCGGCGTCCAGCCAGCTCACGTCGGTGACCGGGCAGCCATCACAGGTCCTCGACGACGGATCGGCACCCATCACGTCGGCGTAGAGCGCACCGGTGACCTCCGTCGCACCGATAGAGAACGGGCGCGTCAGCTCCACGGCCCGCCGGATCTCGTCCTGCATCCGATCGGGGTCCGTCTCTCCCGCGCCTTGGAGGAAGGTGCCGGGGACGACACGCACGAGGCGATAGCCGTGGCGCTCGAGCACAGCACCCGGACTCTCGACGACCAGCGTGGCCACCTCGGCGGGCTCCGATGTGCGCCAGACGGCTACCCCAGCCGCCACAGCGACCAGCGCGACCGCCACCGCTGCTGCGACGAGACGCTCGACCGTCCCCTCGTCCATCCCACGCTCCATGACCGGCCTCCGTGCCGGCGAAGGCGCTCTCCGAGTAGCATCCTCCCCCGCGCGCGGCCCGCTCCACCCAGAGCACGGATGGAACCACTGCGACGCCTTCGTGTCGAAGAGTCCATGCTCATCACCCTCTCCGTCTTCAGCTGTGCCCTCGCCGAGCCTGCCCCGGCTCCGGCCCCAGCTCCCGCTCCGACCGCGACAGCTCCCGCCACAGTGCGTCACACCTTTCCGCCCCCCGCCGGAGCGCGCCGCGTCGAGGGCGACTCCTTCGCGACCTACCTCCGTGACCTCCGCGTGCTGCCCGAGGGCACTCCGGTGACGACCCACGCGGGCGACGTCGTGCGGCGCGATGCCCGAGTGCTCGATCTACCACTCGTGCCGGGAGATCTTCAGCAGTGTGCCGACACCGCCATTCGGCTGCGAGCCGAGTGGCTCCGCAGCACCGATCAGCCCGTCCTGTTCCATGCGACGTCCGGCGACCCGATGCCATGGGACCGCTACGCCCGTGGCGAGCGGGCACGCGACGCTGGGAACCGGCTCGAGTGGCGCCCGAGCGAGCCCTCGACCTGGGAGGGATACCTGCAGGCACTCTTCACCTGGGCGGGCACCGCGAGCCTCGCCGAGCGTGACACCGTGGCGGACGACCATCCTGACCCCGGAGATATTTTGGTGCAGCCGGGCTTTCCCGGCCACGCCGTCATCCTGCTCGACGTGGCCACCACAGATGAGGCCACCTGGGTACTCGTCGGACAGGGCTACATGCCAGCCCAGTCTCTCCACGTCGAGCCCGGGCCCAAGGACGGGTGGTTCGCGTGGGACGACCACCTCGAGCTGTCGACCTGGCCTCTGGACACGGCACTGCTGCGCCGGTGGCGCTGACCGGCTCGCGCTGCCGTCAGCGAATGCGCGCACCGACGGCGATGCCCGCTCGATGGACCACCAGTCGCTGCCACTCCGAGCCGTCGTCGCGAGCGACTGTACCCGGCAGTCCTGCGGTGTAGGCGCCTCTCAGCTCCAGTGCGCCAAAAGACCAGCCCGCCTGTGCGCCCACGGCGGGGTGATGCGAGAACAACCAGCCAAAGGTCGCCTGAATCGGCGTGATCCCTGCGCTCGCCTGCAGCTGTGGGCGCAGTCGCGTCGCACCGTCGGCGGTCGGCACGGTGTGATGCTCGCCCGTCGGCACGGCGAGATCGACCGCCGCGCCGAACCGCGCAAGGCCAACGTCGTAGTCCACACCGAGAGCCACGGAGGGCGTCAGGGCATTGACGGTCTTGCGCTCGGGCTTCGCCACCGCCGCGTTGTCCGTGTAGAAGTTGCCGCTCGAGAGCCAGCCGATGCCCACGGTACTCCAGCCCGAGAGCCCTCCCTCGTCGCCGCTGCCACCACCGCCGCCACTCACCTTCACGGCCTGCCGGGTCACGGCGTCGGGGGTCACGGCGAACACCTTCAGGCTCTTGCCACTGCCCGAGGCAATCCACACCTCCCCACCGAGTGCATCGACTGCCTCACCCACGACCTCGGGCACCGCGACGCCCTCGTCGAGCGCGTCGAACCATGCTCGCCAGGTTTTTCGGTCTTCGGTCAGATCGACGGGAACCTGCTCGCCGGGCTCCACGCTCACCGTCCA
The DNA here is from genome assembly GCA_002862545.1 of Pseudomonadota bacterium. Taxonomy (GTDB): domain Bacteria; phylum Myxococcota_A; class UBA796; order UBA796. Next base: position 12,169 of record PKDJ01000097.1, read on the forward strand.
GCGGGCAATGATCGTCCCCGAGCGCTCGACGTGGACGAAGTGCCGCCCGGGGGGAACCTTCACGTCACCTGCCGCACCCGGTGCTCGCCCGACTCCGTCGACCAGCAGCAGCGCGTCGTCGAGGCCGGTGACGAGGAGGCTCGCCGGAAGCGCTGCGCTGACCGTCTCCTGGACGGAACCGTAGGCGACGCGCTGGGGCGCCTCGGCGATCTGGTAGGCCGTGACCTCTAGCTCCGGCGCGAGGGCGACGGCGTCTCGCCAGGGACGCTCGACATACAGGCCGTTGTGTTCGACCCGCCAGGGCTCTGCCTCGGCATCGCTCCCGAGAGCCTCCCCCCAGAACCGATTGGCCGCAAAGCCCTGATAGGCCAGAGCATCGAACACCAGATCCCGGTCGGCCTCGCTGCGCATGACGGTCAGCTCGGAGAGGGGGCCCTCGAGGTCGCGCAGGATCAAGAGCTCGCCGTCGAGCTTGGTCTCGTAGGCACGAACATCGGACAGGACCTGCGCCAGGCGAGCGTAGAGCTGCACGTCGTCGTCGCTGACCCGGGTGGCTGCCGACTTGAACGTCAAGCGCGAGAGGGGTGCGCCAGACGCTCCGGCAGCAGCCGCGACGGCACTGCGGTCGGTCGGGGAGGGTGTGGTGAGCCACACGACCTCAGCGGCACTCGCCACAGCGATCAGACAGGTGATCAGCGACACGTGAGCGTCCCTCCATCCACGGTGCACACAACCTCACGCGGGCGCTCCACCCGCACATCCGTCTGGTAGGCCTGGCCGACATACGTCGCCTCGACCCGGCACGCTCCCTCGGGGAAGTCACGCAGCCGAAGGCTCGCCGTTCCAGAGCCCAAGACCCCTCCGCAGTCGACGCTCAGCGCCGAGGCATTCTCCAGCACGAACAGGGCACGACTGACCCGAGGCGCGCTCGGGTCGACGACAGGTGCGGCAGCGGGCGCCGCCGCCGGCTCGGGAGCAGCTACCGGAGCGGGCGCCACCACCGGAGCGGGCGCCGCCGTCGGCGCGGGAGCCACCGCCGGCGCGGGAGCCACTCGCGGCGCAGGTGCCACCTCTACCGGAGGACTCGGCGCGGGAGCCGCTGCGGGCACGGGTGCCGCTGGGGCGGCGACAGGGACCGGAGCCGCGGCAGGAACTGTTGGCGGAGGTGCACTCTCGGAGCGCAGCATCCAGAGCGCCGCTCCGATTCCAAAGGAGACCAGGAGCACGAAGCCCGCCAGACCCGCGACCGCACCAGCTCCGAGCATGGCGAACAGCGAAGTGTTGACGGCGGACGTGGACTCCGCTGGCCCGGTGGAGGAACCTCCGCCCGCGACGGTGCCGGCCGGGAGCGCACCCGCGACGAGCTTGGAGCTACCGTCCGACACCAACATCGTGCCATCGACCGCCTCCGGCTCGCCTAGGGTGTCGAGGATCACGGGCACGACGCTGCGCGAGAACCGCACCAGCGAGTCCCCCTCGAGGCGGCGAGAGAGGCTGTCGAAGACCTCCCAGGCCTCGCTCGCGGAGGGACGACGCTCCGGCTCGGCAGCGAGTCCTCGCCGGCACAGCGACACCACCGCATCGACGACGTCTGCGGGCCCCGTCAGTCGCTCCCGCAGCGCAACGAGCGACTCCTCGACGAAGGGGGTGTGCCGCTCCGCGAGCACGGGCGTGCGGCCGACCGGCTTGCTGTTGATCAGCTCCACCACCGTGGCGAAGGCCGCGTAGACATCGCCAGCCGAGGTGTCTCCCTCGAGGAGGATGCGCTCGGGCGCCATGTAGCGCTCAGTGCCAATCCAGCCGGTGCCCTGGGTCATCGCCTCACGGCTGTCCATGTTCTCGACACGCGCGACGCCGAAGTCGAGCACCTTCACGTCGCCATCGGCCGTCAGTCGGACATTGCTCGGCTTGATGTCACGATGGACGACGGCGAGGGTGCCCCCCCGGCCGTCATCGGCCGAGTAGGCTGCATGGAGCGCGGAGCACATCGCGGCGCCCACCTCCAGTGCGGCAGGAGCCGGCACGAAGCTGCCCTGTGCCTCGAGCGCGCTCACCACCTGCTCGAGGTCGACACCCGGCACGTAGTCCATCACCACAGCCCAGCGGTCTCCCAGCTGCACGAGGTCGAGGACCTTGACGATGCTGCGGTGGGACAAGCGACCGAGGATCCTGGCCTCGTCACGCATCCGGGTGGCCGCCTCGGGGTTCCGCGCCACGTCGGCATGCAACACCTTCAGCGCGACATCGCGGCGAAAGCCCGCACCGCTCTCTTGCTCAGCGAGGTACACCTCTCCGAAGGCTCCTGCACCAATGCGGGCCTTGAGGTGGAATCGGCGGCCGCCGGCCTCGCTGGAGACCGCAGTGGTCACGGGCAGGCACCCGCAGCGTCTGGCCCCACCTCGATCTCGATCTCGTCGAACACGTCGAAGAAGCCGTGCTCGTTCTCGTGCAGCTCGACCGTGATCGCGAGAGAGGAGCCCACACTCAGCCCGCTCTGCTCCAACAGGAAGGACTGATCGAACGTGGACTCGTAGGCGGGCGGTGCCCAGATGACGTGCACGTGCCCCTCACCCTCCACGTTGGTGCGGGCGCTGCCGTCGTCGTTGGTGAACGACACCAACGTGAAGCTGTCGACATCCCAGGCCACGAAGGTGCGCAGGACGCAGTCTTCGTCGAGGGGAACGACCTCATTCGCGAGCGGTAGAACCAGCTTGATGGCGGGCTCACCGTCGACACCAGCGACCCCAAAGTCAACGGGCGGCGGGGGCTCGCAAGCCGCCAACAGTAGCGGCGCCAGCACAACACAACGCATGCACTCTCCAGACGCGCCCGAATATAGCGGAGACGCTCGCAGCGCGCGCGCTGCGTTGGGCTACCCAGCTACGCTTCGGCGCACTCGAAGCTCTTGCGCCTCGAGCGACTGCCCGCGACAGACCGCGATAGGACCTTGCACCAAGGAGCGAAACATGCGGTGGACGACCTTGATGGCCCTGGCCCTCCTCGCCTGCAGCGGCGACGACAAGGGGGGAGACTCCGCGGCAGTCACGGATTCCGCTCCGACCACCACGAGCACCGGCTCCGGCACGACGGGGGCAGGCACGACGGGTGTGGGAACCACACCGGCAGGCACCACATCGAGCTTCGACACAGACGGCGACGGGCTCACTGACCTCGAAGAAGAGGCGCTCGGCACCGATCCCAACGATGCCGACACCGACGATGACGGCATCGAGGATGGCAATGAGGTCGACCTAGGGACCGATCCGACGCGCGCCGATTCCGACGGTGACGGACTCGACGATGGCTTCGAGGTGGGAACCACCCGGACCGACCCCACCGTCGCAGACTCGGACGGTGACGGACTCACCGACGGCGACGAAGTGAACGAGCACGGGACGAACCCGACCACCGCCGACACCGACCGCGACGGACTCTCCGACGGGGACGAGGTGAACCTCTGGGGCAGCAACCCCGTCACCCAAGACACGGACGGTGACGGCGCTCCCGACGGGGACGAGGTCGCAGCAGGCACCGACCCTACGCTCGCCGACACCGACGGCGACGGCATCAGCGACACGCAGGAGGTCCTCTACGGCACCGACCCTACGCTCGCCGACACCGATGAAGACGGCCTGACCGACGGCGACGAGGCGCTGCTCTACCGCTCCAACCCGCTCTCGACAGACACCGACGGCGACGGCTTGCTCGACGGCGACGAGGTGCTCATCCACGGCACCAACCCGACCGCGGTCGACAGCGACGGCGATGGCCTCGACGACGCCGTCGAGCTCGAGCTCGGCACTGACCCGGCAGTCGGCGACACCGACGGTGACGGCCTGCCCGACGGCGTCGAGCAAGACGTGTGGCTCACGGACCCCCTCCTGGCCGACACCGATGCCGACGGTGTCGACGACGGAGACGAGGTCGACCGCGCTCTCGACCCCCTCGACGACGACACCGACGACGACGGCCTGCTCGACGGAGACGAGCTCGAGCGCGGCACGCGCCCCACTGTCGCGGACTCCGACGACGATGGACTGACCGACGGCGATGAAGTCACGCTCCACGAGACGGACCCCTTGTCTGCTGACTCGGACGGCGACGGACTGACCGACTCGGAGGAGCTGGAGGTCCATGGCACCGATCCGCTGTCGCCCGACACCGACGCTGGCGGCACCTGGGACGGTGACGAGCTGCTGCTCGTCGGCTCGGACCCGCTCGACGCCAGCGACGACTCGGACTGCCTCCCTCTCGACGCCGCTCCGAGCGCCCCCCTGGCGGAGGCGGTCTCCTTCGAGCCGGCCTTCGCCCAGTTTGCGCTCCACGGCGCCCTCGTCCGGGGCACGCTCCAAGACGGAGCCATCGGCATGACGCCTCGGTCTGCCGAGGTCGTGATCACCCTCTACGACAACAGCCGCACGCCCCGCTGCGAGGTTCGGGTCGACACCGACGGCCTCACACCCAGTGAGCGCCCCTTCGCCGAGGGGCTGTCCCAGGCGTGGGACCTCGACCCGCTCGTCGGAGTGAGCGGCTGCCCGGAGCTCGACGCCGACCTCTGGGGCTCGGACGACATCCGTGAGGTGCTCGCGGCAGTTCCATGGGGTCTCGGTCTCGGAACCGTCGACCGCCTCCTTCCCGCTGTTCGTGACGAGGCGGTGCTCGCCGGCGTCGACTTCGACACCGAGTGGGCTCCCTACCTGCACGGCCTGCGCGTGACGAGCACCGGCGAGCTGAGCCAGGAGCATGGCTACGGATTTGCCGCCGAGGCTCCATGCGGCGTCCAGAGTGACCATGCGGACTGGCTGCCCGCCGACGCCGCGACGGGCCTCGCGGCCTGGTGGGACCTCACCCCGCTCGACAGCTTCGTGCTGGAGCCCGAGGGCGAGCCGAGTCCCCGGGATGTCTCGCCCGCCGTCGACACCTGCGTCGACCTTCCCGAGCCGCTGACCTCCGGTGCATACCGCTTCGAGGGCTCGAACGACGGCCTCACCGATGACCTTGCTCTGCCGGTGCCCTCCTGCACCGGGTACGACACGCGCGGCCCGGACAGCGTGCTCGCCGTCACGCTCGAGGCCGGCCAGCGGGTCGTCGCCCAGTACACCAGCCTCGACGACGGGTCGGTCTACCTGCTCTCCGACTGCGAGGACGCCACGACCTGCGTGGCCGGTGCCGACGATGTGCTGGAGCGCGCCACCGAGATGGTCGAGTGGACGAACGGCAGCGACGAAGACGTCACGCTCACCTTGGTGTTGGACTGCTACACCATGGACTGCGGCGGCTACACCCTCGACGTGGACATCTACTGACCCTCCTCGGCCTCCTCACCCCGTGCGCGCTCGTCGGTCTGCTCTCCTGCACCGACGCGTCGTCCCCTACCGGTGCACTCGGGCTCTCCATCGAGCCGACGGCGCTCGACACCACCTGGCGTGTGCGCTGGGACGCCCCCGGTGACGTCCACTGGGTCGAGTTCGGCATCGGCGGACTGGGCGATAAAACGGAGGAGACCGCCACTCCCGAAGCATTGCTGCGTCTACATGAGGGGGCCTGGGTCATTCGCGCCGTGAGCCTCGACGACGACGGGCGACGGCGGACTCAGACCTCCTCGCTGGTCGTGCCGGAGCAGCCGGAGCTGCTGGGGCGCTTCGACGTGCTCGTCTCCGAGCCCGAGGCCGAGCTGCGCGACCTGTTGCTGTTCTTCAACCAGTACAGCATGGAGCCTCGCTTCTCGTGGGTCGCCGTCATCGACGGCACGGGCAGGCACCGCTGGTACCTCCCTGGCGACCCGCCCCCCTTCAAGATCAACCGCGCTCATGTCGGTCCAGACGGTCAGCCATGGTTCACGACCTACCACTGGGACCGCGAGGCGGACTGGGGCACGCTCCACCAAGTCAGCTGGGACGGTCTGCATCGAGAGCGCTGGAGCCTCCCCGAGCAGCACCACGACTTCGTCGTCGAGGACGACAGCGTCACGTGGCTCTCCTGGGTGTACCGCGACACGCCCATGCCCGGGACCACCAGTCCCGTGGCCACCGATGCCCTCCGGTCCCGCCCACTCGATGGCGACCAGCCGTCCATCCTCTGGTCCGTGCTCGACGACCACCCGCTCGACCTGCGTCCTCCCTGCCCTCACGCCAGCGCGCCCAAGTTCAAGCCAGGGTTCACCGAGTTCAGCCACGGCAACTCGGTGGTGAGCGTGGACGATGAGTGGTGGGTGATGCTGCGGTACCTCGACCAGATCGTTGCCGTCGACAAGCAGACCGGAGCGACGAAGTGGTCCCTCGGTGGGCCCGAGGCCACGCTCTCGTACGACGGCGTGCCGCCCTCCCACCCCCACTTCTCGGACGCCTGGGCCGATGGGCTGCTGGTCTTCGACAACGGAGACCACCGTCCCGACGACACGAGCAGCGCCATCGAGTACGTCCTCGACGGCGAGGTGGCGCGGGAGGTGTGGCGATTCGAGCACCCCGACGGCGCGCACACCCCCTTCCTCGGTGACGTGCGACGCCTGCCCGGCGGCAACCGGCTGGTGGTGTGGAGCAGCAGCGGTGAGCTGATGGAGGTCACACCGGACGGACGGGTGGTGTGGCACGCCGTCACCCCCGATGTCGTCGGACGCGTGACCGTGCTCGACCCAGGCTGGCAGCCGGTCTTCTGAGGCCTACTCGGTCAGCAGCTGCTCGGTCGCGTGCACCAGCGCCTCGACCGCTCGGTGGTGAAACGTGGCGTCGAGGTTGGCGGGGGTGTCCGGACCCGAGCGACAGTGGTACGCCGGATAGCGAAAGTCGGCGGTGTCGGTCACCATCACGCCGGGAAGCCCCTGGTACCAGAACGCTGCGTGATCGCTGCGCCCGAGCTGCGGCACGTGGGGCGCGAGCGGACTGGTGAAGCCGATGACCGGGAGCCCAGCCGCCTGGCCTCCCGCACGCAGCGCCTCGCCCACGTGGGACGACCCCCAGTCTCCCACGTAGAGCAGAAAATCCCCTCGGAAGTCGCGCGCTCTGACCTCCGACCAGGCACTGCGGAAGGCATACTCGAACCCTGCGGGAATCCGCTGCGAGCCAGGTCGATCGTCCGTGAAGCCGATCATCTCCACCGACAGCATCGCGTGGACGGGCCGCTCCGCCAGCGCCGCCGCGAGGGCCTGCGCCCCGATCAGCCCCCACTCCTCCTGATCGAGACAAGCCAGGACGAGGGTGCGGTCGCCCGGCTGCACCACGTCAGCGAGCGCCCACAGTCCAGCCACCCCCGAGGCGTTGTCGTCGGCTCCCTCGCAGCCCGGGATGTGGTCATAGTGGGCGGCCAGGACGACAGGCTCATCGAGCCGACCGACGCGCGTGCCGACGACGTTCACGCCCGTGCCGTAGGCCATGCGCTCCACCTCGAGCCCAGCAGCCTCGAACCGCTCGACACAGGCGTCTTGCACAGCCTGCCAGGTCGGTGAGCCCGGCGGACGGGGGTGCGCGATGAAGCGCAGGTCTGCGGCGAGCCTGTCGGGGTCGATGCGTGCAGGGACCCGAGGCTCCGGCTGCAGAGGCTGCTCGGGTACGGAGCAGCCAATCAGCAGCAGCGTGATCACTCGGTGGCGGTGGTGGTCCCGGTGCTCTCGCTCATACTCCAGGCGCACTCATCGCCTGAGTAGACCTGCGTGCAGACCGCCACGCCGGCCACGGCAGCATCGCAGCTGGCCTCGTCGAGTGCCTTCAGGCACGCGCGTGCCTCGGTGCCGCTGTAGTCGCACCCTGCGACGCTCGCCTCGACCAGGATGCCGTAGAACGTCTCGCAGTCGCCCTGGTCGCCGAACGACACCTGTGCGTCGTCGCAGGACGCGAGAAGCTCACAGCTCTTCGCCGCATACTGCTCCTGGAACTTGTCTTCTCCCAGACCACATGCCACGAGACAGACCAGCGCCATCACGAACCCGACCCTCATGAGACCTCCTCAGCTCGCCCTCGATGGACCACGCTTAGCATCCACTGGTTCCGGTCGCTTCCCGAGATATGCGGCGCACCTCGGAGGACGAGTGCGAACGCTCTGCGCCATGATCTTCTTGATCCTCGCCTCGGCGGCGCACGCCGAGCCGAGACGAATACAGCCCGGAGAGCTGTACGGGCATCGCGGCGGCTGGACCGGCAACGCCTACACCGCGAAGCAGGGCACGGTGAACCTTCACCCCCTGCTGCGCTCGAGCATCGGCGTCACCGACTTCATGGACCTCAAGGTGTCCTTCCTCGGCCTGGTCTTCGGCCCGGCCGTGTCTGCCGAGTTCGCTGTGGTCGACACCGGCACCGTCGCGGTGTCGGTCGAGCCCCGCCTCGCCTCCTCGTGGACCGCGAGCCGACTCGATCTCGGCACGGCCGCCCGCGTGACCTTCGGAAGCCCCAAGAAGGGCTTGTTCACCACGGGCCTGCTCGTCGCTCACTGCTCGGGCTGTGGTCTCGACACCAACAACGACGGCATCCCCGACACCGCGGTCAAGCAGGGTGTCTACGACCTACGACCCGAGGTGACGTACGAGTTCGTGCTCACCAAGAAGTCCCATCTCGTGGTCACCGGACGAACCAACATCATCCAGCTCTCACGCGGTCGAGCCGTCGGAACCCTCGGCTCCTACTATGCGCTCGCCAGCGGCTCGGTCGGCGTCTCGCTCGGGCTGAACATCGGGCTGCTCGACATCACCGAGGTCAACGCCACCCTCGAGAGCCTGGAGCGGCTCGGCATCCAGCCGCTCGGCAGCAACGTCCTGCCCATCCCCCTGCCCCATGCCCAGCTCTGGTTCCGGCTCTGAGGCGGGCCGGACGTCCTCGCTGGACGCCGCTCCGCTGACCCAGGGCAGCTCCCCTGCATCCTTGCCGAGGTGCTCGAGGCGCTCCACGAGCCAGTCGTGCACCGGCCCGAGCCCGATGGGTGACTCCGACAGCTGCGGCAGCGGGTCGAAGGCCGCGGCCGCGAAGTCCTCCGCGCGCACGGCGAGCTTGTCCCGAGCATCGGCGAGGTAGCGCTCCCGGTCTCGCTCTCGCAACGTGTCGATCTTGTTCACCACCACCAGCGCTGGCCGACCCGTGGCCCGGACGCTCTCCCAGTCCGCCTTCTCCCGCGCCTGGACGCCGCCTTGGGCGTTGACGACGTAGATGTACACATCGATGTGGTCCAGGATCTGCCTGGCCTCTTCGGTGACCGCCTCGACCACGTCGCCGAGGCCCGGTGTGTTGACGACAAACAGCGCCGTCGAGCCTGGAAGGCGCTGAATCTCCACCTCGGTGGTCGACCCCGCCACCGGATCGACGTTGCCCGAATCGATCCCGAAGATGGCCTTGATGGCCGCATCCTTGCCCGCGCTCGGAGAGCCGACCACCCCCACCGTCACGCGGTGGCGCACCGTCTGCCGCAGGCGAGCGACCTCGAGGACGGCCGGCAGGACCACGCGGTCGTCCGGTCGGGTGACCCAGAAGACGAGGAGGCACCCCGCCAGCGGCCCCATTCGCAGGACAGTGCTCGCCATCACCGACGTCGCGACGTAGCCGAAGCGGCGGTTCAGAGCCCGCTCTGCGACCGCGGGGACCTCGGCGGGATCCCGCGGTGAGGGAGGCGACTGTCCGAGAGCACGCCACATCACGGCCTGCTCCTCGGAGGAGAGGTGCACCCAGCTGCGCTCGAGAGCCCGCCTGACGAGAGCGACCTCCCCGGCCTCCAGTCCCACGTCCGCGGTGAGGCGCTGCCGTGCGAGCAGGTCGTCCAGCACCTTTCGGTAGGAGGGCCCATCGCCACGCCGCCTGAGCTTGTCGAGCACGCTGCCACCTGCGCGCCTGAGGGTCGCCGCGAGGTGTCGGGCAAGGGCGTCCCGGCCCATCCCCTGTGGACGCACACGCAGCGTCTGGGCCAGCGTGATCAGCTCGTCACGGTGACACTTGCGGAGGAGGTCCTCGAGGTCGAGCTCAGAGGTCGTCGCCATCCAACACCTGGGGCGGCTCGGCTGTGTGCGCGTCCATGTCGACGACGCGCGAGCGATAGGCATGCGCCTCGGCATCGAAGATCTCGCGAATCTCGACGCCCGAGAGGTTGCCGTCCTTCTGCATCCATGCGACTGCTGCACGGCCGACGCCGTACGTGGTCGCTGCTGCGATGCCTGCTCCCAGGGCGCTGGTGGCCACGTGAACCGCCTGGGTGCCGGGGACCCACCCCGCTGTCTTCGCGGCATTCAGCGCCCACCGCACGAAGCTCTTGCTGCCACCCGCCAGCGCCTCACCCAAGATGAAGAGCACCAGCTCCCGGTCCATCCGTCGGTCGAACACCGCGGCGATGTCCGTGATGAGCTTCACCTGGATGGCCGTGACAGCGGTGGCGTCCGCTCCTGGCACCGGAATGGCCCCCGCCATGGCCGAGCGGCGCGCTGCCGCTCGAATGATGGCCTCGCAGGCCGCGGCGCGACTGCGGAGGTGCTTGGCGAACAGGAGCGACTTGCCATCCTTCTCGAGCTGTCGGTGGATCCACTGGATGACCGCGTCGACGCCGATGGGCTCCTCGGAGAGCACCGGCAGGGGGTCGAAGGCAGTGACGACAGCCTCGTCGCGCCTCAGGCCCAGCTGCGACAGCGTGGCCTCAATGAAGGCCTCACGCTGGTGCTCCCGGATGAGGTCAATCTTGTTGAGGCAGACCAGCGTCGGACGCCCCAGGGCACGGATGGCGTCGAGGTCGCGACGCTCATCGATGGTCGCGCCCCCATCGCTATTGACCACATAGATCGCGATGTCGAGCTGATCGAGCGCCCTACGAGCCTCAGCCTCCACCGCGGCGCGCAGATCGCCGAAGCCCGGGGCATTGATCACCATGAAGCGGCCGTCGAGATCGACCGGCGCCACGCGGATCCGATCCGTGGATCCCGGGATGGGGTCGACCTCGCCGAAGTCGACGTCGAAGAGGGCCCGGATCGCGCTGTCCTTGCCGCTGCTCGCTGAGCCGAGGAAGGCGACAGCGAGCGTCTGCTCGAGCGCGATGCGCACCTCGTCGTGAGCGATCTCCCAGCGCTCGCGGGCGCTCGCCTTGACGTCGGCCACCAGCTCCTGGCTGGCGACGGTGAGCTCGTCCTGGCTCAAGCTCCCTCCACCACCCGGCCGCGAACCGGAAAGTACGCCGGGTCGGGAACGGTCTCGCCGGTGGCGGTTCCGGGGGCGACGAGGGCGTCGCAGCGTGCCTCCAGATCCGGCGTCCAGGAGACCTGACTGCCGGCGATGTACTGCTCGAGCTGCCCGAGGGTGCGTGGGCCGATCACGGTGCTGGTGACGGCCTGGTTTGCCAAGACCCAGGCTGTCGCCAGGCTCGACGGCGCCACGCCAACCTCTCCTGCGAGCGCCGAGAAGCGCTGCGCAACCGGCAGCGAGGCCTCGCGCCACTCTGCCTGCAGGAACCTCGTGTTCTGCCGATCCAGGCGACTCCCTCGGGGGACGCTCTCCCCTGTGTACTTGCCCGTCAGGACGCCCCGAGCGAGTGGCGAGTAGGTGACCACCCCGACGCCCTTGCGCTGTGCCATGGGGATGAACTCGTACTCGAGCTGACGGTTGACCAGAGAGTAGGGATTCTGGCCGGCAACGACGGGCGACCAGTCGTGGCGGGTCGCCACCCGCAGGAGCTCCACGACCTCCCACGCGAAGTAGTTCGAGCAGGCGACGTACCGGACGCGGCCAGACCGAACGAGATCCTCCATGGCGCGGAGGGTCTCGTGGATCGGTACCTGCCGATCAGGCAGGTGCATGTAGTACAGGTCGATCCAGTCGGTACCGAGCCTCGCCAGCGAGGCGTCGCAGGCCTGGAGCAGGTGCCTCGCAGAGAGTCCGCGATCGTTCACCCCCGGCCCCATAGGCGCCCAGGCCTTGGTCGCGAGCACGATCTGATCACGTCGACCGCGCATCAGGTGGCCGAGCATCTCCTCAGAGGTGCCCCGGCCGTACATGTCCGCGGTGTCCCAGAAGAAGATCCCGGCATCCAGGGCGCGATCACAGATGGCCGACGCCTCGTCGAGCTCGGTGACATCGCCGAAGTTCATTGTGCCGAGGCACAGGCGGCTCACTCGCAGGCCGCACCGACCGAGCTGCACGGGCATGCAGTCCTCCTCGTAGGCGCCGCCTTAACGTGAACAGAGGGCGCCGAGTGGCGCTCAGCTCGAGGAGCGCCGTGCCCCCCTGGCCACCCTCGCCAGGAGCTCGAACCACTCCGACCAGCCCCCAGGCTCTCCACCCGACCTCAGAAATCGACGAATATCCGGAACTTCTTCGGGGGTGAGCTGGATCCGATGCAGGGCGGCGAGCTGAAGGATCACCTCGGCGCGGACCGCCCCAGGATCCGCGCAGCCGTCGGGAAGGTCGACCCGATCGACCACCAGCTCGGCCCAGGCCTGCACCCCCTCCGCGGTGAGATCGCCCGCCTCCCAGACCGCGAGCACCCCCAGCACCTGCCGCAGTGTGGGCATCGGCATCGGAGGAGCAGCGCGCGTCGGTGGCACAGCGAGCGCAGCAACGTGCTCCGCGACGAAGCGCGCGATCGGATCGTCACGACGCAGGCCCTGCAGGCGCTCGAGAAGCCTGGTGCGGGCCTCGGCGGCGGCCGCCCGCTCTCCAGGGGTCGTCGCTCCGGCGTGGAGCGCCTCCACCTTCTGGAGACGCTCCCTCAGCCGCGCCTCCGTCCGTCGGTCCGGCCGCTCTGAGCCGCTCAGGGGCACGACCACGCGAGGTCGGTGGTGGTGACGGTGGGAGGCTCGTCGCCGTCGTCGTCGAGCGCCGTGACAACCGTCCGAACCACCCGGTCGCTCGCATCGATGGTGTGCTCGGTGACGAACCGATCATAGCCCTCGCTGGGGGGCAAGACCTGCTCGTCGCGCCGCACCTGGCAGTCGTCGCGGTACTCCGTGAACGCGGTCCACTCTTCGATGCCATCGCCGTCGCGATCCCAGACCACCTCGAGCGGCACCCGCCGCTCTACGTCCCACACGGTGACCGCGATGGTGTTGCCCCCGGCCGACTCACAGCGCTCCGTCTGCTCCCAGGCATCCGCCGCCTCCGTCCATGTAGAGGCACAGCTCTCCACCCGCAGCGCGCCCCGCGTGCGCTCCTCGGAGACGACCCGGCCGACGGGATCGTAGGTCAAGGCGCGCCCCGTCTCTACGTCCTCGAGGTGATCCGCCAACAACGAGGAGAAGACCTGGCCGTCATCCCGGTAGACGGCCACCTCCGTGCGGATCAGACCCAACCCAGGGACCTCCTGAGTCGCGATCCGGGTCTCCCCGTCCCACTCGGTCTCGATCCGCAGCTCCCAGCCGTCGCCGTCGAGGCTCTCCTCCCACAGGACCTCACGCCCCTGATCGTCGAAGCGCTGCACGAACGTGTACGAGAGCGCGCCGGTCACGGTGCCGGTCACGGTGCAGCCTGCCCGGTGGCTCGGCTCGGGGCAGCTGCTCTCCCAGCCGACAGGGCTCGGCTCGGCGGTCGAGTCCGGCTGCTGCTCGATGACGGGAGAGGTCGATTCCGACTCCACACCGAGGTCGAGCGACCCCTCGGAGGGGGCACAGGCAACCACGAGCAGCGCTGGGAAGACGAGCCTCACCCTGTCAGGATAGCCCGGTCGACGCAGGACGTGGGGGGCAAACGCCCTCTTCACACCGAACGGACACGCTCTACAGCCCGACGCGATGTGTCAGCCGCAGTCGAGCTCGACGACGTGCTCCTCGTCCGAGCAAGCGGCGACCTCAAGCAGCTTCATGCCGTCCGCACAGCCGCTGTTCACGACGTTCATCACCCACGAACCGGCTCGAAGATCCTCGTCGAAGTAGCCCTCGTTGGAGAGCTCCGCCTCGACCTCCTCGTCCTCCGATACGAACGTCACCTCGGCGTTGAGCAGCGCTTGGCCCACGAAGGTCACGACCCGACCCGTCACCCGGCCCGTCTCCTTGTCGCAGCTCGTCGTGCCCGAGCCCCCGCCCGTGTCGAGGGGCAGGACCACCGCGCCGTCGTCCTTTCCACCACAGGCAAGCAGCAGTCCCGCGAGCAGAGCCATCCGCATGTCGACCTCCGACCTCCATCTTATCTGAGCGGGCACACGTCCACATGCTCCCCGCTAGAGCTCTACCGCAGACCCGAACTCATCAGCCGTGTGCAATAGTCGGGACCTGCGACGCGAAGCACATGCGGAGGTGTGGATGCCCGTCCCCGGCGTGGAGCGTGCGCTCCGAAGTCAAGCACGTGAGGCGAGCGCCCGACGCGCGCGCCGCTCGGACACGGCGGACCGCCTGCGCGCTCGCCGAGAGGCCGCAGCCGGGGCTCAGCCTGGCGTGGCCGGACTCGCCGCCTGTGCATCCTGTGAGCTCGACTTTCCCGTCAGTCACCTGATGCAGACCGGTGAGGGCCAGCTGTGCGACGGCTGCTACATCGAGGCCGAGACGCACACGGCCCTCGCGCGCGGCAAGCGACAGGACCTCCGCGCGATGGCGACCGCCGCGCTGCCGGGTGTGCTCACCGGACTCCTGATCGGGATGCAGCTGTCCAACGCAGCCAACCCGCGGCTGCTGATCTCTGGAAAGCCCATGGTCGGCTGGCTCGCCCTGACCTCGGTCGCCCTCATCTCGGGGCTAGTCTCCGCGCTGCTTGGTGCGCGACAAGGCTCGACAGCCCTGAAGCAGCCTCCGGAGAAGCGAGAGCTCGTTGTTCTGTTCGCCGCAGCCCTCACGCTGGTCAGCGGGCTCGCCTCGCTGACCGCGGCTGTGCTTGGGTGGGCGATCCCGCTCGGGCACTAGGTGGCCCTCACACGGAGGCGAGTCGCCCGCGCAGCTCCGTGACGAAGGCCTCTGGATCGGACAGCACGTGCTCGGGCACCGCGAAGATCACGGCCCCTCGTGTCGACAGCAGCAGGACGTGCCCGGCTCGCCGCTCGGACTCCCCCACCATCGACCAGGCGAAGGTCGCGTGTCCCGCGTCGGTCCAGACCTCGAGTCCCGCGTCGCCGAGTCGCACGCCGAGGCGGTCCGTCCACGGCGGCGCCACGCGGTGCAGCAGCCTCGCCATCGCACCCGGCAGACCCAGGATCGCCCCAGCCACCGCCCCGAAGAGCCCTCCAGCGACGAAGGGCAGATCGGTAGGTAGGCCGAGTCCCCCTGCGATGGACAGCCCGGTCGTCGCGCCGAGGCCCGCCCCACAGACCGCCGCGAACAGCGCAGCGCCGAGACCGAGCCCCTGGAGCTGTGGGGCGCGAAGCGCGAAGAGCGTCCGCTCGAAGCCTGGCGTCCACGACCACGAAAGCGTCCCTGCCGGCAGAGCCTGAGGTGGCTGCGCGGACGCACGCCACCCGTCGACGGCTGCAGCCAGCTCGTCCAGCTCCGCTGCAGACGACGGGATCGCCCACGCAGAGCGGCCGATCTGCAGCACCAGGTGGTCTGACGTGCGACCCACCCGCGGCACGGCTGCCCACGGGACCCGCTCCACGACGGGACCCCGCTCGCGGACCAACCCTGACGGCCCGACTCGCAGGAGCACCCGAGTCGAGCCCTCGGGCACCGCGGCCCGGAGCACCCGCTCGCTAGTCTGCATGGCGAGGGCGGCCCCGATCACGACGAGAAAGAGCGGTCCAGCCGCCCCCCACGCCGGCAGGTCTTCAGCCGCAGAACCGAGGACGAGCCCAAGAACCCCAACGGCGACCAGCAGGCGGCTCGTGGGGGCTACCCAGCGCTGCGCACGCCAGCGGCCCGACGCGACGAGCTCGTCGGCGGTCTCCTGCCACGACAACGTCCGCTCGCTCACCAGGCCTGCTCAGGTCGGGTGTGCGGGCGCGTGAGCGAGCCGCTCAGTAGGTGCCGCCGGTGACGAACACGATGGTGCTGTCGAGGATCGCCAGCGTCACGAGCGTCATGCCGACGAGGGGCGCGCTGATCATGGCGCCGAGTACCGGGATGGCGGCCGCGGTGATGAAGAACATCTCGGCCGGAGTGGCGCTGTTGTCGTCGTCGTGGTTGGCCATGGAGCCCTCCGTAGGGACGTGATGTACTGTCGATGCGTCCAGGCGAGTATGCAACGAAGCGCGGCGCCTCAGGCCGGGGCCCGGACCTCGATCCCGGCCGACTCCAGCAGCCCGCGCAGCTCGGCAGCGACCGTCCCGTTCGTGATCAAGGCCGCCGGCCGGAAGAGCTCACAGGCACCCACGCTGCTCCAGCCCAGAGAGGCCACGTCGAGGCCTCCGTCGGAGAGCACGACCACAGCGTGCTCGCGGAGGTTGATCGCCGAGCCTGCTCGACCGACCGCGAGCATCACCGCCGAGTGGACGGGGTTGCCACCGTGCGCCCCTCGTGCATCTGCCGCAGCAGCAACGACCCGGCCGCTCCCATCGACCACGGCTGCATCCTGCCCGCGCTCCCGCAGACGCTCCAGCACGGGGGAAGGGTCGAACACAGGCAGCGGGCCCGCCGCAGGAACCTCACCGATGTCTGCCGCCCAGTCCCAGGGATAGCGTCGAGCGAAGCGCTCCATCCGGGCGACTGCCGCGGCATCCGTCAGCTCGACGATCTGCATGCCCTCCAGTCCCGCCAGCAGCTCCGGCCTGCCCGAGAAGGTGGCCGATTCGGCAATCACCAGGCGCCGTAGGCCCAGTCCGTGCAGGTGAAGGAGGGAGCGTGTGCACATGATGCAGGGGCTGAGGGTCGTCGCGAAGACCACGCGAGACCAGTCCACGGCCTCCACGTCGTGGATGTGACGCAGCGCGCCCGTCTCACCGTGGTCGGTCGGGTAGCCAGCCCCCCCGTCGGCAGGAATCCTGCCGTTGCACCCGACGGTCACCGTGTGCAGCGAGCCGTCCACAGCGCGCAGAACCGCCGCACCGGCGATCGGAATGCGCCCCGACAAGCCGGATTCTTCGGCCTGTGCCAGCGCCAGCTGCACCGCTCTCAGGCCAGCCTCGGCGTAGTCCCCGAGCGCCGCCAGGTCTGCCAGGACCATCCTCTCACCTCCGCGAGGGTTCCTCTCGTCGTATCCTCTCACGCCTGCTCGGTGGGGGCGCACCGCCCTCCGCCCGCGCGAGCCGATGTGCTACGTCAGTCGTCGAGCCCGGAGCCCTCATGCTCGCCTTGTGCCTCTCCCTCCTGACCGCCCACGCAGCCGATTCCCTGCAGCTGGTCCTGAACGACCCGGCCGGCCGAACCGGTCCGGAAGACAAGTGCGACCGCGGCGTCTGCTCCACGCTCCTCGAGCGCATCAATGCCGCCGAGAAGACCATCGACTTCGCCCTGTACGGCATCCGCGACCAGAACGACATCATCGATGCCCTCAAGCGCGCAAAGGAGCGCGGCGTCGTGATCCGGGGCGTCGTCGATCGCGATGTCAAGCATCGGAACTACTACTCCGACACCGAGGAGGTCATCGCGACCCTCGGCAACATCACCGACGACTACAACTCCGACAGCGACAAGGCCCGTGCTCTAGCGAAGAAGCCGCGCTCCACCTACGAGCCCCCGTGCCAGCGGCCGAAGGGCTTCGCAGGCCCCCTGCAGTGTCTCGGCTACGATCTCGGAGACCGCTGCCTCATCGCCGTGCACGCCTCCCGCGAGGACCTCGCCTTCCAAGGCGAGATCATGCACAACAAGTTCTTCGTGGTCGACGAGCGCTACGTCTGGACGGGCTCCACCAACCTGAGCGACTCGGGCACCGGTGGGTACAACGCGAACCTGGTGACCGTGGTCGACAGCCCCGAGGTGGCCGCCTGGTACACCGAAGAGTTCGAGCAGATGCACCGCGACGGGCGGTACCACGACCACAAGTTCTCGCGCGGCGTCAAGCAAGCCCGCCTCGCGCCCGGCGTGGATGTCGAGGTGCTGTTCTCCCCGCAGGACAAGCCCATCACCACCAAGGTCCGCCCGCTGCTCCAGCGAGCGAGTGACCGCATCGACATCGCCGTCTTCTTCCTCACCCACAAGGGCATCGCCGAGGACCTGATCCTCGCCCACCTCCGTGGGGTGAAGGTTCGGGTGATCATGGACGCCACGGCCGCCAAGAATGGCTACGCCAAGCACAACCTGCTGCGTGCCGCTGGAATCCCGGTCAAGGTCGAGAACTGGGGCGGCAAGATGCACGCGAAGTCCGCCGTTATCGACGGGCGGATCGTGATCACGGGCTCCATGAACTGGACCAGTGCCGGCGAGGGCGGCAACGACGAAAACACGATCATCGTGCACTCGAACACCCACGCCCAGCAGTTCACGGCCTGGTTTGACAACCTCTGGGGCCAGATCGACGACCGGTGGCTCACCCGCGACCCCGACCCCGAGTCGATGAACAGCGGCACGGCCTGCACGGATGGCTCCGACAACGACTTCGATCGCCTCCGCGATGGTGAAGACCCGGGCTGCAGCGTCGACCCACCGCCGCTGCCCGATTCTCCCACCTGGGAGATCGTCGCCAAGGAGGACGGCCACGGGCTCGTCAAGGGCATCCTCGACCGAGAGGGGCGCAAGGTCTACCTGATGTCCAACCACCGAGACTATGCCTACGCGACCGTCAGCACCGTCGCTGGCGAGGAGTGGCTGTGCAGCGAGCAGCAGGCACAGGCTCTCGGCTACTGGCGCTACCCGGAGTAGTCATGTGGCTGGCACTCACCGTTCTCGCCTGCGGGGGAGCCGACACGGCGATCACGCGCGTCCCGGCTCCTCCGGCCCCCTGCTTCGCGACCACCGCGCTCCCTGTCCCGAGCGGATGCGACCCCTCGGGTCCGACGGTTCCCGTCACGGCGGGAGACCTGACCTGCACCTACAAGACCGGCGGTGATCGCTGCGCCGGTGAGGAGCAGTGCTGGTGGGTGGGGGCGCGCCGGCCGGCAGCCGAGGGTCAGATCACGTGTGAGCGCGGCACCTGCCGCACCGTCGTCGAGGTCGTCGCGGGCGCTCCGGTTCCACCCGGCGCTCGGGGAGAGTGGGCGCGAATGGCCAACAAGGGCGAGCCCGCCGGCTTCATGGCCTGCGACACCCCCTTTCCCGGACCAAAGCTCCGCTGAGTGGCGACCGTCGGCTGGGGCTCATGAGACCACGACGTAGACCAGCAGTCCGACGACAGCGCAGGCGGCCGTCACGAGCAGCGCGAGGAGGGTGCCCACCGCGACGCCGAGCGGGAGGGTGAGCAGCAACCAGGCCGGACTGGCCGCCGGAGGAGACGCCTGCACCTCCGGTACGTAGCTCCCGACCGGCGCGGACACGGTGGGGATGCTGTCGTCGTCTTCGTCCGGGGTCCACGTGGCCAGCGGAGGCCCCAGATCGACCTCGTCCTCGGCGTTGCGACTGTGCAGCCGCACGAGCCCGAGGACCGTCTCGGGCTCGTCCGTGCTGCTTCGCTGCTTCGCGATCTTCTGCGCCGTGATCGACGCCGACTCCGCGATGGTAGGACGCGCGCTCCGGTCGAGCTGAAATGCAGGCTGGCCGGGTGTCGGGCGCGCCTCGGAGCGAACGTTGGCCCGCTGGGGCTGTGTGACGCCTCCGCTGTATGCGGACGCACGCTGCGGCTCGACACTCTTGGGGGCGACGGGAGCGCTCGGTGCCCCCACCGGCAGGGCGTCCATCCCCTCGTCGAGACGAAAGCGGGTACCGACGAGCGCGTGCCGACCGAGAGGCACGTAGCGGTAGCCACTGCAGACCTCCCGGGCGTAGCCCTCCAGAGCGACGGGAGACGCAAACAGCTCGAAGACCGAGGCACGCACCTCGACGGGCTCGGGCCGCTCGTCGGGGTAGAACGACAGCATCCGCTGGAGCAGCGCCAGCAGGCTGTAGGGTGCCTGCAGCCGGCGTGGCGACAGCGCCTCGAACACCGCCTTGTCGTGCAGCGTGCCGTCTTCGGCCTGGTTCAGCTCGGCATCCAGCATCTCGACGGCTGACCTCCCGGCGACCAATGCAAGGATGATCCGTCCGAGGTCGAAGATGTCGTCTGCTGGTCCCTTGCCCAGCACGGCCAGCCGGTTGTCGCGGCTGCGCTCGAGATGGGAGGTTCGGACGACGCGCCCCGGCCAGTCACCGCCGAGCGTCTCGACGCTGGTGATCCGCACCGAAGAGTCCGCCGCCAGGCGGACCGTGCCGAGCGACAGGTTGCGCAGCGCGACATCGAAGGGTCGGTGGACCGCGTCTCGCAGCGCCGCGATGTGGATCAGGTAATCGGCCAGTCGCCCGCTGATCTCAAGAGCAACGTCGAGCTCGAGGGGATCGACGCACAGCGTCTCGAGCGTCGGCCCGGCGAAGCGACTGACGATCAGCCCGACCCCGTCGCGGGTCGACACCGTACCGATGACCTCCGGCGCGACCGGGTGCGGATGCGCCTGGAGAAAGGCCGCCGCGTCGCGAATGCGCGAGGTCGCGTCCGCGAGCACCGACCGGTCGCAGTCGGCCCAGCGCAGCTCGCCGCGCCGGCCGTCGTCGAGGCTCACCTCGAACCTCTCTACGAAGTTCTCAGTGCCCAGGTAGCTGCGGATGGTGGCGTTCATCGCGTCCCGTGGCCGGTACATGTCGTCGCGTTGAGCCGATCCGTACCATGGCGGAGGCCTTCGGGACAGGCGCGGCCGGCGGAGCGCGAAGGCCACCGTCCCCGGCTGTCGCGGTCACGGCCCACCCGCAGGCGATGCAGCGCGCTCCAGCGGCTCAGACACGTCGCTCATCCCTGCCACCAGCCTTCCTCTGCGAGACCAAGCTCCCCGTCGAGCTCGACGATCAGAAGTCCGTCAGCGGTCGAACGCGCGGCACCATCGAGCCTCGGCCGCCGCCGGGGCCGCCGGGGCCGCCGCCGCCACCGCCGCTGCTGCAGGAGAGCTCGAGACGCCACTGCTCGGCGCCCGAAGCGTCGTAGGCGGCCGCCCAGCCTCCATCACCACAAGTCGCGAGCACGCCGCCGTCCGCGAGGTCCCAGCCTGCTCCTTGAATGTCGCAGTGCGTGCCGAGATCGAAGCTCGAGGCCACCGACACCGTGCCCGCGGCAGGGTCGAGGTCGAGGTGGAGCACGCGGGAATCGTCGGCCCGATCACCGTTGTCGAAGAGCGACAGCTTGCCGTCGGCGGTCCAGGTGGCGTGGTGCTGTCCGACGTAGCCCCCCCCGTCGGTCCAGGTGAAGTCACCCTCCAGATCGGCGTCGTCGCCGATGAGGATCCACTGGATCTCCCCAAAGTCGGCCGCCGTCGGGTCTGCTGCGATGGCCACGACGGCGTTCTGCCAGCGAAGGCTCATCAAGCCCAAGCCATCCTCGACGACGAGAGCGTTGCCGTGCGACCACTCTGCCGCGCCGCCTGGCCCTCCCCGGCCGCCGCCGGTGATCTCCACGTGGTCGGCCAGCTGCCACGACCCGACCTGGGAGCCGCCCGAGTCGAACACGGTGAAGCCATCGACGGTCAGACCATCGACCACCTCGTCGGTGAGCACGTAGACGTAGCCGTCGCTGTAGTGCACGTCGTGGTGCTGGTCGGCGATGGCGATGTCGAGCGGAGGCGTGCCGCCCGCGAAGGGCCACTCCACGAGCTGAATCCCGCGCGCAGCCGTGACCACGGAGGCGCGATCGGTGAGGGAGAAGCCGCTGACCCCGTCCGAGGGTCCGCCACCGATGCTCGTGGTCACCTCCTCGTACCAGACCACGCGTCCCGTGGAGTCGGCGACGACGATCCACCCCGCCTCGCAGGCGATGGGGAAGAGGACGTGCTCGAAGGACGAGACGGAGCCGGAGACCTCGAGCTCGAGGTCCGCCAGGCCCGAGGGCAGCGCACCCGTCGTGAGGTCGCCCCCTGCAGAGCCCGCAGCGCCACTGGCCTCCCAGGTGTAGTCGGTGCTGGCAGCGAGACCGTACAGCGTGACGGCATGCTCCGGACCGGACGAGGCGAACGTCCGCACCGCCTCCGCTCCTTCGTAGACGGTCCACGACAGCTCGCCCTCCGCCGTCGCCACGCAGTCGAAGCGCAGTGCATTCGCGGTGCCCGAGCACGACGCACCCGTCACCTCACCCGTGACCTCGGTGCCCGTCGCGCCGCCCGTGGCGGTGCCCGTCGCCCCCCCGGTCTCGGTGCCCGTGCTGGTCGTGCCTCCACCCCCGCCCGTAGGCGTGGTGGTCGAGGCGCTGCTCGTGGGGACAGCCCCCGAGTCTTCGGTCTTGTCACCTCCACAGGCAACCAGCAGGACGGCGAGAGCAGCGGTCGAGAAGCGCACGAGACCTCCAAGTGGGCGCAGTCTAGGCGACGACCCGTCCAGTTCTCGTGAGATTCCGCACCCCCGGTCAGGCGAGACCAGCCGCCTCCGTGGCCCCAGCATCTGCTGGAAAGGCTCGCCGGTAGCACGCGCAGATCCACCCCATGCTCACCACGGTGGCGAGCCCACTCCCCAGCACGGGGATGGCGCTCCCCAG
Organism: Pseudomonadota bacterium; assembly: GCA_002862545.1. GTDB lineage: Bacteria > Myxococcota_A > UBA796 > UBA796. Next base: position 34,545 of record PKDJ01000097.1, read on the forward strand.
CATGCTGATGAGGAAGGCCCCCAGGATGATGCCGGCGTGGTAGCCCGGATTCGCGCGCGCATGCCCCACGGCCCTGCTCAGTGCAGCTGTCGGGCCGAGACCATCGAGGGCCGCAGCCGGCAGGGCGAACAGCGTCAAGAGCGAGAACAGCAGACCGGGAATCACCAACAAGAGGAAGCCAAGGAGGGCCCCGCAGACCAGGGTGGCGTTGGTGAGCACCACGGGCCGGAGATGCAGCCGCAGGCTGGACAGCGGCGCACCGGCACTCAGCGCCCCACCGGCGAGAGCGCCATCGAAGGCACGGTACAGGCTTCCCTGCATCGCAGGCGTGAGCCCGAGCAGCAGGCCGCCGAAGCACACCAGGTAGGCCAGCATCGAGGGCAGGATCACCGCGAGCAGTGCCCACGAGGGCGGCTCGGCCTCGCCATAGACCATGACCAGGATGCCGAAGCCTGGACCGGCCACGAAGAAGGGCACGATCAACACGGCCAAGACCCCCGCAATCACGAGCCCGAACCAGGCGACGGCGGCCAAGCAGAGCCCGACGACGTTCTGGGTGAGGACCGCGACGAAGCGGGGCACCACCTCGTCGAGGGCGGTCTGGAAGGAGAGTGGCTGGTCCATGGTCAGTCCACCACAGCGCCGACGATCCAGCAGTAGTTGGTTGAGCCGTCACCACAGTTATCGGCGACGTAGGCCGACCGACAGCCGGTCGTGAAGTAGGTGTCGCACTCCTTGGTGTCGTCGGGGAGATCTGTGCCGCCCGACCGGCAGTAGGCCGCCGAGCCGTGCTCGGAGAGCCAGGCCGTGCCGGTGATGCTCTCAGGGTCGAGCGAGGGATCGATGGAGCACCGGTAGGTCAAGGGGTCGCCGCCGAAGATCTCGGCACAGGCCTCGATGCAGGAGTAGGTCTCCGGGCTGCTCGTCCACACGGGGCCATCGTGCACCAAGTACTCGCCGACGTAGGCGATGCAGAGCACATCCGAGCCGTCGCAGTCCTGGTCGATGCCGTCCTCGCAGACCTCGGGAGCACCTGGGAAGGTCGTGGGCTCGGCGTCATCGCAGTCGAGGCCGACCCAGTCAGGTCGAAGGCCCGGACCGGGCGGATCGCAGGTCGGCGTCGGGTCGAACGGGTCGCCGGCGCCGAAGCCGTCACGGTCGCCGTCCGGGTACCACAGGCTCGGTGGACCGACGGTCGGGTCCGCGTCGTCGCAGTCGTCGTTGGTCGCCGCCGTGCCGTCGGGGCGGCTGCAGGCGTACTCGAAGTCGTCGTCGGCCCCGAAGCCGTCACCGTCGCGGTCGGCGTACCACTCCAGGTAGCTGGCCGGGCTGATGTCCGGGTCGGCGTCGTCGATCAGGCCGTCGCAGTCATCGTCCAGCGGGCCGTCCGGGTTGCAGATCTCCGGCATCGACGGGTTGACGTCGGCGCGGCTGTCGTCGCAGTCCTGGTTGGCCAGACCGTGGTCGGCGGGGGCCTGGCACGCGAGCACCACGTCGTCTCGGATGCCGAAGCCATCGCCATCGCGATCCGGTGCCCAGGCGATGAGCGTCAGCGGGTCGATGTCGGGGTCGTTCTCGTCGAAGAGCCCGTCACAGTCGTCGTCGAGCACCTCCGCCCCGTTGCAGATCTCGGGACGGCTCGGGTTGACCTCGAAGCGCGTGTCGTCGCAGTCATCGCCTCCGTAGTCAGCGTTGTAGAAGCCGTCGCCGTCCGCATCGCAGACCTCGGCGCACTCCTCGTCCTCGCAGTCGATGCGGCCGTCGGCGTCGTTGTCGCGGCCGTCCGTGCAGACCTCGGGGCAGGCCCCGTCACAGTCCGTGTCGTCGCAGTCGACCCGACCGTCAGCGTCGTTGTCGCGACCGTCCGTGCAGTTCTCGACGCAGGACGGGTCGTTGCAGTCGTCGTCGGCGCAGTCGATCAGCCCGTCGGCGTCGTTGTCACGATCATCGGTGCAGATCTCGTCACAGGACGGGTCGACACACTCCTCGTCGAGGCAGTCGACCTTGCCGTCGCCGTCGTTGTCGAAGCCGTCGCCACAGACCTCGGGGCAGCTACCGAAGCAGTCTCGGTCGTCGCAGTCGATGGCGCCGTCGCCGTCGTTGTCGCGGCCATCACCGCAGTTCTCGGGGCACAGGCCATCGCAGTCGTCGTCGAGGCAGTCGATCAGGCCGTCGAGGTCGTCGTCCGTGCCGTTGGTGCAGACCTCACCACAGAGCGCAGCGCAGTCCGGATCCGCGCAGTCAGCGAGGTCGTCGAGGTCGTCGTCCTCGAGGTTGTCGCAGATCTCGTCAGGAACCTCGTCCTTGGCCTCGCCACCCGACTCACAGCCCGCCAAGATGCCAAAGACCACCAGAAGCGCCATGCGCACGCCCACCTCCCGACACCGAGATTAGCCGCTTGGCGGCGTGTGACGCATCACCTCGCGGGAAAACAGCTAGAAGCGCGCGCGAGCCACAGCGCCACGAAAGTCGGGCCCAATGACTGGCGTGACGACCACGCCTGCGGCTTTCTGCTGCTTCTCCCACTGGTGACCAGCCGAGACCCCGGCGGTGATCGGGACCGCGACCACCGTGGCCGTCGTGAAGCCCAGCGCCGACGTCGGCGCCTCCTGGACGACGAGCACGGTGAGTCCCGTGCCCACTGCGGCTGTCACCCCCATCGTGAGCAGGATGGGCCCCGTCTTGAGCCCCGTCTTGCGGGCGCCGAAGTGCGCTCCAAGGGGAAGGCCGACGCCGCCCCCGATCAAGCCTCCGTAGATCGCTCCGTATGCCGCAGCGAGCGAGGTCCCGCCGACCGCGGCGTAGACCGCCGCCCCGACGGCCGCCCCACCCGCGCCCACGACAGCCGCGCCTCCGGCGGTGCTCGCGCTGACGACGAGCCCGGTCTTGGCCCCCTCAGAGGCCACCACGGGGGACGTCAGAGCCAGAGAGCCTGTAAGAAAGAGAGCAGTCAACCACCGCATCGAGCACACCGCTAGAGGAAGCAGCTGCAGTTGGCGTGGCACGCACTGTGGGTCCAGCTCGGCGGCGGAGCGACGCCGTTGGCACCCCAGTTCGTGTTGTTGTCGACCGACGAGCACTCGGTCTCGACCCAGTTGCCACCATCGGCCTTCGAGGGCCAGAAGTGGAACCCGATGTCGTTGCCCAGGTGCGTCGAGGTGACGACGTCGAAGCCGCCATGATCACCGCACACCGTCTCGCAGGAGTCCCCGACCTCGCCGGTGTACCAGCAGCCGCCGTAGACCGGTGACACCCAGCCACCACAGCAGGCCTCGTCCTCGCCGTCGCAGCTCTGGTCGATGCCGTCCTCGCAGACCTCCTCCGCACCCGGGTACGCCAGCGGGTCGGCGTCGTCACAGTCGAGCCCCACCCAGTCGGGGCGAAGTCCAGGTGCCGGAGGGTCGCAGGAAGGAACCGGGTCGAACGGCTCGGACGCCCCGAAGCCGTCACCGTCGCTGTCCGGGTACCATAGGCTCGGCGGGCCGACGGAGGGGTCGGCATCGTCGCAGTCGTCGTTGGTCGCTGCCGTGCCGTCCGGGCGGCTGCAGGCGTACTCGAAGTCGTCGTCGGCACCGAAGCCATCGCCGTCGCGGTCTGCGAACCACTCGATGTAGCTGTCCGGGCTGATGTCCGGGTCGGCGTCGTCGACGAGGCCGTCGCAGTCGTCGTCCAGCGGCCCCTCGGGATTGCAGATCTCGGGCATGTCGGGGTTGACGTAGTCCCGCGTGTCGTCGCAGTCGGTGTTGGCGAAGCCGAAGCCCTCGGGAGCCTGGCAGGCCAGGGTCACGTCCTCGTCCGTTCCGAAGCCATCGCCGTCGGCATCCCGCCCCCAGGCGATGAGCGTCAGCGGGTCGATGTCGGGGTCGTTCTCGTCGAACAGGCCGTCACAGTCGTCATCGAGCACCTCGAGGCCGTTGCAGATCTCAGGGCGGCTCGGGTTGACCTCGAAGCGCGTGTCGTCGCAGTCGTCGCCGCCGTAGTCCGCGTTGAAGAAGCCGTCGCCATCGGCATCGCAGACCTCGGCGCACTCGTCGTCTTCGCAGTCGATGCGACCGTCGGCGTCGTTGTCGCGGCCGTCGTCGCAGACCTCGGGACAGGCCCCGTCGCAGTCCGTGTCGTCGCAGTCGACCCGGCCATCGGCGTCGTTGTCGCGGCCGTCCGTGCAGTTCTCCACACAGACCGGGTCGTTGCAGTCGTCGTCGTCGCAGTCGATCAGGCCATCGGCGTCGTTGTCGCGACCGTCGGTGCAGACCTCGGCGCAGGACGGGTCGACACACTCCTCGTCGAGGCAGTCGACCTTGCCGTCGCCGTCGTTGTCGAAGCCGTCGCCGCAGATCTCCGGGCAGCTGCCGAAGCAGTCGCGGTCGTCGCAGTCGACGGCTCCGTCGCCGTCGTTGTCGCGGCCGTCGCCACAGTTCTCGGGGCACAGGCCGTCGCAGTCGTCGTCGAGGCAGTCGATCAGACCGTCGAGGTCATCGTCGGAGCCGTTGGTGCAGACCTCGCCACACAGCGCCGCACAGTCGGGGTCGGCACAGTCGGCGAGATCGTCGAGGTCGTCGTCCTCGAGGTTGTCGCAGATCTCGTCCGGCGGCTTGGCGTCGTCCTGCAGACCCGACTCACAGCCCGTCGCCGCCATGACCAACAAGATGCCCAAGAACCGTCGCACTGGCCCCTCCACCCGAGGGGCCCAGTGTACCCGCTGCGACGCTCTTCGGGACGCACCTTCCCTGATTCAGAGGAGGTCCTGCACCATCGCGAAGTAGTCGTAGAGCACCTGTCGGCTCGTGCTCGTGGTCGAGACGAGCTCCCAGCCCGTGCTGAGGTAGGCCGGCTCCTGCGACCACTCGGGCTCGTCCTGAAGCCAGAGGTAGTCTGGAAAGCGGAAGTTGGCCCAGATGATCGCGCTGACCTCATCCTCGCTGTAGTCCGGCTTTCCGTCGTGATTCTCGTCGGCGTTGGTGTAGTAGGACCACACCTCGTCGAGGGACGCAAAGCCTCCCTCCTGCAGCGGCACCTGCCACTGACCACCCAGGATCTGGCCCTCCGCGTCGAGGTCGAGCGTGTAGTGGAGGACCAGCGTGGTGCTGTGCTGTCCTGCCGTGCCGAGCACGGTGTCGTGGGTGGGCTCGATCTCGATGGTGTAGTCGAGCTCCGTCCGCATCAGGACCTCGGTGACCGTCCCCATCGACGCGAAGCGCGCCGGCTCTCGGGACTCGACGAGGGTGGACCGGTAGGCCCAGGCGGGCTGGTTCCACTTCTCGTAGGTGGGGTCGACGTCGAAGAGGACGTGCTCACCCGCCAGGCCGAGCTGGTTGGCCATCACGATGTGGAAGGTGCCCGGGTTGGTGTCGTGGCAGGCCGGATCGATGGGGTTCGCGGAGCCGCAGACCGTGCCCACGACCCGCGCCGGACGCGCCCAGTCGTGACCGACGAAGGACGAGATGACCACCGAGCCACGGTAGTAGGTGAGCAGCGCCTTGATGTCGGACGACCCGAAGGTGAACTCGATGCCGTCGGGATTGCGTACCGTCACCGGCTCGGGCTCGTCGTACGACGCCGCCGCGGGTGCCCAGCCATGGCAGTACCCCGTCCAGCCGGACTCCGTCGGGCTCGTCTCGCCGAGCACGCCCTGGGTGAGACTCCAGCCATAGTTGCCGGTGTATAGATCGTACTTCTCGGCAGGAGACAGTGCGTGGATCGCGTCGGCGCTGGCCTGGAGTGCCTCGCTGCGGCTCATGAAGTCGCGCACGAAGGCCTCGCCCGTGCGCCACCGGTAGGCGATGCCGCCCTTGTACTCGGGCCAGTAGGAGCCCGACCAGGGCTCGACGGCCACGGAGCCCTGGAGCGGCAGCTGCTCGAGGCGCCGGACCGCGTCGGAAAGCAGCAGGCTGGGGTCGTTGTACCCGTCGAAGGCGTTGGGAACGGCGCCTGTGGCAAGACCCAGGCTGTCGTCGCGATGCTCGGACAGCCCAGCCAGCCCAGAGACATCGTGCTGCTCGGCACAGGCCCGGAGCAACGCGCCAGAGGAGAGGAGACACAGAAGACGAGACATGAACACACCTCGGGAGGGGTCAGAGGCGACCCTGTTGCCGGCGCGGCCTGATCTACTCATCAGTAGATTTGCAAGCGCATGAAGACAAATCAGCGCCGGCATGCATCCGAGAGTGCCAGGGAACGAGGCGACCGGATCCGCCGGACCCGAACATCAACGTGTGTCGCGGTGCCCCGGACGACCGCCCTCTACGAGAGACATCCACGGCGCCAGAGGAAAGCCCTGGCCGCGGTCTCCTCAGTCCGAGAGGTTGAGGTAGGCGGTGCCGATCATCGCGACGGCAAAGAGCACTCCGATGTAGATGAAGCCGTTCATCGTGCCGACCTGGTCGCGCATGAGCATCATCGGAGCCACGCCTGCGACGACGCCAGCCGCCATGATCAGCGGCGGTGGGATCTGCACGCGAAGGAGCGAATCGGTGAGTGCATCGAGATCCTGGAGACCCTCACGCAGCGCCTTCTCCACGTCGTCCAGCGCACGCGTGGGCGTGGCCACACCGAGCTGCCTCGCCGCAGCGTCGAGCACCTTCCGCTCAGCCCGACCGAGCGTGCCTCGACTGCCGACGATCAGCGCACAGTCCCGCAGCATTCGCTCGATCAGCTCGGTCTCGGGAGGAGTGCTCGGAATGAACCACAGCGGGTCTTCACGTCGCTCCAGAGCCTCGTCGCAAAGGCGGCTCGCCCTTCGGGGGTCGAAGCCCAGGACCCGAACCACCTTGCGCAGCTGCACCCGCTCCTCATTCTCGATCACGCCATCAGCGGCCACGACGGCCGCCAGCAGCCGGAGGTGGAGCTCGGCATGCTCTGGGGATCCTGCCGAGTCGGCCGGCGCCTCGGTGCTCTGTGAGCCGCCGCTCATCGCCGCGATGCGCTCGAAGTCCGCCTCGTTGCCCATGAGGACCGAGGCATGATGGAGCACCTCTAGCTCGGACTCGGCTGTGTTCTGATCAACGAAGGCGATCAAGAAGCCATCACGCAAGCACCGCTTCGCCAGCTCCGGAGTCACGGACACGTCCGTGAGGAACCACAGCGGACGCTCTTGGTTCGCGACCGCCTCCATGCACAGCTCCTCCGCCTTCATCGGACTGTGGCCTTCGAGTCGGAGCAGCTGCGCGAGCTTGCGCACCTCTCGCTCGTCGATCACGCCGTCCGCCGCGGCCACCGCCGCGAGCAGCTTGAAGTACACATCGAAGTCTGTTGCTCGCACGATGACTCTCACCGCTCTGGGGGGAGGGGGGCGCCGCACCACGGGGTCGAGCCCCGCGCTCACTCGTCGTCGCTCGGCTCAGTCGATGGGCACGCCGACGATCCAGCAGTGGTTGACCGACCCGCAGGAGTGGTCCATCACGTAGGCACTGAAGGAGCAGCCACCGGCACCGCAGTCGTAGGTGTCGCTGAGGCTGTAGGTGTCGTCCGTCGGGCTGCTGCAGTACCGGGTGTCGCCCCAGCCATCGAGGTAGGCCAGGCGGTCGATGTCGGCGTCGCTGGTGGAGCAGTTGTAGTCGCCCGAGTCGCCCCCGAAGACCTCGGAACAGGCCTCGATGCACGAGTAGCAGGGCGGGTTGCCGCCCCAGGCCGGGCCGTCCATCACCCGGAAGTTGCCGACGTAGGAGATGCAGAGCACGTCCGCGCCGTCGCAGTCCTGGTCGATGCCGTCCTCACACTCCTCCGGCGCGCCCGGGTAGATCGTGACGTCACCGTCGTCGCAGTCGAGCCCGATCCAGTCTGGACGCGCCCGCGGGTCGGGCCAGCTGCAGCTGGGTGTCGGATCGAGGGGGTCGCCGGCGCCGAAGCC
>PKDJ01000367.1 GCA_002862545.1 Pseudomonadota bacterium
TCTTCCCCTCGACAGGCGCTCGAGACCGTGCTGGTCGACGCAGGGTGGACCCTCACGCCGGAGCGATCGAGCGCGTTTCGGGCTGGAGACATCTACGATCTGGCGACCAACAGCAAGGTGGCGACGCGAGAGCAGTGCTTCGAGGCAGTTCCCCAGGAAGATGTCTACACCAGCCTGCACGTCGTCCAGGCGATGTCGGCCTCCGCCAACGTCAAGCTCGGCGTGGTGAAGCTGAAGGGGGGAGGCGTACAGTACAAGCAGCGCACCTTCGCCGAGCCCTACCTGTCCGAGCTTCCACTCCTCAGCCAGACCCTCACCGCCGACTGCGCGCGCACCCTCGGATCCATGGACGTCTCGTCGTGGGCTGTCCTGACCGCGGTGCTGTCGGCAGAGGTCAAGGAGGAGAACTGCACCACCGTCGAGGGCGGAGCCAGTGTGGCCGCCGTGGGGGCGGCAGAGCTCGAGGTGACGCAGCAGTGCCGGGAGGAGTCGGCGGGGCATGTCGCCATCGCCTACAAGACCCGCCCCGTCGTGGAACTCCTGCCCGGTGCGACGACGCCAGCAGCCCCCAGCGTGGCCAGTCCAGCATCCCGTGCGGCGGCACCGCCCCCTCCAGGGCTGCCGTCGAGCGTGTCGGCGCGGGTCGACCTCGGTCCGCAGCTCGCCGAGTCCGTCGCAGGAGCAGGGTCGAGTCGGGAGGCCATGCACCGGCTGCTTGCCGCCGTGCCGACCTTGGTGCGGCTGCACGAGGTCGCGCCGCCCGAGCGGGTCGTGCTCGAGGACGGTCCCGGGCTGCGGCACCGCCTGGCGTTCGATGTCGACCCCGAGCGCTACGCGGCGTTCTATGCCCAGGCCATCGCACTGTTCGACGCGGTGGCGGTGCAGTCTGCGGCCCACTCGTACGACACCCGCAACAACCCCAACGGCTTCTGCGATGCGCGCTTCCCAGCCTGGGACGAGCCACAGCCGTACTACGAGATCGGCATCACCGCGCCGCTTCGGGCGAGCAAGCAGGTGCTGCAGGGACAGCCGCAGGGCCAGGTGCTCAAGTGCAGGGCGTTCCGCTTCCGAAAGAGCGACGTGCCGACGGAGCTGGTGGACCGGCTGAAGTTCGCGCAGTCGATCGCGCGCCCCCGACCTGAGCTCGGCGGGCAGTGGACGGCGCGAGATGCCGCGGGGGCGGTGGTGAGCACCCAGTGCATCGGCCTGCCGGGGTGCGACATGTCTCGCGAAACGCACCACAACGAGCTCGTCGGACTCTCCACGCCCTTCTCGGGACGGCAGCCTGTGCGCGGAGTCATCGCGCCGTGGCTCGTGTTCGACTTCGCGAAGCGCATTCCCCTCCACGGCGAGTACGACCAGAAGTATGGCCAGGGGAAGTACAACGGCCTCGGCTTCTACCCGTGGGAGCTGATCGTGGCGGGCCTCGACGACGCAGCGCTCGCCGCCATCGACACCATCACCGTCGAGACGGTCGTGAACCACATCCCCGCGGAGCCCTGAGCGCCGCCTAGTAGGTCGCGACCAGCTCCAGGAGGCTCCAGCTGTTGTCGCCGTGGTTCGCGAGGTGGAAGTAGAGGTCGTCGCCAGCGGCGTAGTCGCGTGAGGCGCGCCAGGTGTCGGTGATCAAGCTCGAGTCAGCAGGGACCTCCTGCTCGAGCGACCACTCGGGCGGTCCGGAGCGCCCCAGCTGGTAGGCGAGGTGGAAGATGCCCTCCCACTCGGTGAGCTTGAAGTGCCAGATGCGGAGCGACACCTCGGCACCCTCGGGCACGTCGGCCTGGAGGGGCTGACGGACGGTCACGTAGGCGCAGCGCTGAGTGCTGAGGTCGAGCCACACGTCGTCGCCCCACTCCTCCACGATCAGGGCGGTGTCGCCGCAGGTCTCGATGTCTTCAGGCCGGTCGGCATGCCACGGGTCGTCAGCACCCTCGACCCGCTCCCACAGCCGATGATCGACCAGCGAGTGCTCCCGCGGTGGCCGGTCGGTCGCCTCGTCGACACAGCCGACGAGGCAGGGCAGCAGCCAGGAGAGCGACCGGCTTGCACGCATGAGGCCTCGGAACCCGTGAAGGTGAATATCTATCACTTTCTTGAAGGTGAGCAATCATCACTTTATGCTGGTGGGGAGTGGAGGCTGCATGCGTGCAGGAATCGGGCTGGGTGTCGTGGCGTCGGTCTTGGGCTGTGGCGCTGTCGAAGAGCCTACGTCCAAGGGAGACAAGATCGACGAGGTGGTCGATCTCACGGTGTCACTGCCGCCGCCCGAGTCGGGCTACCAGCTGCTGACCGAGCCGGTGATCGTCGAGCCGGGCACCGAGCGCTTCCTGTGCAGTGTGGTCCAGGTGACCCCGCAGGCCGACGAGTTCTTGTTCTGGGTGGATCGGCTCGAGAGCATGACCTCCGACGAGACCCACCACATGAACGTGTACTTCGGGGAGTTCTCCTTCCTCGAGGCCTTCCTGGGCCCCGAGGCGACGCTCGCTGCCCTCGGCGTCGGTCCCGGCACCTACGACTGCGAGGTGCTCGGTGGCCTGATGGAGCTCGCTGTTCCGTTCTTCCCGAGCCAGCGCACCAACCAGCGGATCACGATGCCCGAGGGGGTCGCGGTTCCTATGCTCGCCCCGATGACGCTGGTGATGGAGCACCACTACCTCAACCTCGGAGAGGTGCCCGTCCGCGTGAACGCGGCGCTGAACCTGGAGCGCACGCCCGTAGAAGACGTGACCGACGTGGCCAGCCTGGTCTTCGACGCTATCTCGGATCTGAGCGTCCCGTCCCAGACCGCCAAGGTGGAGAACCGCACCTGTGTCTTCGACCGCGAGGTCGATGTCGCCCTGGTGTCGACGCACACACACCAGTGGGCCGAGTGCGCGAGCATCAACCACTACGACGGCGCGCGTGACGTGGTGGAGGAGGCGCCGTTCTTCGTGAACAAGTACTGGCACGTCCCGCCGATTCTGCACTTCGAGCGGGGTGCGTTCTCGGTCGCGCCGGGAGACGGCGTCCACTACGCCTGCCACTACGACAACACGACGACCCGCGACCTGGTCGACGACGGCACCGCCGATGGCGAGATGTGCGTCTTCGCGGCCGTCGTCTACCCTGCGCCCGTCTCTGTCGCCGAGGTGGAGGAGGTCATCGGCACGGGAGGGCTCCCGGAGCTGCTCGCCATGATGGGCGATGTGGTGACGGCCTGCGACCGGCAGGTCGAGACCTCGACTCCGTGGAGCGGTCCACCGCCTGACGAGGCCTGCGAGGCGTACGTCCAGACAGACTCCAACGAGCTCTGAGGGCGCTGTGGGTGGCGAAGAACAGCGCACCATCCCCTCGCGGGTGCTCACGGTGGTCCCGCGACAGGAGCGAGCGGTCCGGCGCGTGCATGCCATCCTCGACGCGGCGATGGCGGTCTTGGTGCTCGAGGGCGCTGACGCCTTCACCTCGAACCGGGTCGCGGCCCGGGCGGGGGTGAGCGTCGGCTCGGTCTACAAGTACTTCGCCAACAAGGACCACATCCTCGCCGGCGTGGTCGAGCGCGGACTGATCACCTCGGAGAAGACGATTCGCCAGGGCCTCGTGCGCGCGGTCGAGGGCGAGCTGCACGAGGCAGCCGTCGAGGTCGTGTCCACGCTCTGCCGCGACTTCGAGCCTCACCGGGAGCTGTTCCGGGAGCTCTTCAGCGGCGCCACGCTGCTGCGCGCTCCGTCGGTCCAGACGCTGACGGTGGAGCGCATCGTCGAGGCTGCACGGGAGACGCTCCTGGCGCCGGCGGGCCCGTACCAGCCCCGGCGCGGGGAGGGGACGCTCTTCGTGACGGTGAACGCCGTCGTGTTCGCCTTCCTGCGCTGGATGGTCGACGCGCCCGAGGCGGTCTCGGCCGAGGGCTTCGCCACGTCGGTGGCGGACCTGCTCTGCGCGAGCCTCGAGCCGGTCGAGCGCTAGGTAGACGGAGGGCTCGAAGCGCTTGGTCGCTATTCGTGCGGGCCGAGCGTCATCCGCTGACCGGCTCCTCCGTGGTCCGTCGCCGGAGCCAGCCGAGCAGTGGGACGAGCAGCCAGAGCCATGTCGACGGGCCGCGGCCGGTCGTGCAGGCCCCGATGGCCTCGATCTCGACATCGTAGGTGTCGCAGTCTTGATCCGCGTTGTCTCCTGGCACCTCACTGGCCCCCGGGTAGACGGCGGGATCCTGGTCGTCGCAGTCCGTGCGGTCCTCGACGTAGCCATCGGGGGCCTGGCAGGACAGCGTGGTCTTCTCGGGGTTGCCGAAGCCGTCACCGTCCTGGTCGGCGTACCAGGTGATCGGGGTGCAGGCCGCGCCGGTGTCGCCGGTGTCGCCCGGCTGTGGCTCACCGGTATCGGTGGGCGCGTCGTCGGGAAGCACGTCGATGAGGACGACGGCGGGCGCAGAGGCCGTGCCGCCGTCGCTGACGACGTACGTGAAGGTCAGCTCACCCGGCTCCTCGGGAGGGTCGAACTGGAAGCTCCCGTCGCGCGCCAGCGACAACAGGCCCGCGTCCGGTGGGTCGAACACGGTGGCGATCAGGCCGGCCCCGTCCGGGTCGCGGTCGTTGACCAGCACTCCCTCTCCCGCGCTCACGACCAACACCTCGCCGAGTCGAGCCTCGTAGACATCGTCGACGGCGATGGGGGTGAGGTCCTCGTCGAAGAGCGTGACGGTTGCCTCTGCCATGGCCTCACGGCCGTCGGCGGTGGTCAGCGTGTAGGTGAAGCCGGTGGTGCCTGCCCAGCCCGGGATGGGGGTGAAGGTGAAGGTGCCGTCCTCGACGAGGACGACATCACCGTGGGCGGAGTTCTCCAGCACGGAGGCCGTCATCAGCGCGGCCTCTGGGTCGGTGTCGTTGCCCAGCACGCCGTCGCGAGGGTCGCTGATCACGAGCGCGGCGTCCGCAGAGCCGACGTAGCGATCCGGACGCGCGATGGGCTGCTCCGGTGGCGCGGGGATCACTGTGAGCTCGACGGTGATGGGGCCGTCCTCCACCTCTCCGTCGCTGACGACGTAGGTGAAGGCATCCGGGCCAGAGAAGTCGGCATTCGGCTCGTACTCGAGTCCGCCCTCGGGAGCGAGCGTGAGCGCCCCACTGTCCGGTGGGGTGACGACGACGGCTGTGAGCGGGTCACCGTCGATGTCCGTGTCGTTGGCCAGCACGCCGCTCAGCGTGGGCACGATCAGGATCTCACCCTCGGGGACCTCGTAGGCATCTGGGAAGCCTAGGGGGGCGTCGTTCACCGGGAGCACCTCGATGTAGACGGTGCCGCGCTCGGCAAAGACGAGGTCGGACGCCTCGTAGGCGAACTGATCCAGCCCGTTGAAGTCTGGGTCCGGCCGGTAGCTGAAGGTGCCATCGACCTCGAGGGTGAGCTCTCCGTGCTCGGGGGCGGTGTGCAGCGAGGCGAAGAGCGCGTCGTCGTCGGCGTCGCTGTCGTTGTCGAGGACGCTGAAGCCTGACTCGAGGGTCGTGTCTTCCTCGAGCACGACGGCGTCGTCGGTCGTCCGCGGGGCGTCTGGGGCCGGGGCGACCTCGACGACCACGTCCACGCTCTCGGAGTAGCTTCGCCCATCCCAGAGGCGGTAGCTGAAGGAGTCCTCGCCGAAGAAGTCGGGATCGGGGATGTAGGTGACGCCGTCGCCCGTGCCGAAGAACACGCCGTGGTCGGGGCTGCGCGTGGGCTCGATGGTCAGCGGGTCGCCGTTGGCGTCGTAGTCGTTCGCGAGCACGTCGCAGCGTGCCTCCTCGTCCTCCAGCGCTTCGCAGAGATCGGGCAGCGCGACCGGCGGGACCTGAAGCTCGGCCTGGAACACGTGTGCGGAGCCGGTACCGGGTGCGCCGACAGCCACTCGCAGCGCGTCGACATCCAGCGATCGACCGAAGCGATCACCGTGGCCGGGGGAGGGGGCGGCCATGGAGGCGATGTGGCCCCACGGGGCGTCTCCCTCCTCGACGCCGGCGGTGTGGGCGAAGACGTGGACGGTGCCCGCTAGGGGCGCCCCGAGTGCACCGGGTGCACCCACCCAGAGTCGCTCTCCATCCGTCGCGAGCGAGACCCCGAAGCGCTCGAGGCCGCGCGGCTCGGGGGTTTGCAGGGCTGCCTCGGGATTCCAGCCGTCGCCGTCGTGGTGAAAGACGAAGGTGGCGCCTTCCTGTTCTCCAGCCAGCGAGCCGAGGCCGGGTGATCCGACGAAGCCGACACTGCCCGAGAGGGCCACCGCGGCGCCGAACTCGTCACCGTCGACCGACGCACCGTTGACGATGGAGTCGGCCCGGACGATGTCGGTCCCTGTGAAGCGGTAGGTGTAGACTCGTCCGCCCGTGTCGATGTGTGGCTCTCCCGCCCAGATGCGGGTGCCGGAGACCGCGAGCGACGTGCCGAAGCCCGTCCCGGGGCGCAGCTCGTCGGTGACCTGGGCGTCGAGAATCCGCCACTCTGGCTCGTCCACCGTCGGCATGACGAGGGGCTGGACGAAGGGCACCGACAGTGTTGCCTGCGCCCCGACGACGAGCAGCGGCGGGTCCATGGCGATGGCTGCACCGAAGGACCGCCCGCGGCCGATGGGCCCAGGATCAGCCCCAGGAGGAGGCTCGACGGTGAGGCCGTCGGCCTCGTAGATCTGCTCCCACTCGAGCGGCGTGCTCTCGGCGTAGACGCGGATCAGCCCGAGGTCCTCCGCGTCGCTGTCCCAGCCGGGGGCGCCGACGGCGAGGTAGCGCTCGGACAGGGCGAGTGCCTTCCCGAACTCGTCACCGGCCTCCAGCTCGGCGGGGCGGATCGTGTGGACGTACTCCCACCCGCTGGAGACCTCTCGAAGCAGGTGAACTGCGCCTGCGCCGTCCCCCTCGACGTCGTCGTTGGGGGCGCCGATGGCGAGGCGGTCGTCGGAGATCGCGATGGTGACTCCTTGCCCGGCCGCAGCGTCGTCGCGCAGGCCGGCGAGGGGCACCGGGTCGAAGCGATCGAGGGTGCGCTCGTACAGGGAGACCTGTCCGCTGTCGCCGACCAGGGGCTCTCCGACCCCGAGCAGGGTTTCGGAGAGGGCGACGACCGAGCCTGGCGCCGCGGGCACGAGCTCTTCTTCGATCCAGCTCCCGTCACTCTTGCGGAGGCAGTGCACTCCGTCGTCTGCACCGACAGCCAGCTGTCGGCCGTCGAGCGCGAGGGACCCGGAGAGCGCGAGGCGCGTGTCGAGCACCCAGTCGTCGCCTTCTTGGTCGTACAGGACGAGCTCGTCGCCTGTGGTCCACGCGAGGGTGTCGCCGCTGACGTCGACGTGCGCTGCGCCCATTGCGAAGACGTCGGCGGCGGGCTCGACGAGCGGGCGGTCACCTGGCTCGGTGTAGGCGTAGAGAGAGACGGCGCGAAGCTTGGCGACGGCGAGGTGTGTGTCGTCCATGGCGAGGCTGTGGGCGGTCCCCGTCACCTCGTGGCGGGGCGACCAGGTCAGGCCGTCGCGCTCGGCGATGAAGATCTGGCTGCCGCCACCCTCGGAGTACGCCACGGCGACGTTGCTGGCCGCCACGTGGGTACCGAGCAGCACGCCCTCGCGCCCGCCGACGAAGGAGGCCGCGATGCCCCACTCCCCGGGAGCGTCGCGATGCAGCTCGTAGATGCCGACCCAGCCCGCATCGGTAGGAGCGCCGAGCGGCGCGTAGCTCGGTGCGCCGACCACCAGGACGTTGCCGCTCAGAGCGACCGCGTGGCCGTAGCCGCCGAACAGGCTCTCGAGTGTGTCGGAGAGCACCCAGCGGTCCGGGCTCGTGGGGGAGCGCTCGAAGAGGTACACCTTGCCGGTGGCGAGGCCGGTGCTCGGGGCGCCGACGGCCGCCATCGTGCCGTCGATGGCGACCGAGTAGCCGAGCTGGACACCGGGGCTCCCGATCTCAGTAGTCTGCAGGACCGAGAGCAGAGGATCGACCGTGATCGGCCACACGGCGTCGTCGGTGTCGACGGTGACGACGATGCCGTCGTCGTCGGTCCGCAGGGTCGCGTCGAGGGGAGCGCCCGCGGCATCGTAGGCATGGAGTCCGGTGTAGCTGAGGCGGTCCTCACCGGCGGTGATGTGGAGACCGCTCGCGACCTCGTGCACAGGGCCATCCACCGCGAGGTGGAGCTGGGCCTCGGTGTGGCAGGCCTCGGGGAGATCATGGAGGGTGAAGCCGTGCTCGAGCCCCTCGTCTCCGTTGATGTACCACTCGTCGACGCCTCCTCGGGCCCAGGTGATGCCGCGGCCGGAGGTCTCGGGCTCAGCGGCGCCGAGCGCGATGGAGTGCTGCCCGCATCGGACCTCGGTGGCCTGTAGCGAGACCGACCAGGTGGCCTCGGAGCGGGGCTGCACGAGGGCCCGCTCCTCGTCGAACCAGGCGCGCAAGGCGCCACGTTGGTTGCGTGCCAGCCAGGCCCCGGGACCGAGTGGGCCCTCATCGTGGACGGTGAGCTGGTGGTCGATGTCGCGCACGAGCGCCATCAGATCGGAGCCGCTGGGTGCAGCCGTCTGCGGAGGTCCGACCTCGGGGCCACAGGCGAGGAGCGTCAGCAGTCCGATCACGACGCCCTCCTCCGGAGGATGAGCGTCAGCGGAAGCAGCCACCACGCGAGCGAAGACGATGGGCCGGGGCTGGAGCAGCCGCAGCCGCTGCCACCGCCACCACCGCCGCCACCACCGCCGGTCGGGTCGGTGCTGCCCACCGCGTCGTCGCCGCTGCAGTCCTCGTCGACGCCGTTCCCGGGAACATCGGTGCCCTGGGGATTGGTGGCGGCGTCGCTGTCGTTGCAGTCGTCGGCGTTGTCGACGAAGCCCGAGGGCGGGTCACAAGACAGCTGGCGGTCCTCGGCATCGCCGAAGCCGTCGCCGTCCGCGTCGGCGAACCACTCGGTGGCGTCGACGGCGTCGTCGTCGATCGTGTCGTTGCAGTCGTTGTCGAGGCTGTCGCAGACCTCGGGGTTGCCCGGGAAGCGGGCGTCGTTCGTGTCGTCGCAGTCGTCGGTGTTGTCGGCGTAGCCATCCGGACGCGCGCAGTCTTCGACGGCGACTCCGTCGGTGCCGAAGCCGTCCCCGTCGGCGTCGGGGTACCAGTCGAAGAGGGCCAGTCCCTCGTCGGCCTCACCGTCGCAGTCGTTGTCGCCGGCGTCGCAGAGCTCGGGCGCTCCAGGGTAGGTCGTGTAGTCGTCGTCGTCGCAGTCGCCAGGCTGGTCGGTGTGACCTGGGGGGGGCTCGCAGGCGCGGACGGCGGTGTCGGGATCGCCCCAGCCGTCGATGTCGGCGTCGCGGTACCAGTCGATGGCGTCGATCGCGTCGGGCTCGTCCCACTCGTCGTCGCAGTCGTTGTCCCAGCGGTCACAGAGCTCGGGTGCTCCGGGGAAGGTGTCGTCGCGGGTGTCGTCGCAGTCGCCTCCTTGTGGGGCGTGGTCAGGGGGTGCCTCACAGGCGACGACCTCGTCGGTGTCCATTCCGTAGCCGTCGCCGTCCTGGTCCCAGAACCAAGAGACGGCCTCAACGGCACCGGCCTCTGCGAGTCCGTCGCAGTTCCAGTCGATGCGGTCGCAGTGTTCTTCAGCATCGGGGTTGATGTCGGGGTTGCTGTCGTCGCAGTCGTCGTTGGAGAGTGCGACGCCTTCGATGTCGGGGTCGCAGCGGAGTGTGGGGAGTGCCCAGAGGTCGCCGAAGCCGTCACCGTCGAGGTCTGGGAAGAGCTCTGTGTCGCCTCTGGCGTCGGGGTCGTCGTCGTCGACGAGGTCGTCGCAGTCGTTGTCGATACCGTCGCAGACCTCGATGCCACCGGGCGTTCTGTCAGCCAGGAGGTCGTCGCAGTCGAGCCACCAGGGCGAGTCGTCGCCGTCGTCGTCTGCCCAGAGCCACTCGGGTGCGCCGGGTCCGCCCGAGAAGCCGGCGTCTGCCAGGGGTCCAGCGTCGGGGTCGGGGAAGACGGAGACGCGGTCGACCTCGAACAGGTCGACGGCGAAGGCGTCGGGTGTGAGCCACATGCGGCTGCCTTCGCAGTCGTCGGGGAGGTAGGCGACGAAGCCGGGGTCGTCGATGCCGAAGAGGACGTCGTCGCCGATGTCGATGGTGGGGGTGATGAAGCTGTCGCGGTCGTAGGTGGAGTGGTCGATGAAGAGGCTGCCGGTCGTGGTGGGTGGGGAGCCGAGCAGGATGGACATGGAGAGGTCCATGTCGAGCAGGCCGTTGTAGAGCATGGCCCCAGTGAGGGCGACGTTGTCGACGAGGGTGACGTTGCCGACTGGCATGGGGAAGGCGGGCCCGGTGGTGTAGGCGAGGAGTCCGCCGCCCTTGTCGTTGGCGTAGTTGTCTCGGTAGACGTCGTTGTAGGCGCGGGCGCCGAAGCGGCCTTGGATGGCGAGCCCGCCGCCTCCCACTCTGGGGGCGTCGGGTCCGGCCTCGGGGTCACCCCGTCCCGTGGACGTGTTGGCGCAGTAGTCGTTCCTCCAGCTCGCGGCGTCGACGGCGGCGTCGAGGAAGGCGCCTCCACCGCTTCCGCCTGCGGTGTTTCGGAAAAGCCGGTTGCTGTCGAGCTCTGCGGCGTCCGCGCCGAGCACGGCGATGCCTCCGCCGCTGCCGAGTGCCTCGCTGTCGTGGACGAGGAGGTCGTGGAGGGTGACGGCTGCGGCCTGTGCGAAGAGTGCGCCGCCATGCCCGGGTGCGTCGATGGTGTCTTCAGGGGTGTAGAGGTCTCCGCCGCGGGCGACGCAGCGGGCGAAGGTGCTGTCGGAGACGTCGACGGCGGCGCCGACGAGCCGCGCGCAGCCTCCCTGGGGTGAGGCGAGGTCGGCGAAGTCAGACTCGACGACGGTGACGAGGCCGTCTCCGTCGGCGGCGATGCCCTCGCCGAGGGCGAAGGTGGAGCGCTCGACGGTGAGGTCGCCGTTGACGTAGGCGGCGGCTCCGCGCGTGGTCGCGACGTTGGTGAAGGCGCTGTCACGGACGACGAGGCTGCCGAAGTCGATGGTGATGCCGCCGGAGCTGTCCAGGGTGGTGTTGAGGATGCTGACGTCAGCGTCGTCTGCCTCGATGAGGCGGCCAGGAAGCGTGTTGTCCGACAGGGAGCAGTTCTCGACCAGGATGACACCACTCCCGCCGTCGACGAGCTTGGTGAGGCCGGATGCGGTGACGTCGATCAGAGTGACGGACCCGCGCGTGCTTGTGAAGCTGCCAGAAGCGCCTTCGATGGTCGCATTCGTCACCGTGAGGGAGCCCTCCCCGGTGAGGCCCTGGCGCCCGGCGAGGTCGAAGTCGACCCCGTCGAAGCTGATGCTCGGGTCGTCGTCCGAGTCGAGGGTGATCAGTGGCAGGAAGCCGTCGCCCACGATGGTCGCGCCCTCGGCCGAGACGAAGGCGAGGTCGTGTTGGATGGTGATGCCGCCGACTAGGTACTCGCCCGCCTCGAGCCGAAGGGTGTCGCCCGGGGCCGAGGCCTCCACGGCCTCTTCGAGGGTGGGGTAGTCGACGCCGGTGCGGTCGTTGACGACGGCTGCCGACGCGGTGTGGCTGGCGACGAGCGCCGCGAGCACGACGAGGGATCGTGGCTGGTTCATCTCCAAACTCCCACTCCAAGACGCAAGGTCACGTCGCGATCGGTGCGGCGCCCGATCGTCTCGTCGTCGTCGGCGAGGCTCGTCTGCACGCTCAAGGTGCGGGTGCCCCAGGTGGCTCCGGCCTCGAGGGCCAGGGAGTCGGCGACCAGCCAGCCGAGCTCTGCCCGGGCTCTGAGCTGGTAGGGCACCGAGGCCGAGGCGAGCAGGAAGTCGGCACCGCCGCGGATGATCAAGGGGTCGCCCAGCCAGGCGAGCTCGGGACCGATGGCCAGGGAGGGCACGGTGAAGATGCTCGGCTCGGCCGGCGCATTGCCCCAGGCGCGCATCTGGTCGACGACGATGCCGGTGCGGCCCCCGAGGCGGAGCCAGCTCTCACCGAGGTCGAGCGGGTAGCCGCCCAGCACGTAGGCCTCGGTGGTGGAGGCGAAGCCGCCTCCTGCGACCGGATCGGCGCCCCCCATGGCCTCGAAGTCGAGCTCGGCACCCACGAAGGGACGCGGCAGCCAGCGGACGCCCACGGTGGCTCCACCGCTGGGTGCAGAGGCCCGCTCGTCTGACCAGGGGCCGCCCCTGCCGTCAGCCTCCTGCACGGCGGAGCTGAGGCGACCCGTGCCCAGCAGGGAGACCATCAGCGCGACGCCGCGCACGCCCGTCGCCCGGTTGATGGTGGGCGGGATCTCGATGACCGAGCCGTAGTAGCCGGTGTAGACAGCCCGCCCGTTGTCGATGCGCTGGAGCACGAAGGCGCGATCAAGGGGTGCTGCGGAGGACTGCTCCCCGTCGACACGCCAGTCCGAGGGCGCCAGCTCTTGGCGCTTGCTGGCCGCGACGGGCACCTCGTCGGCGAGCTGGGCGAGCGGGTGAGCCTCGCTCAGCACACCCGGCAGAGGGGTCCACTCTGGGTCGATGGCTCGGGCAGCAGACACCGCGCGACGGGTGAGCTCGAGCTGCTGCTGCGAGAAGCCGAGGAGGGCCTGGAGATCGTGGACGACGAGGGCCTCGTCGCGCGTGAGGATGCGGTCGACGCAGGCGAGGAGGTCGGGGAAACCCGTCGCGATCTCGTCCATCACCTCGGGCTCGAGCTGGACGTAGGCCTCGTGGATTCGCTCTCGGGCTTGCTCGACGTTGGCCCACGAGTCGGGTGGGCAGTCCGCTCGAGCGCCGAGGGACAACAGCAAAAAGACGAACAAGGGTGGCCCTCCGAAGCGGGACACGACGACCGTACCCCGGTGCGGCACCGCTGTGGAGGAAATGTCAGGGGGGAGGTGGTTGGGTGGGTTCAAGCACCGCCATGGTGAGGTGCTCTGGGCGTGCGCGGGCCTTGGCATGCGGCGTCCCGCTCGCGCTGGGTTGACCCCGTCGTCGCAACGGGCGACGCTCGCGGCGGGAGGTTCGCGTGGGTGCGGTGGGCGGTCGTGCATTCGACTTCGGCGTGTGCCTCGGGCGTGGTGGCTTCGGCGAGGTGTACCGGGCCCGCATGTCGCAGCCCGACGGCGTCGAGCACACGGTCGCCGTCAAGCTGCTGCTCGACCAGGCCGATGCGAACGACGACGCGGTCCGCCGCCTGAAGGACGAGGCACGACTGCTCGCGCGCCTGGAGCACCCTGCCATCCTGACCGTCCACGCGCTCGCCTTGCTCGATGGCCGGCTGGCGATGGTGTGCGAGCTGATCGATGGCCAGGACCTCGCCGAGGCAATGGCCGGTCCGGATCCGATTCCGCTGCGCGGGGTGCTGGAGGTCATCAGCGAGATCGCTGCAGCCCTCGACCTGGCGTGGACGGCGCCGCTGCCCGAGGGCGGGACGCTCGGCTTGGTTCACCGCGACGTCAAGCCCTCCAACATTCGGCTCAGCCGGCAGGGCGACGTGCGGCTCCTCGACTTCGGGATCGCGCGCACCGACGCGGTCACCCGCGAGGCCAAGACCGTGACGAACGGCATCCTGGGCAGCCCGCCCTACATGGCGCCGGAGCGCTACTTCGAGGACGACCTGCTGCCCGCGTCGGACGCCTTCTCCTTGGGTGCCTGTCTCTTCGAGGCCATCGTCGGCGAGCGCTGGTACGGCCGGCGCGACGTGATGCGCATCGCGGGCCTGTGCGCCAAGAAGGACAAGTACTGCGAGTGGGCGGCGGGCCGGCTGCGTGACCTTCCTGACACCCTCGACCCGTCGATTCGGGAGCTCCTGACCGACCTGATGGCCTTCGATGCCGACGTGCGACCGGTCGGGGCGGCGCTCGTCGCGCGGCTGGCCACCATCACGGAGCGGCTCGAGGGGCGGTCGCTGTCGCGCTGGGCCTCGGAGCGCGACTGGCCTGCGCCGAAGGTCAGCAAGGGTCCACTGACGGGTCGCCGGCTGGTGGAGGGGCCGGCCACCGAGGCCGACACGGAGACGCTCCAGACGATCTGGGTTCGCGACGGCCGCTTCGACGCCCTCGTCAGCGATGCGCCGCGTCCGTCGCAGTCCGCTCTGGAGGGGCACGGCCTGCCGCACCCGGCCATGGCAGGCACGACCCCTCCCGAGCGCGCTGGATCCCGCTGGCTCGGTCTAGGGCTCGGCCTGGCGGCGCTCGGCGTACTGGTGAGCTGTGCCGGCTTGGGCGGGTTCGGGGCTCTCGGGTGGGTCGGACTGGGCGAGCCGTCGGCCGTCGAGGAGCTTCCGGTCGAGGCCGACGCGCCCGAGACGGTCCCAGCAGACGCTGACCCCGAGCCGCCGCGCGAGGAGCCGCTGCCCGTCGAAGAGCCTGCCGCGCCGCCCGCGCCAGCACCGCTGCCCGAGCCGACCGTCACACCGCCCGCACCTCGTCCTGATCCGGAGCCTGCACGGCCGGAGCCGGTGGCGCCGAGTGAGCCGACGCCGATCGAGGGAGGCACCCCCGAGCCTGAGCCCGAGCCCGCAGAGGAGGCGCCGGTGGCCGCCACGGCGACCATCGTGGTGGCACCGGAATCGGCACCGTTCCAGGTCCTGGTGGACGGCGTGGCTGTCGACGCTGGGGCTGTGCCCACGGGGCGTGTCGTGATTCGGGCGACGTTCCCCGGTGGTCGCACGGCCGATGCCCTGGAGTGGGACCTCCAGCCGGGCGAGCGCTGGAGTGTCTACTGCAGTCCACGCCTCTACAGCTGCAAGAAGACCGGCGCCTGAGCGGCCCAGTCGCCTCAGCCCAACAGCACACCGAGGCCCAGCTGCGACAAGAGCAGGATGCCCGTGAGCACGCCACCCACGAGAGCGGTCGGCAGCACCCAGGCGGGCCGCACGGTGGGCCGGGGCCGGGGCAGGGGCTCCTCGAGGGTCAGATCGTCCGGATCGCTCCAGAGGCCGTCCTGTGCGGCTGGGGCAATGGGCAGCTCAGAGCGCTGGATCGTGGCGGCGAGCGACAGCATCGGGGGGCGCGCTTGGCGCAGGTAGACCCCGGGCTGGACCTCGGTGATCTCCTCACGCTCCAGCAACGTCCGGAGCACGGTCGAGGCCGTGTGCTCCGAGACATGAAGGCTCTTGGCGAGCATCGACTTGGTGAGAAGCGGCGAATCGAGCTTGTAGACCAACGTGTCAGAGAGGTCTTGGCACATCAACACGGCACCCTCCACTGTGGCGGGGGCGCCTGCTACCCACTTGGCAGAGGGCGGTCTGCCCTCGCGTCGGGTTCGTCGGGAGGCCGTCACAAGACGGTCACACAGGGATCAGGGCGTGAGGCAGTCGTGCTGGCCGAGGAAGCCCTCGATGCGCTGTAGGTAAGGAGTGAGGCCCACTTCAGGAACGCCGCCCTCGCTGAGTCCGTGGCCGGCGCCCTTGACGATCCACAGCTCGCTCGGGCCGCCGGAGGCGCGGGCGAGCGCGCGGATGTCCTCGGAGCGGTAGGTCCGGTCCTGGTTTCCGATGAACGTGAACAGCGGTCCCTTCCAGCCCTTGATTCGCTCCATGTTGTCGTACTGGGCCTCGGAGAGCATCTGCTCACCCAGCCCCACGCCCGTGGCGCCCTCGGCCGTCACCTCCAGGGAGGTGAAGGGGGCCTCCAGCAGCAGCGCGCAGGGATCGTTGTCGAGCGCCATGCCGATGCCTGGAATCGCGCCGAGTGAGAAGCCGTAGACCACCACCCGCGCGGGATCGATCGCCCAGCCGAGGGCCTCTTCGTACACCGTGAGGGCGTCGGCCTCGAACTGGTCGGGGTCGGGCGTCGTCTCGGGCTTGGACTTGCCATAGCCACGGAAGTCCCAGGTGAAGAGGGGGTAGCCGGCCTCGTGGAGCATGCGCAGCCGCGGCAGGTAGTGCTCGAGGTTGCCCTTGTTGCCGTGGTTGTAGACGATGGTGGTCGAGGCCGTCGTCGGGTTCATGCCGTGGGACGGGATGAAGTAGGCGTCGAGGGTGCCCTCGCCGTCCTCTGTCTCGATGGCGATCTGCGTGACGGTGAGCGGGTCGATGGCGCGGATGCGCTCGCCCTCTTCGAGCGTGGTCTCATGCCAGTCGTAGTCGGCATCCCACGCGTAGGCGTCGGGGCACTCGGTGCAGAACCGGTCCCACACGGAGTCGGGCTCGGTGCAGGTCTCGGGACCGACCGTCGAGCAGGGGACGGCGTTGAAGACGAAGCTGTCCAGCGTGGCGCAGCTCATGAGGAGTGCGAGAATCACGAGCCCTCCTTGTGCCCGAAGGCACCCGAGATGCCGAACGAGAAGCCGAGCATGCCCTGCCCGCCTCCCACGAAGCGGACGATGTCGATCTCCCGCTGCTGGGTGAGGCCGTACCAGCGGGTCTCTACGTGGAGCCTCACGCCGTCGGCGGAGGCAGGCGCAGGGTCGAAGGCGGCGCCCAGGGAGGGCGTCAGGGTCAGCGCGGGGTTGTTCACGTCGAGGTACTGCGCGAGGCCGACGTGGAGCAGCTGGCCGTCGAGGTCCCAGCTGGCGTTCACCTCAAGCTGGTCGATGAAGAGCGCGTGGGGAGGGCCCTCGAGCTGGTCGCTGTGGGGGATGTCCAGGCCGAACCAGAAGCGGTTGGTGAAGGCCAGTGCCGGCGCAGCGCCATTCTGGTCGAGGAGCAGGTGGGACACACCGAGGTGGCCCTGGGCGATGTAGAACGCCGCGGCGGTCGCATTGACGCCGTAGTCGATGTCGAGCGGACGCCCGCCGAGCTCGGCGACACCGGAGCGGCCCTGGACGACCGCGTTGGGCAGTGGCACGGGCGCTCCACCGAAGAGGAGCACCGGACCACCGATCGTCACGCCGACCTCGTGCTCACCGGGGGCGAGAGGCCGAGCACTCGAGAGTGTCGCGCAGCCAGACAGCAGCGCCAGGAAGGGCGTCAGTCGTTTCATCGCAGCGTCGTACCACGATCACCCGTGCGTGGCTCACAGGACCGGCATCGCGCCGATGGAGACCTCCCATCCGCGCTCTCCGAGGCTCCGAGCTCGCACGAAGCGCAGCTGGGGCCCACGCTCGGCGAGAATCTCACGGGTCTCGGCATCCGACGTGTCGGACAGTGACCAGCCCTCGTGGCAGCCCTCGAAGGCTGTGACCAGCCTGCCGTACAGCGCGTCCGCCTCGGCTGGTGACAGGCCCTCGGCGACACAGCTCGGTCCGACGTCGAGTCCGCCGAGGCGTCGCACGAGGCAGCGAGACGCCCACGCCGGCTTCCGGTCGAGGCGGCGGGTGCGCAGGGCGTCGGTCGCGCCAGGCTCGTCGGTGCCGGGGAGCGTCCATGGGTCCTCGACGGACAGCGCATCGAGAGTGGTGCACGGCGCGAGTGGCGGTGGGGGAGTCGGGGCGAGGAAGCACGCAGACAGGAGCCACAGCATGAGCAGACCTCCGGCCGCAGTAGACCATCTGGGCGGCCTGCGAGCATGCTTCGTCCCCGGACCAGGCCGGGTGTCGGACGTGCGAGACAAGACGTGACGGTGCGCAGACCGGAAGCACTGGGGCACGTTGTCACAGGAGGTCCCATGCACGACGAGCAGCTTCGCCAGGTGTGCGAGCAGCTCCCCCTGTTTCCGCTGCCCGGCGCGGTGCTCCTGCCAGGGGCGCTCCTGCCCCTCCACGTCTTCGAGCCGCGGTACCGGGATCTTGTGCGGCACTGCCTCGATGGGCCGCCCATCATGGGCATCGCGACGCTCCAGCCCGGCTTCGAGGAAGACTACGACGGGGCTCCGCCGATCTACGACACCCTCGGGGTGGGAGAGCTGGTCGCGCATCAGCGCCTCGACGACGGCCGCTTCTACATCGTGCTGCGGTACGTCGGCCGGGTCCGCGTCGAGCAAGAGCTCGAGGTGCCCCATGCCTTTCGGGTGGTGCGGGCGACACTCCGACCAGAGAATGCCGAGGGGGCCGAGACCGCCCTCGGACGCCTGAAGCTGATGCTGATGCAGCTCGGAGCACGGACCAGCGACGAGGACGACCCGCAGCGGGGCATCCGTGAGGGAGGACTCGAGCTTGCGGATGCGGTGGCGAACGAGCTCCTCCAGTCGTCGGAGGAGCGTCGGGCCTACCTGGAGCAGGACCGGGTGGTGGAGCGCATCGCGATGCTCGAGACGCACCTCGTCGGGTTGCTCGGCCAGGCGGTTCCGACCGTCGGAGAGGCCTGAGAACGGCCGCCTGATGTGCTGACTGTGGCCGTCGGTCCTGTGGAATGCGCTCGAAGCGCGCGGCGCCGTTCAGGATGCATCAGACAGCCCGAGGAGCGGGCGCGTCGATCCTCGGACAGGGGTGGGTTTCGGACGCACCGGGCCGCCATCGCGTCGGCTCGCGCCAGCAGAGGTGGTCGGCGGCGGTGCAGTGATGACACTCTTCGAGGAGGGAGTCATGAAGAGCATGTCGTCGGTGAGCCAGGACCTCGCAGACGTGGTGTTGCAGGACGCCGACGAGCAGCCACAGCGGCTCGGTGAGCTCTGGGCGGGCACGCCTGCGGTGCTCGTCTTCGTTCGCCACTTTGGTTGACTGTTCTGTCGCGAGCAGGTTGCTCGCCTGGCAGAGCATCGAGAGGCACTCGATGCGACGGGTGCCGAGGTCGTCATCATCGGCAGTGGGTGGCCAGCGATGGCGCGCGCCTTCGCCGAGGAGCGCGACATCCCATTCCGGCTGCTCGTCGATCCCGAGCTGACGGCCTACCGCACGCTCGATCTGAGACGGAGCCTGGGCTCGGCGATGAGCCTCGGGGCGCTGCGCGCTGGCGTGCGGGCTTACCGGTCGGGCTACCGCCAAGGGGTCACCCAGGGAGACCCGCTCCAGCAGGGCGGCGTGCTCGTCCTGGCGCGCGGTGGAGAGGTCGTCTTCCTGCAGCGCTCGGAGCATGCGGGCGACCACCCTGCGGAGGCAGAGATCCTCGATGCAAGCCGCCGAGCGGCTGCGCTGTCGATCGGTCGACAGCGTCGGGCGAGCGGGAGCTGAGGGGCGGCGAGTCGCTCAGTCGTCGAGGTCGTCGAAGTCCCACATGCCGTCGCCGCTGCCCGTGGACGGTAGGTGGTCTTCGTCGAGGAAGCCATCGGCCTCGGGCAGGGTGGGGTCGCACCACTGGAGGTACCAGCCCTTCACGACTCGCTCGTCCTGGTTGATGTACTCGGAGAAGGCGGGCATCTGCTCGTCCTTCTCCAGCTCGTGGACGGAAGGGGTCGCCTGCTTGCTGCGGACGCAGTGCGCGAACTTGTCGCGGCGCGCGTCGAGCGAGACCTGGGCGAGCACCGTCTCGCGGCAGCGACCGAGCTTCTTGCGGTTTCCACGCTCACAGATCTCGAGCTGGGCGTCGTTGAGGAAGCGGTACCACTTGTTGGTGAGCGCATCCTCCTTGGCCCGGTCGGTCATCTCGATCTGGTCCTCGAGGGCCTCTTCGGTCTCCTCGAGCTTCTCCACCGTGTCGGCGAGCTCGACCTCGAGCCGCGCCTTCTCGACCTTCACCTGCTCGAGCTCCATCTTGACCTGAGCCAGCTCGGCCTTCGCCGCCTCGAGCTCGCGCGCCATGGACCGGCCGGCCTCGGCCCGCTTCGACATCTCGGTCTCCAGCGCCTCGACCTTCTGCTTGCGGTCGGCGACCTGGGCCTCGAGCACCATGATCTTCTCGTTGGCCTCGTCGAGCTCCTCGGCCTTGGCCTGCACCTTCGGCGAGCACATGGCCTCGATCTCGTCGAGCGTCAGGTCGCGGGGGACCTGGACCTCCACCTGCTCGGCGGGCTTGAGGACCCAGCCCATGATGCCGCCGGCGAAGCCGCCGATGAGCAGAGCGCCGATGGCAGTCGCGAAGGGCATGACCACCGCCAGCACGCCGGGGCCGGAAGAGGGCGTGTAGTCGTCGTCGTCGAAGTCGGCCAAGGAGCCCTCCTACGGGTCGCCGCGCCGTATCAATGTCGGCGTCGCCGTGCCCTCAATGGTGTCCTGTGTATAGGCATGTAAGACGTCGAGCATCATCGTTTAAACTGGACAAATCATCTTCGGGTCGCGGCTAGATCAGTGCCTGCGCAACACGATCTCGCCCCTAGGACTTGCCAGTGTGTCGGTTTGGTGACAGAATTGTTGCATGATGACTGAAGAACGAGAGATGAAAGCTCTTGCGCTCGCCTTCCGGTTCGGACTGACGCTTCCGGGGGCGCTGATCCTCCTCGTGTGGGCTGTCAGCTGAGCTGAGCTGAGGCGCGGTGAGCTTGGAGTGCTACTCGAGGGTGCCTGAGATGGCGGCTCGCGGCGTAGTCCACTCGGCCTCGAGGCCCAAGGCCTCCAGCTCGGGCTCCAGAGCATCACGGCTTCCGACGAAGACCCAGTTCTGTGGCGCATCGACGGCGAACCACTTCTCGGCTGCCTGCTGAACGTCCTCGGGAGTCAGTGCCCCGATAGCCTCCAGGTTGGAGCGGGCATCGGGCACGCTGAAGCCTCGGTTGAACTGGCTGCGGTAGAAGCCGAGGGCCGACTCGGCGCTCTGCCGCGTGTCGTTCCAGGTGGACACCTCCGAGGCATAGGCCGCCGCAATCTCGTCGGCGGTCACACCGGCGTCGCGCATCCGCGCGAGCTCGACTCCGATCTCTGTGACGGTCTCGGCGGTGTTCTCGGCCTTGACGTCGACGGAGATGGTCACGGACCCGCGCGTCACGCCGGACCACAGGGACGAGCGCGACCCGTACGTGAAGCCCTTGTCCTCGCGGAGGTTCGCGTTCAGGCGGGAGAGGAAGTGGCCGCCGAGGATCCAGTTCGCCGTCCACAGTGCGATGCGGTCCTCGTCGTCGAGGTGTGGACCATCGAGGCGGTACTGGATGGCGACCTGCTCCTGACCGGGCATGTCGACCGCGACCACGCGGGTGCCGGCACTCGGCTCGAAGGGCCGATGCTCGGAGATGGCACCCTCGACTCCGACACCCTCGAGGGCCTTCTTCAGGTCCGGCTCCAGCTGCTTCCACGGCACGTCACCGACCACGATGACATGAGCCGGCGCAGACGCGAGCCAGCGCTCGTGGATGGCCGCAAGGTCCTTGCCCTTGAGGTTCTCGAGGGCGGCGACGTTGGTGCGCGTCCCGTAGGGATGGTCGGGCGGGTACCAGGTGTGCGTGAGGGCGCTGCTCGCGACCTGACGCTGGCTCTGGGCGGCGAGGAC
This sequence comes from Pseudomonadota bacterium, assembly GCA_002862545.1. Classification (GTDB taxonomy): domain Bacteria; phylum Myxococcota_A; class UBA796; order UBA796. The sequence continues at coordinate 21,113 of PKDJ01000367.1, forward strand.
GCCGTACCAGATGGCGATCTCGCGCTGGTAGAGCTTGAGGTCCTTGCCGTTGAAGCTCGGGTTCCGAAGCACGTCGCCCATCGCTCTCAGGCCGCGCTTCAGGTCCTCCTTGGGCACGGACAGACCGATCAACCCATCGTGGAGGTTCATGCCCGACGTGACATCGAGGTCGTTCATGTCCTCGAAGATCTCGAAGGCCGTGCTGTCCCAGGTCTCAGTCGCGACGTCCATCATCCAGCCGGTGGCCTCGCCGGTACCGTCCTCGACATCGAGGAGGTCCAGGGCGCCGATGCGCGGGATGACGGCAATCTCGACCTTGCGGACCGAGGGAACCCGCACATGCCATGCCGTGAGGCCGGGACGCAGCTCGTGCACGCTGGGCTCGGGCTGGTCGATGATGGCGGGGGGAGCCACCTCTGGCGGCGCCGAGCGGTCTGGACCCACAGGGCGGGTCTTGCGGGCATCGACCGCATCGCCATCCTCGGTGCCTTGCGCGTCGGCCGTCGGTCGGGTCTTGCGACCGTCGACCGCCTCGGTGGCCTCCGAGGAGGCCTCGGGACGGGTCTTGCGGGCGTCGGTGTCCTGGGCGAGCGCCAGGGTGGTCAGCAGGGCCCAGATCATGGCAGCTCCACCGTGACGGCACCGGGGAGGGCGCCGTCGTCGTCGCGGGGCACGACGGAGAGGGTCAGGTAGCGGTCGTCGGTGAGGTACTCGGCAGCCACGCGCTGCACGTCTGCGGGCGTCACCGACTCGTACTTGGCGAACTCGTCGCCGAGGCAGCTCGGCCCACCGGTGTAGCGGTGGCAGTCGACGATCCAGTTGGAGCGGCTGACCGGGTCCTCGAGCGCATCGAGCAAGTACGAGCGCACCGCCTTGACCGCGCGCTCGATCTCGCTGTCCGTCGGAGGCTTCTTGGCGATCTTCGCGACCTCCTTGCGGATGATCTTGTCGAGCTTCACGAGCGGGGTGCCCTCGGAGCTCGCGGTGGCCAGGAACTGGCCGTCGATGTCGCCGGAGTAGGCGAAGGCGTTGTTGCTGGTGGCGATGCCCTTCAGCTCCAGCTTCTCGTCGAGGCGCGTGCCGCGACCGTAGGAGAGGACGTAGCCGAGCACGTCGATGGCCGGCTCGTCAGGGTGACCCATGGGAACGGTCGGCCAGACGACCCAGAGGGTCCGCTCCTCCACGTCGTCCTCGAGCTTGCCGTGTCGGTTGGTCGGAGGCGTCCACTCGGGCTGCTCCGTGACGCGTGGGAGGGCCTCGTCGGGGGGCGTCTGCACGTCGGCGAACCAGTGCTCGACCCGCGCGATGGCGGCGTCGGCGTCGACGTTGCCCACGATGGCGAGGATGGCATTGTCGGGGCGGTAGTGCTTGCCCCAGAAGGCGCGCACCTTGTCGATCTGGAAGCCCTCGATGTCGGCGACCGTGCCGATCACGGGCACGTGGTACGGGTGCCCCTCGGGCCACACCAGGCGGTCGAGGGCGTCCCAGTCGCGGCCGTTGGGCTCGGCGTAGCCCTCGGCGCGCTCCTGCAGCACGACCTTCTGCTGGTTGGTCACGTTCTCCTGGTCGAGTCCGGCATCGAGGAAGCCCATGCGGTCGGACTCGAGGAACAGCGCCAGATCGAGCGCACCCGACGGGAAGGCCATGTGGTAGGCGGTCTCGTCGTGGCTCGTGTAGGCGTTGTTCCAGCCGCCTGCAGCGGTGAGCCACTCGTCGAACTTGTTCGTGGGGACGTTGGCCGAGCCCTCGAACATCAGGTGCTCGAAGAGGTGGGCACAGCCCTGCTCTCCGTCACCCTCGTCGCGCGCGCCGACGCCGTAGTGAAGGTGCAGCGCCACCGTGTCGGTGCGCGTGTCTTCCTCGACGTAGACGACGAGCCCGTTGTCGAGGACCTTCATCTTCGGCGTGACGGCGAACGGGTCGTCCGCTCCCAGCGCCGCCAAGGCCAGCAGTGCGATCATGAGACCCCCAGCGTGTTCATGAGCCAGCCGTACTCAAAGGCGAGCTCGCGCAGGTATCCATAGCGGCCAGAGGCGCCGCCGTGTCCGGCCCCGAGGTTCACCTTGAACAGGATCGGGGCGTCGGATGTGTTGTGGTCGCGGAGTCGCGCCACCCACTTGGCGGGCTCCCAGTAGCCGACCCGTGGGTCGTTCAGGCCGCCGGTGGCGAGGACCGGTGGGTAGGCGGCGTCGACGATGTTGTCGTAGGGCGAGTAGGCTCGCATCGCGGCGTAGATGTCCGCTTCCTCGGGATTGCCCCACTCGTCGTACTCCGTGACGGTGAGGGGCAGCGAGGCATCGAGCATCGTGTTCAGCGCGTCGACGAACGGCACCTTGGCGAGGATACCGCTCCACAGCTCGGGGCGCAGGTTGAGCACGGCGCCCATGAGCAGGCCGCCTGCGCTGCCGCCATAGGCGACGACATCACCCGCCCAGCCCTCGGCCTTCAGGTGCTCCGCGCAGGCGACGAAGTCGGTGAAGGTGATGGCCTTTGTCGTGAACTTGGCGGCCTCGTACCAGGCACGACCGAGGTCACCCCCACCGCGGATGTGGGCGATGCCGACCACTATGCCGCGGTCGAGCAGGGACACCCAGGTGGAGCGGAAGGCGGGGTCGTAGGCGATGCCGTAGGAGCCGTAGCCGACGAGGAAGCAGGGGGCGGTGCCGTCGCGCGGCACATCGGCGCGTGCGGCGAAGGAGATGGGCACCTCGGTGCCGTCGTCCGTCTTCGCCCACACTCGGTGCACGCGGTAGCGCGAGGCGTCGTAGCCCAGCACCGGGAGCTGCTTGCGGAGCACACGGTCGCCGGTCGCGAGGTCTTCGTCGAAGGTCGACGGTGGCGTCACCAGCGACGAGTAGGCGAACCGAAAGACGCTCGTGTCGTACTCGAGGTTCGAGGCGCCGGAGAGAGCATAGGCCGGCTCGTCGAAGGACAGGAGACGGGTGGCGCCGGTGGCGCGGTCGACGACGCGCAGCCGATCGAGACCACCGTGCCGCTCCTCGAGGACGACATGGCCCGCCAGCGGCGTGATGCCACGGATGGTGGTGGCGGGATCGTAGGGCACGAGGGTGGCCCAGTCGGTGTGCGGCTGCCCGGGCTCGGCGACCTTGACCACGAACTCGGTGGCATCGCGGTTGGTCCGGACGAGGAACACCTCTCCGGCGCTGTCGGCGTACACGAGGACGCCCTCATCGCGAGACGCGAGGACGTGCACCCCGGCGGTTGGAGCGGCGGCGTCGAGCCACAGCACCTCATTGGTGGTCTTGCCGCCGGCGTGGATCAGGATCCGTTGGTCGTCGGCGCCGCGGTCGACGCTGACGTAGAAGCGCTGGTCGGACTCTTCGAAGACCACGGTGTCATCGGCTGCGTCTGTGCCAAGGACGTGGCGCATCACCCGATAGGGCCGGTCGATGGCATCGGGCACCGTGTAGAGCACGGAGCCGTCATTGGCCCAGCACAGGCTCCACTTGGTGCCCGGGATGACGTCGGGAAGGTCAGTGCCGGTCCGCAGGTCGCGGAAGCGGACCGCGTAGGCCTCCGAGCCGTCGGTGTCGGTGGAGTACGCCAGCAGGTGGCCGTCGGGTGAGGTCGCGACGGTCCCGAGGGAGAAGTACTCGTGGCCCTCGGCGAGCGCGTTGCCGTCGACGAGGACCTGCTCGTCGTCGAAGGAGCCACCGCGGGGGCGTCGGCAGTACACGCGGTACTCCTTCCCCTCGAAGGTGCGGTGGTAGTACTCCCAGTCGCCGCGGGGCGCGGGCGTGCTCACGTCGGTCTCTTGGATGCGCCCGAGCAGCTCGTCGTAGAGCGTCTGGACCAGTGCTCTGGTGTGGCCGAGGGACTCCTCGGTGTAGGCGTTCTCGGCCTCGAGGTGGGCGCGGACCTCGGGGGAGGACTTCTCGCGAAGCCATGCGTACGGATCGACGCGTGTGTCCCCGTGGAGTGTAGCCTCGACCGGGCGGCGTTCGGGACGTGGGGCGGGCATGTCGAACCTCCGGGGGCCCCACCGCTACCCCACGACTGGGTGCCGGGCCACACCTCGTCGATGAACTGTGCCGAGTGTGACCGTTGGTGATCCGGGCTTGCCGTGGCTCGTCTTCGAAGGCACTCTGCCCGCAGCAGGAGGTCGCGTGGCGCTCCCCACACCACTTCGAGTTCGAGACGTGGCCGCGGTGGCTGCGATGGTGCTCGCTGGCTGTGGCGTGCAGGAGCGCGGTGTCGACAGCGGCATGAGCTGCGAGGAGCGGCAAGCGGCGGCCACTGTGCGGGTCGTCGACATTCACGGTCGACCGATCTTCGCAGACACCGTCACCTTCGCCGTCGATGGCGAGTACCAAGGAGACTGTGTGCGGGCCGAGGGGGAGGAGGCCTACGCGTGTGGCACCACCGAGCACGGCTTGGTCGTGATCACCGTCGTGGTCGACGGCTTCCTGTTCCAGCTCGCAGAAGAGGTGGGCGCTCCCGATGTGGTGTGCGCTCCGATCGGTGCCGAGCTCGAGGTCACGATTCGCTGAGCGGCCAGCGGCAGGCGACCACGGCGCCCAGCTCCCGCAGATCGTCCAGTGTCTCCATGTCGAGCAGATCGAGGTCTCCCCGAGCCAGCGCGGCGGCTACCTCCGCGTCGGCCTCGGCGAGAATCAGCTCCCCCTCGGGGTCGCGCAGCACGAGCACGCCGGTCGGCTCGGTAGGGACCGGATCACCGGCGTGCACGACCAACAGGGGCCCGTGGCGCGCGTCGATGTCGCCCGCCTCGACCCGCTCGGCGAGACGAATCGGGTCGATGTCTGAGAGGACGACACGAAGGCCGCGCGCCGCACGAAGACCGTCGCCGTCGCCGAGCACGGTGGCCTCGGGGTCGCCCGCGGCCGTGCGAAGGGCCGTCTCGTAGCGGGCGAGGGCGGCGAGCTTCGGGCCGTCGAGGGTGCCGCGATCGAGGAAGTCCGCGAGCCGCAGTCCGATGTTTCTCCGGTCGGGTGCGTCGGTCCGCACGAAGTCGTGCAGGCCCCCTGCGCTGTCGATGAGCTCGAGGGTGAGGGGACACACTGACGCGAGGCCCTCGCCGACGAGCGAGGTGGACCGTCCCTCGCCGTAGCCGACCGCGAGCAGGGAGTCGGCATCGCCTGCGGGGAGCTCGCGCCGCACCCAGGCTCGGGCCGCGGGGAGGTCCAGCTCCGTCGCGAGGTCGTCGATGGGTGCGTCGGGAGCGTGTGCGCAGAGGCGCCAGCCGAGGTCTTGGGCCGCCCAGAGGGCGCGGTGGCCGATGGGGGCCAGAGGAGCGCCCTCGGTCAGGGCGCGGGCCACGGCGACCACGCGGGCCTCGAGGTCGTCGAGGTGATCGAACCAGCCCTGGCCGAGGCGAAGGAAGCGCTCGGCGTAGCGACCGAAGTGGGTGCTGCGGAGACGCGGACCGTGGGCGGCGGCGTAGGCGACGCCGTCCGAGCAGAGGTCGAGGCTGCCGTGGACGTGCGGTATCGGCAGGCCGAGTCGGCGGGTTCGTGCGATGGCGGCGAGCTCCCGGTCGAGGAAGCGCCGTGCGTCGGCGAGGTGGGTCGCGTCTTCGGCCGACCAGGGGCGTGGCGCCGCGACGGCCTCGCAGTCGGGGCAGAAGGTCGCGAAGAGCGGCCCGTCGTGGCGCGTGCACCGGGAGAGCCGGACCTCGTCGAGGAAGTACCACAGCACCACGGGCAGTAGCTCTGCGAGCCGGGCGGCGGTGGCGTGCCAGAGCGGCGAGGCATCGGCGCGCCAGCCAAAGCCCACGAGGGCGTGGCACAGCTCATGTGCCGACCATTTTGCTCGGTGCCCAGGGTGGAAGCCAGCTACGGGGAGATCGTGCCGGAACGCCGCGTACTTGGGCTCGGGCAGCCGCCCGTCGACCCAGCTCGGTGGCTCCCAGGGGCCCCAGGGCTCGGGGGGCGCGAGGTGGGCCCGGTGCTCGTAGTGGAAGGCGAAGAGCCCCGACTCGGCTGCCAGTGCACCGACGCGGGCGGCGCACGGACTCCGTGCCAGCTCGGCCTCGGGGAGCCCCTCGGGCGTCGCGAGGTGCGTGGGGGCCTCGGCGAGGTGTGCTGCGGCGGCGTCGGTGTCGAACATGGGCTCCGCCTAGCCGCAGGCGGACCGGGGTGCACGGGTCGGCGTCCGAGAGCGGCGCCAGGGAGTGGTGCGACGGCGCGAGCCGGTACGCTGCAGCGCATGAGCCTGTTCTTCGCCCTCGCCTGTGTCGCTGCACCGCCGACCTATATGGGTCGCCCCATCGCCCAGACCATGCACTGGACGGGGGCGGGCTGGCTCGTGCGCGAGACGCGGGAGTCGGAGGAGGCCCCGGCGGCGCTGGTCGCCGCACTTGGGCTGAGGCCCACCGACACGGTCTGTGATGTCGGCGCCGGGAATGGCTTCCACGCGGTGCGGATGGCGCGTGTGCTCCCCGAGGGACGGGTGCTGGCGAACGACATCCAGCCGCAGATGCTGCAGCTGCTGGAGGAGCGTGCTCGTGAGGCGGGGGTGTCCAACGTCCAGACAGTGCTGGGAACCCAGGACGGCACCCAGCTTCCCGACGATGTGTGCGATGTGGTGCTCCTCGTCGACGTGTACCACGAGCTCTCCGACCCCGTGGCGATGCATCGGGACCTGCAGCGCGCCACGAAGCCCGACGGCCGCGTCGCGATCGTCGAGTTCCGTCAGGAAGATCCGGCCGTCCCGATCAAGCGGCTCCACAGCATGACCAAGGCGCAGGTGCACAAGGAGTGGTCTGCGAACAGCTGGACGCTGGTTGGCCAGGTCGACACCCTGCCTTGGCAGCACGTGATGTTCTACCAGCCTCCTGGCGGCCCGGGGCCAGCGGAGGAGCTGACTCCCTGGGTGAAGGCACAGGCTGATCGCTAGGCGCGGGCTGGAGGGAACCTCGAGGGGCAGCCACGGGTTAGCATGCGGGCAACGGAGGAGGTCCGGTGTTCCTGCTGTCTCTTGCCCTCACGGCCCAGGCCGGTCCGCTCACCGTTCAGGTCGACGACCCCTACACCATCGCGGTGGTCCTCGAGTGCGGGCGTGACCTCATGAAGGCCACCGTGAAGAGTGGTCAGGCCGTGTTCGACTCCGTACCCGACGGCTGCACCGTCAACCTGATCCGGCGCACGGGCATCATCGACCGACCCGGCACGTGGACCTGCGGACTCGACGGCTGCACGATGGACGACGTGCACCACGCCGAGATCAGCGACGCCGAGGGCCGCATCAACGTGGTGGTCACTAGTGAGGCGGGTGGAAACTCGGCGCTCGAGGTCACCTGCCCCAGCGGCTACCGCAGCCGGACCGACATCGCGGAGGCCACGGCCACCTTCGACGGCGTGCCAGGCGAGGACTGCCTGCTGTCCTTCAAGGGTGGCGCGCCGGCCAAGTTCCGAGGCATCAGCCAGGGCACCTGGTACTGCAACCTCGTGGGCACAGCGGCCATCTGCCAGAAGCAGTAGGCCGCCGCAGCGTCAGGCGCGGTCCACCCGCCGGTACACCTCGAGGGCGTCGGCAAAGGCGGCTCGGCTGACGGCGAGCGACTCGCGTGCGACCTCGGCGTGGCCGTCGGTGAGGGCGGACCACACCCGGCCGAGGTTGCGCTCGCCGCCGCTGAACAGCCCGAAGTACTCGGCGAAGGACTCGAGCCCGTGCTTGGCGACGAGCTGTCCACGGCCGTCGACGAGCGGTCCGATCACGTCGTCCATCACCGCGTCGATGCGCTCACGCGCGGCGGGTGCGGTGTCGTCCATCGGAAGGTCCGCGAGCTCGGAGGCGAGCGTGTCGAGCTCGGCGAGGATGCGGCTGGTGGTGACCTCGAAGTTCACGCGGCCCCCCTCTCCGTCTCCTCCCTGGCTCTCGGCCGCCTGCTGCCGTCGCGCGAGTCCGGCTCCGACGCCGATCAGCACGACGCCGACTCCCCAGCCGAGCCCTCCGACCGAGAGCCAGCCGGTGAGGCGGTCCATGGGACCAGGGAGGGGGTTCGCGACGAGGGCGGGCGCGTCTGCGTCGCCTCCTGACTTCCACAGGGCGGCCCGGTAGGCCGTGTGCGCGTCGCCATTGCGGGCTCCGAAGCTGGCGGCGAGGGATGCGCCCACCACGAGCAGAGCCATCGGCAGGACCTTGTTCACAGGCCACCTCCCATCTTTGCCAGGTTCCAGACGAGCTGGGTGAGCGCCTCCCCGACGATCAGGCCGGCGGCGAAGGGAATGAGCTTTCGGCCAATGAAGCTCGCACCGTAGGTGCGCTCCAAGCCCATCGCGATCAAGCAGCCGAGGCCGTACGCCAGGGTGATGGAGAAGGGCAGGTACATCGCCAGACCGACGAGCACGGCGACACCACCGATCGGGAAGATGGACAGCGCGCCGCCCATCACGGCGCCCGAGAAGTACTTGTCGACGGCCGCGTCGCTGTTGGTCAGGGCCTCGATCATCGCCTGCAGGGCGCCCGCCTGCGGGGCGATCAGGCAGTCCGCCGTCTCGTTTAGGCAGGCCGTGGACTCGGGGCCAAAGCCGGGTGTGCCGTCTCCCGGGGCGTACCAGAGCAGGAAGAGCACGCCGATGGCGATCAGGGGCCCCACCCAGCACAGGATCAGCTGGGCGACCTGTTGCTCGCGCGGGCGGCTGCCCACGAGGTGACCGGTCTTGAGGTCCTGCATCATGTCGGCACACTGGTTGGTGGCGATGCACACAGCGAGGCCGATCAAGATGGCCGCCGTGATGTTGCCTCCGGTGAGGAAGAACATCAGCGTCACGGCGATCAGCGCGAGGCCGGAGAGGGGCGAGATGTCGGTGTGCCCGGTCGCGGTGGCGACGATGATGCCCGCTAGGCCCAGCCAGAGCGCCCCGACGACGGCGATCGCGAGGGCCGTGAGCGGGCCGATGGTGTCGGAGGAGAACCAGGCGGCGAGGTAGAGCAGCACGAAGGCGCCCACCGCGCCTGCGTAGACGGCTGGGGGAGCGATCTCGTCAGGAGAGGCACCCTTCTCGGCGGCGATGCGTGCAGCTGCAGACAGCGAGCGGAGAGCGCCTCGGACGGCGGGCAGTGCGGCGAAGACGCCGGCGAGGGCTCCGCCGATCAGCATGCCGATGCCCAGGGGCCGCAGCATCTGGCTGTACAGCTCGTCGGCCATCCAGCCGTCGAGCTCGGCCGCGGGCATCGTCGCTTCAGCGGGAACCCAGCCCAGGAGCACGGCCACGGGGGCGATCACCCACCACGCGAGCACGCCTCCGAGCGCGAACGGGAGTCCGCCGCGCCCCGAGAGGAGCCCGGCGCCGAGGTTTGCCGCCGAGATGTAGAGCGCGACGGGCAGCCACGGCGGCAGGGCGGCAAAGTGACCGAGGTCGAGATCCTCGGGGACCATGCCGGTGTTCACCAAGACCGTGAGCACGAAGGCGAGGCCGGCGCCTCCGAGGAGGAGCACGCCCTGGGTCATGCCCTCGCCCGGCGAGCGGAGCAGCGTGGCGACGGCGGTCCCGCTCGGGAAGCGCAGTCGCTCGAACTCGACCATCTGCTTGCGCAGCGGGATGATCAGCACGATCCCCATGAGCGAGCCGGCGACCGCGGCGAGCACGAGGGGCCCGATCGGGAAGTCCCGCAGGGTCGGATCGTTCACCGACAGCAGCATCAGCGCGGGCAGCGTGAACACGACCCCCGCGCTGGCCGTGTTGATCCCCGAGGCCACGGTCTGGTTGATGTTGTTCTCGACGATGGAGCGTCTGCGGAGCACGCCGCGGAGCACCACAAAGCCGAGGATCGCTGCGACTGTGGAGCCCGAGAGCCCGAATCCCAGCTTGAGAGCGATGTACACGAACGACGCCGTCATGATGACGCCCTGGAGTGTCCCCAGAGCGACCCCGACGAACGACAACTCGGGGTAGGGCCTTGAGTGGGCCGCCACGCTGCCTCCTTCACGAGTGGCGGACGCTAGCACGGCAGCCGGATACCGGGGGAGCTCACGGCCCGGAGAATCCATGCCCTACGTCGTCACCGACAACTGCGAGCGCTGCCGCTTCACGGACTGTGTCGAGGTGTGCCCGGTCGACTGTTTTTACGCCGACAAGGAGATGCTCTACATCCACCCAGACGAGTGCATCGACTGTGGTGCCTGCGAGCCGGCCTGTCCGGTCGAGGCGATCTTCGCAGTCGAAGATCTGCCCGAGGGCAAGGCGGAGTGGGAGCAGGTGAACGCCGACAAGGTCGAGGCCGACGGCGTGTACAACATCACCGAGTCCGAGGAGCCCCTGCCCACCGCCGAGGCGCGGAAGGCCGAGCTCGGACTGTGAGTCTGCTCTGGCTGGTCGCCTGTGGAGGGGGGCCTGCGCCCGAGGTGAGCCCGCCGTCGCCGCCGTCGCCTTCCGCGCTGCAGGTGCGTCACCACAGCATGCTCGAGGGGCGAGCCGGTGACCAGATGCCGCCGGGCGTGAGCGCCACGTGGGTCGACGCGGGGCTGCAGGTGATGGTCAGCGGGCTGCGTGACGTGTGCGCTCCGGTGCCCACCTTCGATGTGGCCAAGGCCGAGTCGACCTGGACGCTCACCCAGCAAGAGCCGACGGGCAAGCTGGCGCGCTGCACAGGGGCGCACACGATGATTCTGGAGGTCCCAGGAGAGCCGGCCGACCTCACGGTCCGCGTGGTCCATCGGGATGGCTCGACGCTCGGAACGGCATCGGTCGGGCGCGACACGCGCTGACCCCGCGGGAGCGGATGCGGGCTCCTGATCGCGTCAGCCAGCGGGCTCAGGGTTCGCGTCGAGTCGCACGCTGCGGCTGCCGGTCCAGCGGCACAGGGCGGCCTTGGCTCCCCGCTCCGTCCGCTCGATCACGACGTGGGTGAAGGCTCGGACGATCCCGCCCTCCACGCCGTGGGGCACCCAGGTGCCTGTGTTGAAGTACCAGCCGCTTGGGTGCTTCTCGGCGATGGGGTCGTGGCTGTGCCCCATGACCACGACGGGCACCTCGGCGAGGTGGAGGATGCGGCGGGCCACGGCGCGCATAGCGCCGCGCGGGTCGACGGGCTCCCGATCGACGGCGGCCAGCCAGGCTGCGACGATCACCGCAGTGCCACCGACCGCGATGGCCGCAGGCCACCACGAGAGCGGGACGGCGAGCAGCGGCAGCACCAGCACCCAGGGTGACAGCAGGAGCACGGCGAGGCGATCCAGCATGACGGCCCGCACCAGGCGGAGGAAGTCACCTCGGATCGGCGGCTGGCGGAGGTCGTGCAGCGCATCGAGGCGCTCGAGGGCGATGCGGGCACGGGTGGCGAGGGCGCGGAGGTTGGCCCGGTGGCGCGCCCGGCGGGCGGCTAGCCTGGAGGGGTCCCACCACAGCGTGAGGCGGTCCACGACGAGGCGCTGGCACATGGCTCGGTAGCCGTCGACCACGCCGAGGGCGCGCTCGGCACCGAGTGCAGCGGTCCAGCGCAGGTAGCCCCAGAAGCCGCGCCCCCAGTGATCCCGGACCACCCCGACGAAGCGGTTGACGACGTAGCGCATCAGCGCCGAGTCGACGTTGGTCTCGATGTCGTCCCAGGCGTCGAGGGGCTCGAGGACGTGATCGAAGGAGCAGTAGGGATCGTACTGGTGGCCGTGCTCGATCCAGGCGACACCCGGCTCGTAGAGGAACCAGTCGTGGAAGGAGACGGCGTCTTGGACCTCCGCCGGACTGCGGGTGCCCGGCACGCTCCGGCGAGGGTCGACGGCCCAGGCGGCGCCGAGGGCCTCGCGCAGGCGACGCTGCACATCGGGCCAGTACAGCTCCACGTCGTGGTTTCCACGGACGAGCGCGATCTCGTTGCCGAAGGCCACGAAGGCGGCCATCGCGCTGAACACGTCAGCGTGTCGAGCGAGCACGCGCTCGAGCTTGGCAGCGGCCGCTTGCTCCCGGGTGCCGAGTCCGTAGTGGTGATCGTCGGCATGAAGTCCGTGCACCAGCCCGGCCTCGTGAGGCATCAGGTGCACGGCGATGAAGTCGATGGCGTCGCCGTTCACCACCAGGCGCCACGGACGCCCGCCGCGGCGGTGCGTGCGGTAGTGCTCCATGAAGTCGATCAGCGCGGAGTCGGTGCGCGGATCAGTGCTGCCGTCCCCCTCGTGGCTCAGGCCCTCGCCGAGGTGCAGGTCGCTGATGACCAGGAGGTTTGGCGTCATGCACTCATGGTGACCCATGAGTACGCGAGTCGCATCCATCGAATGCCTTACTCCCAGATGTGTGCCGCGCACCGCTCCACCTGTAGCGGGCCCCCGCCGCACCTTCCGGAGCGTGAGCAGGCTGCTGAAGAACCCCTTCGGCGCCCTTCAGCGGCCTGCCCTCCAGCTTGCCGCTCGCGGCTGGTCACTGCAGCCTCTTGCTGTGTTCCTCACTTCGTTCGCTCACTTCGCTGCGGGCTGCAGCTTCAGACCAGCAGGCCGCTCGCTCGCGCAGGTCGCTGCAGAAGCCCCTGCCGGGGCGTTCTTCAGCAACCTGTTAGGGCTGCGGCCGTGTTGCCCGTCGATGCCGTGATCCCAGAGCTACTCGCCGCCCTCGACGCGGGGCCGGTCGTGCTGCAGGCGCCCACGGGTGCTGGAAAGACCACGCGTGTGCCGCCGGCGCTCCTCGGCCGTGTCGGGGGCCAGGTCATCGTCCTCGAGCCTCGTCGGGTCGCTGCACGCGCGGCGGCACGGCGCATGGCGGCCGAGCGGGGAGAGCGTGTCGGTGCCACGGTCGGCTACCGCGTTCGCCTCGATGATCGCTCGGGGCCCGACACGCGCCTCCTCGTCGTCACCGAGGGTGTCCTGCTCGCGATGCTCCAGGCTGACCCGTTCTTGGAGGCGGTCGGTGCGGTGGTGTTCGACGAGTTCCACGAGCGGCGGCTCGACGGCGATCTGGCACTGGCCTTGGTCGCCGAGCTGCGGAGCGTGAGGGAGGACCTCGCGCTGGTGGTGATGAGCGCCACGCTCGATGCGGCACCGGTCGCCCGCTGGCTCGGCGCGCGGGTGGTGACCTCGGCAGGGCGCACCCATCCCATCACGGTGTCGCATGTTCGCCACCCAAGCGCGGCACCCGTGGCCGATCAAGCGGCAGCGGCGATCCGCGACGTGCTCCCAGACGCCGATGGCGATGTGCTGGTCTTCCTCCCGGGGGTGCGCGAGATCCATCGCACGGCGCGAGCCCTCGGTCAGCCCGGAGGTTGGCAGGTGCTTCCGCTCCACGGGCGCCTGTCCGCCGAGGAGCAGGACCGGGCTCTGGCACCCGGCGGACGGAAGATCGTGCTCGCGACCAACGTGGCCGAGACCAGCGTGACCTTGCCGGGTGTGACCACGGTGATCGACGCAGGCTGGGTGAAGCGCAGTCGGCTCGACGCCTCGACGGGCCTCGATCGTCTGGTTCAGGAGCGGGTCAGCGTGGCCTCGGCGGATCAGCGAGCGGGGCGCGCGGGCAGACTGCGGGCCGGGCGCTGCCTGCGTCTGTGGACCGAGCGGGAGCATCGGACGCTCGATGCCCACGAGGCCCCCGAGGTGGCGCGGGTCGATCTCGCCGGCGCCGTGCTGCAGGTGCTGCGGTGGGGTGCAGAGCCGACCCGCTTCTCCTGGTTCGAGCCTCCGCCTGCGCAGGCACTCGAGCGCGCGCTCACGACCCTGGCCGAGCTGGGGGCGGTCGACGGCTCGGGGCTCACGCCGGAGGGGGAGCAGCTCGGACGACTGCCCGTTCATCCCCGGCTCGGGCGACTGCTCGTGGAGGCCCATCGGCGGGGAGCCGTGCGGGAGGCGGCCACCGTCGCCGCCGTGCTCTCCGATCGCGATCCACTCGGTCGGCGTCCGGCGCGGCATGCCTCGGACTCGGACCTGGCGGATCGGGTGTCGGCCGTCGAGGAGCTGCCGCGCCATCACCCGCTGCGGCGCCTCGCGGACCATCTCGCACGCGCCACGCGTCGCGTCCTGGGGCGGGAGCCCTCGTCTCGAGAGCCAGATGCCCTGGGTCGTGCCGTGCTGGCGGCCTGGCCGGATCGGGTCGCCCGCCGCCGCGATGCCGACGGCGAGAGGCTGAAGCTGGTGGGTGGGCGAGGCGCGATCCTGGGGCCCTCCTCGGCGGTGCGGGCGCCCGAGCTGCTGGTGGCGGTGGCTGTGGACGACGCCGACACCGAGGCTGTGGTCCATCTCGCGAGCGGGGTGGAGCGCTCCTGGCTCGAGACCGAGGACGTGGAGGTCGCGACCTGGGATGGTGCGCGTGCGCGGTCGGTTCGGCAGGTGCGGTACCGCGACCTGGTTCTGGCCGAGCACCCCGCGTCGGGAGACCCGAGTGTGCTCGCGGCGCGCCTCGCCGAGGAGGCGTCGAAGCTCGAGCGCGAGAGGTGGTTCCCCGAGGACCGGGAGCTCAGGCGCTGGTGCTCGCGGGTTCGCTTCTTGGCCCGGCAGCGCCCCGACCTGGGGCTCCCGGACGTGTCGGAGCCCGGCCTGCGCACGCTCCTCCCCGAGCTGTCGGAGGGGCGTCGGACGCTCGCTGCGCTGCGCACAGCGCCCTGGCAGGAGGCCCTTCGGGGACGCATCTGGGGCGCGGCCCGCGCGGCACTCGAGCAGCTCGCACCGGACCGCCTGGAGGTCCCGAGCGGCAGCCGGGTGCGCGTGGACTACCCGGACGAGGGGCCACCGGTCCTCGCCGTGCGCATTCAAGAGGTCTTCGGCTGGCACGACACTCCCCGGCTCGCTGGGGTCCCGATCCGGCTGCACCTCCTGGCTCCAAACCAGCGTCCAGCCCAGATCACCGACGACCTGCGTGGATTCTGGGGGGGGACCTACGCCGATGTGCGGAAGGACCTCCGAGGCCGCTACCCGAAGCACGCGTGGCCGGAGGATCCGTGGACCGCCTCTGCGGAGCGCCGCCCACGTCGCAAGCGCTGAGCCGTCGGCGCGGCGCATGGTGGGCTGCCGGTGGTTCGTCTCTCAGTCCGCCTCGATCTCGGCGAGCCAGCCTGAGCCACGGGCACGCAGCTCATCGGCGAGCGGGTCGTCCTCGGGGAGGAGCTCGATCGCCCTGCGCAGCGCCTTGAGCGCCCGCACGGGAGCCTCTCGCCGGTGGTAGGCGTCGGCGAGATCCGCCAGCAACAGCGGATCGTCCCCGACGGCGTCCCAGGGCACCTGCGCGGCGCGGGTGAGCAGGGCGTAGGCCTCCACCTCGGGTGCTGCGTGGAGCTGGAGTGGCGCCGCGTACTCGATGCGGAGGTTGTCGTCCGTGTTTCGAGGACGGCCTTGAGCGAGCTCCAGGAGGCCCGCGCGGTCCTGCTCGACGCGCGCGAGGAGGTCGACGGCGTGGCTCACGTCGATGGAGGCGAGGCGCTCCGCGGCGGGTCCGGTCAGCAGGGCCTCGGCTCCGGCGAGGGTCGGTGTGAGGGGCGCATCGCTGCCGAGGACGATCAGATCACCGTAGTCGTCGCTGGCGTACACGAGGACGTGCGGCCAGGTGTCGGCGAAGGTGCCGAGGAGGCCCGTGAGATCGTCGGCGGTGAGTCCATAGGACTGGATCCACTGGCACCAGATGCCGCCGGGTGCGACGCGGGTTCGCCCGAGGGCGAAGAACTCGGCCGTGAACAGGTTCGACACGCCGCTGATCCACGGGTTCGAGGGCTCGCTGACGACGAGGTCCCAGGTCTGGGGGGCTGCGCGGAGGACGTGATTCCGTGCGTCCGCGAGCACCAGTGACACCCGAGGGTCGTCCAGGACCGCGCCGTTGTGCTCGTCGAAGAGCCGGGCCGCGGGCTCGATCGCCGGCTCGAGCTCCACGATCTCGAGAGACTCCACCGAGTCCAGCTCGGCGAGGGCACCCGCGGTGATGCCACTCGCGAGGCCGATGACCATCGTCTGCCGTGGGGTGGTGTGCATGGCCGGGATCAGGGACACGAGCACCTGTGTGGAGAGGTCGCCGGTGCTCGACGCGTCCACCTTCCCGTTGTTGGCCAGCCACAGGACGCCGGACTCGGGGTTCTGAGCGACCGTGACGACCGAGGCCTGTCCTTCCGCGTAGTAGAGCAGGTCGTGATGGCCGGTGGCGAAGGCGCGTGCGCGAGCCTTGGTCGGATGGTCCACCATCGGAGCGTACTGGTACAGGCCGGCGGTCATCCACATAGGGTCCCAGCGGGCAGGCAGGGCGATCACGAGCGCCAGTGCGACCAAGGCTGCGAGCGGGGGACGCCACCGGCCATGCTCGACGGCTGCGGCACCGAGCACGGCGGCGAGCGTGAGGTTCACAGCGACGGCGACGGCGACCGTGCCCCGTACCTGCAGGGCCGGGAGGAGGACGAACCCGGCGACCGCCGCACCGGCCGCGCTCCCGAAGGTGTTCGCGGCGTACACCCGACCCGCGGCCTCTCCGAGTGCGCCGTCCGTAGGCAGGGCAGCGCGCACGGCGACGGGAAATGCGAGCCCCATGAGCACCGCGGGGGGCGCGAGGACGATGCCCGCGAGGACGAGACATCCGGCCCACATGAGCACGGGGTGGGCGGCCCCGTCGACTGCATCGAACCAGGCGAGGTACCACCAGGGGAGGGCATCGTAGAGGTGGGTGATGGCGTAGGAGGAGAGGCCGACGGCCGCCTCGATGGCTGCCAGTCCTCCCCACACACCGGCTGTGCCGTGGCGGCGGTGCCAGTGGTCGGCGAGGGGACCCCCAAGTCGACCGCCGAGGCCGATGCCCGCGAGGAAGGCGATGAGCATCACCGTGAAGGCGTAGGTGCTGCCGCCGAGGATCAGGGCCAGCACGCGGGTCCAGGCCACCTCGTAGACCAGGCTCGCCCAGCCGGCCGCCGCCATGGCGACAGCGATGCCCAGCGCTCCCACGACGGGCTGCCGGGAGCGCTCCTGAAGCGGTGCCGTGGTGCGGGAGAGTGCCAGCGCGATGGCTCCGAGGCCGAGGTTGCCCGCCGCGGCGACCAGGGTGGTCCACGCCAGTCCGAGCGTCGGGAGCGCCCACAGCCCGGCTGCGGCGGTGCCTGCGACCGCGCCGGCCGTGTTCACCCCATAGAGCATTCCGATGCGCTCGCCGGCGTCGGTTGGTCCCTCGCTGGCGAAGCGCGCGAGGAGGGGGAGGGTGGCACCCATGGCGGCCGTCGGGGGCAGCAGGAGGAGCGCCACCGTGGTGACCTGCATTGCTGTGGTGAGCGCGGGGCCGGCGGCGAGCACACGCGCGAGGGACAGGAAGGCGGGGGTGAGGGCTTCGAGGAGAGCGGGGAAGGCGAGAGCCCACAGGCCGATGCCCACCTCGAGCCACCCGTACAGTCGCAGGGGGTGTCGCACTCGGTCGACGACACGAGCGAGTGCAGCCCCGCCGAGCCCGAGCCCGAGCATGAAGACGGCGAGCACGACCGCAACAGCGAGGGTGGAGGTGCCGAAGACCAGGTGCAGCTGACGCGCCCAGACGGTCTGGTAGACGAGTCCAGTGGCGCCCGAGACGAAGAACAGGGCGAGCAGGGGCCTCATGGTGGCCGCGCGGTCAGCGGAACTCTCGCGTCTCGGGGTCGACGCCGGCCGCGTCGAGGGCGTCGACGAGCCAGGGGTCGGAGAGGTCGTCGATCTCGAGGAGCAGGCGGGCCGCAGCGAGGCGAACGGCGGGCTCTTCGTGCCAGACTGCCGACTCGAGGAAGCGAGCCTGGATCGGGTCGACACCACCGCGCTCGAGCCACTGCCGACAGCGCTCGCAGGCCATCAAGGTGCGCTCGAACTCGGGCTCTTCGGGGAAGGGAGGCAGCTCGAAGGCGCGTACGGTGTCACGCTCGGTGCACAGCTCGCACCGGCCCCTCGAGCGGCGGGTGAGCCACTTTCCGAGCCGGCCGACGGCCGCCCGTTGCTTGATGCGCTTGCGCTTCATGGCTCCGGAGGGGGGATGATGGGGGTGTCCATCGGGTCACCAGACTGTGGCACCAGCTCTACCTCGCCGACGAGGACCTCGGCGGCCCTTATTCGAGTTGCGAGGCCCTCGGTGGGTCCCAGGCCACCCCATCCACCGAATGCGGGTGCGAGCCAGGTGGCCTCGACGCTCGGTCCGGCAGCGATGATGTCCCGCAGCAGCCAGCGGTCAGCGGCGGCGAAGCGGAGGCCCCGCAGCCGCTCCTCGGTGCCATCGGCGTACACCTTGGTCGCCCAGACCGGCGGAGGCAGCGGGAGGTCGTCCTCGTCGTACCAGAAGTTCGTGCCCAGCTCGAGGAGTGCCGGCTCCTGCAGACGCTCGATCACCACGATGTGATCTCGACCATAGGCCCTGGCCAGCTTGAGGCCCCTGCGGATGAGTGCCGTGCGGGTCTGATGCCGATCGGAGCTGACGGACAGGCTGACCGCGCGTCCGGACGAGCGACTGCCGAGGTAGCCACGGGCGTGCCCGTTGGTGCCGTCGACGCCCTTGCGGGGCACACGGCACATCAGCACGTCTTGCACGATGCCGTCGGTGATCAGCTCGACCGCCTCGGCGGGGGTGCCCTCGTAGTCGTGGGTGAAGGTTCCCGGATGCCCGGGTAAGCCCACTGGATCGTCCACTGCAGACCATCCGGGCGGCAGCACGCGGCGCGCGAGTCGCACCGAGCCCGACTGGCTGCCGAGCTCCCCGAACCACGAGTCGAAGGGTACCTCGGCCGGCGTGCCCTCGAGCTGCGGCACGAGCAGGTAGCGCATGAGGTCGACCGCCGCGGTGTCGGCGAACACCACTGGACCGACGTACTCCTCGCCGAAGGCTGGAGCCTCCGCGACGGCCTGGAGTTGGTCGCGCAGGGCGGTGGCCTCGGCGAGCATCTCTTCGTGCGGAGGGAGGTCAGTGGGGGCACGCACCGACCACAGGCGCTGATCGGTGATCAGCAGTCCGTCGTCGGTGCGAATCTGGGCTGCCAGGCGGATCGACGTCTCCTGAAGGGGGCGGACTACGTCGGTTCCTTCGGTGTCGATCGTCCACAGGCTCCCCGCCTCGTGGCCGACATAGGCGCCGCCGTGCACGAGCGTGCGCTCTCCACCGACCAAGGCGCCCGACAGCTCTACCGCGAGTGCCTCCAGCGCGTCGGCGTCTCCGATCTCGGCGTGGCCTCCGTCGTGGACGGTCGGTCCCGTCAGCTGGTAGTCGCCGGGGTAGTCCGGGGGCCGCGTGAACTGGGCCGACTTGCGGGCGAGCTGCTCGACAGCCTGCTTGTAGGCCCGGTCGGTGAGTCGCCAGGCGTCGAGGCGGACAGACTCTGCCGTCGGCTCCGCAGCGAGTGAGGTGCGGAGGAAGCCGTCCTGCCAACCACCAAAGCCGGTGTTGTCGAAGTCGGGCTCTCCGACCCGCATCTCAACTCCGAGGCCGTTCATCGGCAGCGTGGAGCGCCGGACGAGCGAGCCCAGGTGCGTGTGGAGGTCGACCTGCTCCATGCGGAGGAGCTGGTAGCGCACGTGGTAGAGCGGCGGCGCATCTGGCAGCGAGAGCTCCTCGGTGCGCGCTAGCTCGGCGCGGATGGCGTCCTCGACCGGACCGGCGAGTGCGAGGCTCGCGAGCAGCGCAATCATTGGTTCGCCCTCGCTGCAGCAGCGTCTGCTGCTCCGTCACCGCCGGCCGTTGGCTTGGGCAGCAGCGGTGGTCGCTCCTGGCCCTTCTCCTTGAGCTGGAACTCGAGGCGGGAGAACAGCATCGACGGGGCGACAGCAGAGACCGGAACCCAGCCCGACTCCGCGCCGCAGATGCCATTGAAGACCTCGGGGTCGTCACCTGCGGCGACCAGGTTGCTGAAGGCGACGAAGGGCGTGCCGACCAGGTCAATGCCACGAACCAGCTCGTCAGGTCGGCCATCCGCGAAGATCCGTCGGCTGCTGGTGGCCCGGACGTTGAACGCATTCGGTGTGATGCGTCCCGTGAGGGTGAAGCCTCCCTCGATCTCTTCGACCAGGTAGCCGTACTCGAGCCCTTGGGTCTTCAGCTCTGCGATCAGCCGTCGACGGAGCTCGGCGGTCGGGACGGTCTTCGCTGGCTCGATGATCGTGTTGCCCATGCGTGCGGCGGGCCAGCTGCCGCTCGAGCGGCGTCCGTGGCCGTTGGTCTCGGGGAAGGCGGCGAGCGGTGAGCGGCTCATCAGGAAGCCCACGAAGGTGCCGTCCTCGACCAGCTCGGCCCGCATCGCGGGCACGCCCTCGTCGTCGAAGGCGTAGTGCCCGTTGAGGTCGATACCGTGCAGGGTGTCGAGGCGTGGGTCGTCGTAGACATCGACCCAGTCGGGCAAGATCGGCCGGCCGACGTGGTCGGCGAAGGTCTTGCCCTCGTCCTCACGCTTCTGGCGGTGGCCCTCGACGCGGTGACCGAAGACCTCGTGGAAGAACACCCCCGCCGAGCGACCCGACAGGATCACAGGCCCCGAGTAGGGCTCGCCCCTCGGGGCGGACCGGAGGTCGGCGAGGCGCTCGATGGCGCGCTGGGTGCGCTCTTCGACGACGTCTGCAGGCAGGTCTGCGGGGTCGTGAACGTCGATGGCGTCGTACACCGTGATCATGTCGCCGTCTTCAGCGGTCGTCGACACGGAGAAGGACAGGCGGGCATGGGTGCGGCCGTGCACCAGGCGCGTGCCCTCCGTGTCGACGAAGGTCTTGGTCGAGTGGACCGACGACAGGGAGAGGGAGCCAGCGTGAACGTCGGGCGCCTTCGTCAGGTGCGTCGAGGCCCGGGCGAGCAGCTCGCGCCAGGCTGCGATGTCGACCTCCGTGGCAGTGACCTCGACCTCGGCGGTCTCGGGCTGCCGCATGCTGAAGTCTGGGGCGCGATCCTCCTCCTCGACGAGGACGCTCTGGTTCGCACGCAGCACGACGATCCGCTCCGAGGCGTCGCGGTAGGCGCGATCGAGCTCACGCCAGAGCGTGTGTCGCAGCGCGTAGCCGTCATCGACGACGGCCGAATAGCCGAGCGCCGAGGTGGCGCCGAGGCTGCCTTCGTTCGGCAGGTTGGTCGGTGCGGTGTAGGCGGAGACCCCGGACGGCGCCAACGATGCGCGCTGGTTGCTCGCGCAACCGGCAGCCACGGCCAGCGAAAGGACCGCAGCACCAAGGAGAAGGGAACGTTTGCTCGTCATC